>CACBIM010000004.1 GCA_902539295.1 uncultured SAR116 cluster alpha proteobacterium
GGAATTGTTTTCAAAGATACAGAAGAAGGAGAAACTACATTTCATCTTGAAATGTCAATAATCGAAGAGGATTTAAATTAACATAACTTTGTAATTTCTTTAATTATATTAACATCAACACTTAAACCTTCTTTTTTTGCCTTTTCTCTAAGTAAAAATCTATTTGAACCAGGAATATAAGTATTTTCTTGATCATTTATAGCTCTAATCATATCACCAACTCTATTTATGTAAGAAAGTTTTGTTACAAAAGATGCAGGATCTATCATTATTAAAATTTGCCCAACGTTAGGAGGATTACCATTTGAATCTAAAAAAGAGTCAGCTTCAAAAGCAAAATTTGCCCCTACCAAAGCAGATGACATTAACTCTATCATTAATGCAATAGCTGCTCCTTTTGCTCCCCCAAATGGAAGCATCATTCCTTTTAAAGCTTCATGAGGATTATCTGTTTGTTTACCCTCTTTATCAGTAGCCCATCCATATGGTATCTTTTCATTTTTTAAAGAAGCATTAAGAATTTTTCCTCTTGCTACTTCAGAAACTGCCAAATCAATTATAAAATGATTGTCATTTTCAGTTGGCGAACCAAATGCTAATGGATTAGTTCCAAAAAGTGCTTTGTTTCCATTCCATGGGGCTATTGCAGAAGGAGTATTTCCTAATACAATACATATCATACCATTTTCTGCAGCTTTTTCAGCGATATGACCAGCAACTCCAAAATGATGAGATTTAAAAACACCACCTAAAGCAATTCCTTGTGATGCTGCAACTTTTGGAAGCGTTTGTAATAATTTATCCAATGCTGGATATGCAAAACCATTACACGCATTAATAGAAACAACACTTGGTTTCAACTTTTTCTCTACTGGTTTTGCAAATCCATCTACTTTTCCTACTTGTGATTGAGATGCATAACTGACCACCCTCGAAATGCCATGTCCGGTCTTACCATCTATTTCAGCATTTACTAGAGCATTAGCTACAATACCAGCATTTGAAGGACTAACTTTTGAGTTTATAAAAGCAGATTTAATTAATTGAGTTAATTCGTGTATTGAAATTTTTTCTTTTTGTTTCATATAAGTTTATTTAATTTTTATAAGTCAAAAAATCTTAAATATAAAACTATTAATGAGAATACTATACAAATTCCTACAAAACTTCCTATTATATTATCCTTTAATGTTTTAGGTTTAAAAATTTTTTGGTGGCAATATTTAAGAAAGCCTAATAACATTAAATAAGAATTGTTTAAATACATATTTTTTTAATTTTATTATGTTTTTTATGTCAATATATATAGATGATTAAAAAAATAAAATAAAAAGATTGAAATTGAGTCGTAAAGAATACTTAACAAATAGGTAGAATTATGACTGTTAGAGGAATACTATTTTTATCTAGTTTAACTATGCTAGTCTTAGGATTAACCTTTTTATTTTTTCCTGATCTTATTAGCATGAAAATTTTTCCACAAGCTAGTGAGAAAGAAATTAGAATAGCGACTATACACCGTGAATTGATGGGAGGTGGTAGTATTTTTATAGGTATTCTCCTTATGCTAGCACATAGAAATGTCACAAGTGCTGCAAAAAGGATTTTATTTGGAACATCTATAGGATTTTATATCTTTATAATAATCCAGCTGAAACAGATGATTTTTGACAAAAATATTATTTTCTGGCCAGTTTTTATAATCTTTTTAATCCTTGGCACTTTATCACTTTACGTTTCATA
This sequence comes from uncultured SAR116 cluster alpha proteobacterium, assembly GCA_902539295.1. Taxonomy (GTDB): domain Bacteria; phylum Pseudomonadota; class Alphaproteobacteria; order Puniceispirillales. The sequence goes on from CACBIM010000004.1 coordinate 1,744, forward strand.
TTTTAAAAAACATTAGTATTTTTTCCTAAATTTTATATAAATTAAATTATGTCAAAATATGTCAGCATAATAACAGTTACATACATTAATTCATCTGAAGCTATAGCATCGCAAGCCTTAGCTGAAAATATGATGGAAAAAATAGCTTTAGATAATGGGTGCGATCGTGTTAGGTGCTATTTATCAGGTGAAGTAACAAGATTGATTGTTTTTGAATATAATGAGGAAACAATTCAAAAAAAAGTTATAGACGCACTAAAAAATTACACCGAAATTCATAAAAATGCTTTTACACATAAAATGACTTCGGTGAGAGGAAAGCTTTTATCAGATACTCACGTAAAACATCCATAGTAACCCATAAAAATAGTTAGTATGGGTTATTAAATATAGTTTATTATAAAATGAAAAGTTTATTCAACGATTTTTAAATTTTCAGCCGCACTTTTTCCATTTTTCTGTTCTTCTAGCGTAAATTCAACCTTTTGACCTTCTTTTAGAAGATCTAATCCTGAATTCTGAACAGCGGAAATATGTACAAACACGTCATTATCACCACCTTCAGGTTCAATAAAACCATAGCCTTTACGTGGATTAAACCATTTAACAGTGCCTGTTGCCATTTATTTATGTCTCCAATTTCATTAGAATGAAGACGAGACCATTCCAATTTTTAATTTAATGCAATCAATTTTACGTCTTTGCATAGATACATTTGAATTATTTTATCATAATGTCAACAAATACTATGTATTTATTGATATATATATATATATTACGGCTAAAGAGATTAAAGATTTAATAGTTAGTTATTTTTAATATATGCAGGCCCAGTTAGCTGAATTTCAGTTGAAACAGCTTCTTTTTCGAATGAATAAGCATAAACACCTGCAAATTTAGTCTCCTTAAAAACAAAACTATTTCGGAGGTCATTAAATAATTTATTTGAATCATTTTCAAATTTTTTCAAAGAATTTGTATCCTCAAATTTCACATTAATATTTAAGTCACCATTTTTACTTATTAAGATATTTAGACCTAAAAAGTCATATTCTGAAATTTTTCCGCCTAAAGATTCAGAACAAAATCCAGCTGCGACTTTAGCTTCACTGATACTCGGGAATTTAAATTGATATACTACTGCATACATTATAAATTCTCTAGTTCACTGATCATGTTATCTAAATTCGAAGATATTTCATCATTATTAAACATAATTTTTTTATGAACGCCTGTATCAAAACCAAGATCTTTTTGTATTTTTCTTGCAAGTGGAGTTAAAAAACCATTTTTATCTAAAAGTTTATTCATAGTTAAAAAATTAACTGTTTCTCTGTCAACTTGAGCACCGCTTATAACAGTTAAAAAACCGATAAGATTTGAAATATTGAATTGAGGTAAATGCTTTATAGATTTATTCAATAAATCAATAGTTTTTGAAGCGGTAAATTCTCTTTGCTGTGTTTGAATATCTAATTGATGCGCAAGACGGCCAGTTAACTTTGTTAGTAATTCAATTTGGCTAACAGATAAATTTGCATCTTGTTTTGTGTCTGTTACACATAATGTTCCTAAAATATATCCTGCCTCATTAATAATTGGGAAACCTCCATAAAAAGTAACATATGGAGGACCACATACAATTGGATGATTTTTAAATCTTTCATCATTTTTACAATCGTTAACAATTAAAGGTTTTGTGCTTCCTAATGCAAATTGACAAAATGTTGATTCTCTTGGGATACTATCTGGGAGATCATCTGGCATACCAATATGACATAAAAAAAACTGTCTGTCTTGATCCATAAGCCCAGTATAACTTACAGGCATATTTGAAATTTGTTTTGCCAGTTCATTAAATACAATAAACAAATCTTTATTATCTACATCTAACTCACCTGTTCTTCTAACAGCCTCTAGACGTCTACTTTCATTACTTGGAAGCTTTGCAGGCAGAAATATATTATTTTCATTCATATTTTTTCCAAACTATATCAATAATATATTATAAAAAAAAATATAACTTCAATGGTAATGTGAAGTTTTGTAAACTTTAATTATTAAACTTATGGAATTAAAAGAATTAAAAGTTTTTATTGTTGGTAACAAACATCCTGGATGGGGTGGAAAGTATTTTGTTTTTGTTAAGCTGACAACAAATAATGGTTTCGTCGGGTATGGTGAAGTATATTCAGCATCCATTTCTCCTGAAAGAATGACTTATGTTATTGAAGATATTTTTGAAAGACATATGAAAGGAGAAAATCCTGAGAATATTGAACTTATGTTTAGAAGAGTCTACTCTAGTGGTTTTACTCAAAGACCAGACCCAACAATTATTGGTGCATTTTCAGGTTTAGAAATAGCGTGTTGGGATATTTTAGGAAAGTCTTGCGATAAACCGATTTATTCACTATTGGGTGGGGCGATGCAAAAAAGAATTAGGTCATACACATACCTTTATCCATTACCTCATCATGATCATAGAAAATTTTGGTCTAGTCCCGATATGGCAGTTGAAAGTGCCAGAGAAATGCTAAAGTTGGGCTTCACTGCAATCAAATTTGATCCTGCGGGCCCATACACCATTCGTGGTGGGCATCAACCGTCCATGTTTGATATAAACTTATCAATTGAATTCTGTAAAGCTTTAAGACAAACAGTTGGAAACAAAGCTGATTTACTTTTTGGAACTCATGGTCAATTCACTACTTCAGGAGCAATCAGGTTAGGCAAAGCATTAGAAAAGTTTAATCTTTTGTGGTTTGAGGAGCCGATACCACCTGATAATATTGATGAATTTAAAAAAGTTGCCACGCAAGTTAATATTCCAATTGCAACTGGAGAAAGACACACAACCAAGTCTGAATTTGCTGCATTGCTTAAATTGGGAAATGTTAGCATTCTTCAACCCGCATTAGGTCGCGCCGGTGGTATTTTAGAGGCAAAAAAGATAAGCGCAATAGCCGAGGTTTTTAATGCACAAATTGCGCCTCACCTTTACGCTGGTCCGATTGAATGGGCTGCAAATATACAACTTGCTACAAATATTCCAAATATTTTAATGGCTGAAACAATTCTTACTGGTGGTGAGTTCCATTTAAAATTAATCAACAACTCTATTAAATGGGAAAATGGATTTATTCTCTCACCTACCAGACCAGGATTAGGAATTGAATTTAATGAAGATTTGGCGAGTGAAAATAAATATTCTGGCGATAAATTACACTTGGAAATGCAAGAAGATGCCTGTAACTACCATAGAAAATCAGACTAAGTTATTCTGCTAACAGTTTAATACCTAATGACTCAATAGCCAAATCAGGCATTACGAGTAACCCCATTGAGGAGATAATAGGCAAAGGATTTTGAGGGTTGATACTAAATGTAAGTTTACCTCCTTGCTTAACAAATTTTGATATATTATCAGCAAATTTTTCTGCATTAACTGGAATAAAAGGGAAAAGAACTGATTGTATCATTTCATTTGACATATTAATAACATCTTCTTCTGACATTCCCATATTAGATGCAGCCATTATAATAAGAGGTTTTCTTACACCTAAATCTTCAATTTGAAAGATAACTTTATTTAGTTGGATCTTACCTAGTTCCATTAGTATTTCATTATTAAAATTATCTAAGTTTTCAAAATTCTGGGTTTGTAATTCATCTATTAAAGATTGATTATTTGAAAAGTAACTAAATGTTTCAATTGGCACAGAGTAATCTAATTCTATATTCAATGCTGCTCCCCCGATGATATTTAGTCCTAATTTCGAAATAATTTTCAGCATTAATCCCTTATCAAATACTTCGCTATAAGTATTTAAGTCTAAGGTTAGCGATTGCTGACCAATTGAAGCAAGAATGACATTTAGTGGCAGCAAATCAATATTACTTGGATTTGCAGTAAAGCTTATTTCTTTAATTTCAAAAGAGGTCTCTTGGGCAAATTCTTCACCTGATGAGAGTTTCCCATATTTAATTTTTGGAAGACTTATTTTTTTAATTCCTAAATCAAATTCGTTATTTTTAAAATTTACTCCTGATATATTAAAACTAAAGTTTTTATGCTTTAGCAAATCGTAGTTTGCAGCATCTTCTGCAAAATTGTCTTTTAAAATAGCTGAATTGAAGTCTCTTATAGATATCTTATCAATTACAATTTCAAATCCAAATTCATCATCATATGCAAATATTTCACTTAATGAAAATAAATTGATAATAACTTGCCCATCTTTATTTTTTTGGCTTTCGATTTTAAGTGTTTTCGCATTTCCAATGATCTCATCATTATTAAATTTATCAAAAAATGAAATATCAGATGCAAAACCATTGAATGTATTTGTGTCAATATTTCCAGTTTTATAGCTTAATTTTAAACTGGGCCCAAGATCAACAAATTTCTCTGCATAGGTTTGATTTGAAAATACAAAAAATAACAGAAATAAAAAAAATTTACGTAACATTTAAAATAAATTATCTTGCTTAATAAGTTGTCTGATTTATCTTATTTAAAAAACTTAAATTTACCAGCAAATTATTTTCAGAGGGTCAAATGCAAGATCTAATTTCAGCAAAGTTTGCTTTAGAAAATTTATTTTCAAAACCAAATACTATATTCCTTGATGCAACCTTTCATTTGCCAAATTCTGGAAGAAATGCATTAGATGAATTTAATAAGGAGCATATTCCAAATGCGCGTTTTTTTGATATAGATAAAATTTCAAATAAACATTCAAAATTTCCACACATGCTTCCAAATGAGAACGAATTCTCATCTATGGTAAGTGAAATAGGCGTTAAAAACGAAGATAATGTTGTATTATATGATAATAGTGTTTTCTTCTCTTCTGCTAGAGCGTGGTGGATGTTTAAAATATTTGGTCATGAAAAAATAAGGATAATTGATGGTGGATTAAAATCTTGGTTAAATTATAAAGGGCCAAAAAGTGACCAAAAATCAGAGTATAATACAACAAATTATATTTCTAGAAAAATAGATTACAGTTTGTATGAAACACTTGAAAACATAAGTAATAATCTAGGCAAAAATTCAAATAGAGTTATTATTGACGCAAGAGGTGCTGATAGATTTTATGGTCAAATTAAAGAACCGAGACCAGGTGTTAGGTCTGGCCATATACCATCTTCCTTTAATATACCAATAACATCTTTAATTGATCAAAAAACAAACTGCTTAAAACCTACATTTGAAATAAAAAAAATTTTTAACGAACTAGGTATTGATAATAAAAAATCTGAGCTAGTAATGACCTGTGGATCAGGGGTTACAGCATGCGGATTAAAAATTGCTGCACATTTGATAGGATTTGAAAATGTAAAGGTTTATGATGGTAGTTGGAGTGAATGGGGTAGCAACAAAGATACACCTATTGAAGTTTAATGGTCAATAATTTGGCTTAAAAATAGTTTAGTACGATCAGATTTAGGGTTATTAAAAAATTCTTTTGGTGAATTTTGCTCAATGATTTGGCCTTCATCCATAAATATTACTCTATTAGCTACTTTACTAGCAAATCCCATTTCGTGAGTTACAACAATCATTGTCATTCCATCTTCTGCAAGTTCAATCATTGTATCAAGGACCTCTTTGATCATTTCAGGATCAAGAGCAGAAGTAGGCTCATCAAAAAGCATTATTTTTGGCTCCATACAAAGAGCCCTAGCAATTGCAACTCTTTGCTGCTGTCCACCTGAAAGTTGCCCAGGATATTTAAGAGCTTGCTCAGGTATTTTAACAATTTCCAAATATTTCATGGCAATTTCATCTGCATCTTTTTTAGGGAGTTTACGAACCCAAACAGGCGCTAAAGTACAATTTTCAAGAGCTGTAAGATGTGGAAACAAATTGAATGACTGAAAAACCATCCCTACTTCACTTCTAATTTTATCAATTTTTTTTACATCATCATTTAACTCTACTCCGTCAACTTTAATTATACCCTTTTGATGTTCTTCAAGTCGATTGATACATCTTATTAAAGTAGACTTTCCAGATCCAGAAGGACCACAAATAACAATTCTTTCACCTTTATTTACAATCAAATCAATATCACGCAGGACGTGAAAGTGACCAAACCATTTATTCATATTTGAGATTTCAATTACAACCTCATCAGAAACCGACATTTTAGATTGGGTTTTTGTATTTCTTGCTGGTAATGCATTCATTGGTTATTTCCTCTAAATTTATTTATTATCTCTACTTAATTTATTTTCGATATATATTGAATACCTTGACATACCAAAACAAAATATAAAGAAAACTGTTGCTGCTACTAGGTAACTTGTTGCATGTTGAACATGGGAGCCCCAATTTGCATCTTGAGATGCAGCTCTGAATATACCCATAACTTCAAAGATGCCTATTATAGAAACTAATGTTGTATCTTTAAATAAACCTATAAAGGTATTTACAATACCAGGCAGGACATGTGTTAATGCTTGTGGTAAAATTATAAATCTCATTGATTGAGAGTAAGATAAGCCGACAGCTGCTGCACTCTCATATTGCCCCCTCGGAATTGCTTGCAGACCACCTCTTATAACTTCAGCCATGTAGGCTGATGAAAATAGTATTATTCCAATAACTGCCCTTAGAAGTTTATCTACATCTGCGCCTGCTGGCAAAAAAAGTGGTATTAAAACCGATGCAGCAAATAAAACCGTAATCAAAGGAATACCTCTCCAAAATTCTATGAACATGGTGCATAAAACTCTTGCAATAGGCATATTTGATCTTCTGCCTAAAGCTAAAACAATCCCAATTGGAAGAGATGCAACAATACCTGTAATAGCTATTAGCAATGTAAGAAGTAATCCACCCCAATCTAATGTATCAATAGGAGCAAGACCATAATCTATAGCAAATAATACTAGCAAAGCTAAAAACAAAAATAAAATCAGTGCAAGAAAATTAAATAATATCGAAAATTGTTCAAAAATTTCACCTAAATAATTTCTGCTGGAAAAGTAACCCATTAAATATAAGGTTATTAATAAGGTTCCTGTCCATATCATTAAATTAAAACTGATATCAAAATTAGCCCCTGTTAATAATATGAGTGATATGACGGGAAATAATGTCAGCATCCCCAATCCAACCCATTTTCTACCTTGCCCTTTTTCCCAAATTATATATCCCATACCAATAAATAGACCTGCATAAACTAAATTTGCTCTCCATAATTCTTCATCCGGAATTCTTCCATAAATAAGAAATTTCTTTTTTGCAAAAATAAAAGGCCAACAAGCGCCATACCAATCAGCTGGAAGTTCGCCACCTTGCTTAACAGTTGCGCAAACCTTTCTCTTTAAACCATCTGGATCTGACCAAACGGCAGAAATTATAGCAAAATCAATTATAGAAATAAGTTGGCCACCGCAGAAATATAAAAGCCAAATTGTAAGAAGTATCATCAGAATTGACTGAACAGAAGAAGTTATAGTAGTAAAATTTGACATTGAAGAAAATAGATTTCTCCATAACCATCCAGTAATGCCAACCTGTGTTAAAGGGGGTGGCTGTTCAGATACTATATCTTTTCTTACAAATGAATATTTAGTTTCCATTATTTCTCAACCAATTTTATTCTATGGTTAAACCAATTCATAAATAAAGATGTTATCAAGCTGAAGGTTAGGTAAACTAAAGCCATCATAAAAATCATTTCTACTTCACGACCTACTTGATTAAGAGCTGTTCCTGCAAAAACTGATACCAATTCTGGATAAGCAATAGCAACAGCCAAAGATGAATTTTTAGTTAGGTTTAAATATTGCGAAGTCAAAGGAGGTACTATAACTCTTAAAGCTTGTGGAATTATAATAAGACGTAATGTATTCCCCTTTGTCATTCCTGTTGCCAGTGAAGCTTCTGTTTGCCCCTTATGTATAGCTGTTATTCCTGCTCTAACTATTTCAGCTATAAATGCCGCAGTATACAAAACTAATGCCATCCAAAGTGCAATCATTTCTGGATGAACACTCATCCCAACACCTTTGACAAATCCTTGTTTTAACTTAGGGCCATCAGTTTTAAATTCTGGAATCTGAAATTCTACAGGTGCCCCAGACTGATAAGTTAAAAAGAGGAAGACAAAGGCTGGTATTAGAAAAATTATTCCTAAATTTATTTGAAATAATGGAAGCTGTTGTCCGGTTTCTTTTCTTAGCTTATTAGAATAAGAGCTCATAAAAAAAGCTAAAGCAATCGAAATTAAAATTGAAAACAAAAATATTGTAGAACCATCAAAAAAAAGTGGCTTAGGTATATATAGCCCTGTTACATTAATCCCAGCATATGAACCTAAAACATCTATTTTTTCTCTTTTGCCAGGCACCGCCCGAAGAACTGCAAAATACCAAAAAAATAAATGTATTAACAAGGGTATATTTCGAAACATTTCAACGTAAACAGATGAAAAAAATTTCAAAACTATGTTATTTGACAATCTAAAAATACCAATTACAAAACCAAGAAATGTTGTTGCTATAATTCCAGTAAAAGCAATGACAAGAGTATTTATGATTCCTATAAAATATACATCCAAATAAGTTGATTTCCCAACTTCATAATCCATTATCCAAGTGCCTAATGTTGGCAAAATACTGAAACCAGAATTGTTATAAAGAAAATCAAAACCAAATGTATCACCTCTTGCAGTAATATTATTTGATGCGTTTTGAGCAAACCAATAAAACAGGAATATTACAAAAAGAAAAAGAAATATCTGAAATGATATTGATCGAAACCTTTTATCAAAAATCAGGTTTTGCAACATTGTATAAATATTCTTCTATTAAATTAAAAACAATTACTGTTTATAGCATAATTGTTAATTATGTATCAACCTATGAAAAACTGCTCTCAAAAAAATCATCTTCATACTTTGTATATGAAGACGCTCCTGACATAATACTAGACATTAATGCACCTGTCTCTGGTAAGACTTTATTTAGAAAAAAAGTACCAGTTGCAATTTTTGCTTTATAAAAACCTTTAGGGTCGTCATTCATTTTTCTATTTGAAATATCAATATATTTTACCCAAACATATGCCAAAGAAGTTAAAGCAAACATTCTCAAATAATCAGTAGCAGGGCCGGCTCCTTCTTCTGGGTCAGATAAGCCCTTTGATGCAATAAAGGCTGTTGCTTGTTGCAATCTTCCAAAAGATTTCATCAAATGTGGTATTACTTCTTTCAGATTATAATTAAATGTATTTTCTTCTATATATTCTTTTACTTCATGAAAGAAACTTCTTAAAAGTCTTCCATTATGCATTGGTAATTTTCTTCCTACGAGATCTAATGCTTGAATACCGTTAGTTCCCTCATAAAGCTGTGCAATTCTTGCATCTCTTACAAATTGTTCGACGCCATGGTCTTTTATAAAACCGTGTCCACCATACATTTGAACCGCGAGATTTGCAGACTCTGAACCAATATCGGTTGCATAAGCTTTTATTATAGGTGTCATTAATGCTACCCAGTCATCAGCTCTTTGTTTTTTAAATTTATCTTTCTCATATTTTGCCACATCAACTTGAAGTGCTGTAAATGCAATAAGGCCCCTAATTCCTTCATTTAATGACTTCATCTTTAAAAGTGTTTTTCTAACATCAGGGTGAACAATTATAGGATCTGCAGACATTTCTGGCTTTTTAGCTCCCTTAAGAGATCTCCCTTGAAGACGTTCTTTTGCATAATATAAAGCAGATTGATAGGAAACTTCTGACATACCCAAACCTTGAACACCAACCATTAGCCTCGCACCATTCATCATAATAAACATAGCTTTCATGCCTTTATTTAAATCACCTACTAACCATGCCTTTGCGTCATTGTAATGCATCACACATGTAGAACTTGATTTAATACCCATCTTATCCTCAATGGAACCGCAGCTAAGACTATTCTCCTCTCCAAGAGAGCCATCTTTATTAGGGATAATTTTTGGAACTAAAAAAAGACTTATGCCTTTTATACCTTTAGGAGCATTTGGAGTTCTTGCTAAAACAAGATGAATAATATTTTCACTCAGGTCTTGTTCACCGCCTGTAATAAAAATTTTAGTACCAGTCAATTTATAAGATCCATCCTCTTGAGGATTTGCCATTGCTTTGCTTAGACCCAAATCTGTACCACATTGGGGCTCTGTTAAGTTCATTGTTCCAGACCACTCTCCAGTGGCTAACTTTGGAAGGTATAAATCTTTTAAATCATCAGATGCGCTTTTTTTAATTGCTTCAAAAGCATTACCCGTTAAACCCGGATAATTTCCAAAGCCCATATTTGAAGAAGTAATCATTTCATCAAAAAATACATTGAATATATATGGTAAACCTTGACCTCCGTACTTTTGGTCTAATGCAGCACCTTGCCATCCACTCTCAACAAATTGTTTATAAGCATCTTTGAAGCCCTTAGGAGTTTTTACTTTCCCATTTTCATAAGTGCAACCTTCTTTGTCACCTGATTGATTAAGTGGCAATAGTATCTCTTCACAAAATTTTGAAGACTCATCTAGAATAAAATTGAAGTCTTCTATTTCAATATCATTTTGTTTGAAGAGTGTGTCTGCTGCTCCAGAATTTAAAAAATCTTCTATAATAAACTTCATATCATTCAATGGGGCACTATAAGATTGCATAACGTTCTCCTGATTTAATTCCTAATTATCTTTCCTGTTTCTAATAACTTTTCAATTCTTTCTTGGGACTTTGGCTGTTTAAACAAAGTTTGTATAGAATTAGATTCTAATTTTAGAATATGATCTTCATCAACTTCATTTAGCATATCTGTTTCACCACCAGATAAAATATTAGCTATTTGATGACCAATCAATTTATCGTGTTCAGATATTTGACCATTATCAAACATTCCTTTTAAGCCAAGTTCCAATGCTGCAAATGCAGTTCTTCCAGGTAATCTGTAGGTAAGTTTTTCTGGCTTCACATATGTTTCTATTAAATTAATAGCTACTAATTTTGCATCGTGTAAAAGTCTATCCTTATTCATTGTAATTCCATCTTCAGACCTTAAAAAACCAATTTCACGAGCCTCAGGCGCAGATGTTGAAGTTTTAGCTAATCCAATTGTTTGAAATGCCTTCATAATTGCTGGCATTGGTCCATTTGGTATATTTTTGTTGTTTTCAAACCTTGATAATAATTCTTTACAACCGCCCCAAGCAGGACATATACCGAGAGCTGCTTCAGTCAGACCTATATAACTTTCAACATGAGCTTGGACAAAATTTGAATGTAATAATAATTCACACCCCCCCCCTAACGCCATACCTGAAGGAGCAGAAATAACAGGAAAATTAGAGTATTTTAACTTTTGATAAACTTTTTGCCCATATTCTACAATTTTATCCACCAATTCAGTTTCTAAACCAATATTACCAAGAAAAAGAGCTTCACCAACATTTGCTCCTGCTGAAAACATCGGACCCTCATTATAAATGACCATAGCTTTATAAGAATTACTGACTGTATCAATTGATTTATCTAAAAATTGCATAGTACTCATATCAATAGAGTTACCTCGACTATGTATTTCAAAAACAGTGACACCATCACCTAAATCCCATAGACTTGCAGTACTAATTTTTTGAATTGGCTCTCTAATCTTTTTTATATCTGAGAGCAAGATAATTCCATTTGGTCTATTTAAATTAACAAACTTATTCGAAATAAAATCAAAATATTTCAGTTTTTGATCTTCAACTTTATAAAATTTTTCTTCAGGGAGATTATTTAAAATTTTAGGTATTTTTATATTAGTTTCTAAAAATTTTTCTTTGATCCAAGTCTTTCCAAGTTTATCCATTAATTCAAAAGGTCCAGAAGCTAAGCCAAAGCCGTTCTTCATAGCATTATCTATTGAAAGTAAATCATTCGCAATTTGTTCAGCATGATTTAATGTGTACGAAATAAATTCTAAAACAACTGATAAAGCATATTCTGAGTATTTATCTTTAATCTCTAAAAATTTATTAAGATTTTTTTTAGCCAGCTTTGTGCTTTGAATTGAAGGTTTTTTACTTTCTGAAAATTCTTTTGTTATCAAATTGATTGATGTTTTTACTTTTTTTCCATTTACATTCTCTAATTTGTAAAAACCCCCAATCCCTTTTCTACCAATTAGCTTGTTCTCAAGCATGTAATCAAAAATATCAGGGGGCTTTGAATAAAGATTATATTCATCATTTTTATCAAGATGTTCAGTCATTGATGACATTACGTGAGGCATTAAATCCAAACCTACCAAATCAAGTAAACCAAAAATACCTGTTTTGGGTGCACCAAATACAGAAGATATTACAGTATCTGCCTCTTCAACATTCAAACCCATTTTTATTGCTTTTTCTGCAGCAACAATCATCCAAAAAACACCTATTCTATTTCCGATGAACCCTGGAGTATCTTTACAATCAATTACTGACTTCCCTAATTTATTGTCGCAAAATTCAATTAAATCTTTTTTAAATTTTGAATCACTATTATTGGATCCAACAATTTCTAGTAATCTTAAATATCTTGGAGGGTTAAAAAAATGAGTTATAAAAAAATTTGACTTGAATTTTTTATCTCTTCCTTCAGTGAGTTTGCCAAGAGGTATTGTTGAAGTGTTTGATGAAATGATTAAATTATCCTTCATGATTTTTTCAATTTTTTCATAAAGGTTTTTTTTAAGTTTTAAATCTTCTATTATTACTTCTATCACCCAATCAGAACTGTTAATTAAATGTAGATCATCATCAATATTACCTGTTTTAATTAAGTTTGCATTTTTTGGTAAAGTGAAAGCTGCTGGCTTTAATTTCATTAATTTACTTACAGCCTGATCAGCAAGATTATTTCTATTATGAGATGAATTATCAGGTATATCTAAAAGAGTTACATGAGTTCCTGCGTTTGTGAGGTGTGCAGCAATACCCGCACCCATTAAGCCAGCACCAATTACTGTTACATTTTTTATCATATTAAATTGCTTCAAGTACTGTGGCTATACCTTGCCCTAAACCTATACATTGTGTAGCTAGAGCATATTTTTTGCCTTCACGTTTGAGTAGTTGTGCGGCTTTGCCAGTAATTCTAGCACCTGTAGCTCCTAAGGGATGCCCCAATGCAATTGCTCCGCCATCTAAATTGACAATTTTTTTATCTAATTCCAAATCTTGTACACAAGCTAAGCTTTGTGAAGCAAATGCTTCATTTAATTCAACAACTCCCAAATCAGCTGAGTTTATGCCAGCTCTATCCATGGCTTTTCGAGATGCTCCAATCGGCCCCAATCCCATTACCTCTGGGTCACAACCATTAACAGCACATGATTTAATTCTGGCTAAAATATCAAGATCATTCTCTTGTGCGTAATTTTCTTCACAAATCAAAGTTGCTGCGGCCCCATCCGTTAATGGGGATGAGGTTCCTGCTGTAACTGTTCCATTTTGATCAAATGCTAATTTTAATCCATCAAGGATCTCCTGTGTTGTTCCAGGTCTTATACCTCCATCTTTAGTGACATCAAATGAATCATTTTTTATAGATGTGATTTCGTCTTTGAAATTTCCTTTACTCTCAGCAATAGAGGCTTTCTCGTGACTTAATATTGCAAACTCTTGCTGTTCTTTTCTATCAATATTATATTTTTTGGCTACGTTTTCGGCTGTAATTCCCATTGAGAGATAGACATTTGGATTGTCCTCTAATAACTGAGGGTGTGGCATAGGATTAAAACCAAGCATTGGAACTCTTGTCATACTCTCCACACCAGCACAAATAAATACTTTACCAGATCCCATTGCAATTGAACCAGCTGCATTGTGAATGGCTTGCATTGATGAACCACACCACCTATTCACAGTCATACCGGCAACACTTCTTGGAAGATTACACATAAAAGTTACAACTTTACCTATATTAAAACCCTGCTCACCCTCTGGAAAAGCGCAACCTACAATAACATCTTCAATATCGTTTTTATTTAAATTTGAAGGAGAAATTAATTTATTTATAACTTGAGATAATATATCCTCAGGCCTTAATGATTTGAGCTCACCTTTATTCGAAATAGTAAAAGGTGATCTAGAATATCCAGCAATAACTGCATTATGCATTTTATTTTATCTCCCTTAATTCTCTTCTTAATATTTTACCTACATTCGACTTAGGTATTTCATCAACAATTTCAAGTAATTTTGGCACCTTATAAGCTGTAAGATTATTTCTACAATGTTCTAAAATCTCATCTTTAGTGATTGTTTCACCCTCAACAACTGATACAAACAATTTTACTAGCTCCTGTCCATTATTTCCAGACACTCCAATACAGCCAGCCTCTAAGATTTTTTGATGCTGCATCGCAACTTCTTCTATATCACTTGGATAAACGTTAAATCCAGAAACAATTATCATGTCTTTTTTCCTATCAACAATTTGAAAGTATCCATCCTTTCTCATTTTTCCTATATCACCAGTTTTAAACCAACCGTCTTTTGTTAGAGCATTTTTGGTGTCTTTTTCGTTATTCCAGTAACCTCTCATGACTTGAGGACCTCTAATACAGATTTCACCCTCTTTTTCAGCTGATAAAATTTTTCCTTTATCATCTTGAATAGACATTTCAGTGGAAGGTAAAGGGAGCCCTATAGTATCGCTAAAAGTTTTCCCATCAACTGGATCGATAGATGCCGCTGGCGCAGTTTCAGAAAGACCATAACCGACTACCATCAAACAACCAGTGATTTTTTGCCAACGATCACCAACAGATTTTTGTACAGGCATTCCACCAGCAATTGTTATATTGAGCTTTGAAAAGTCGCAATCCTGAAAATTTTTATCCTCCAATAACTTATTAAATAATGTATTTACGCCACTGATGAACGTAAACTTGTATTTTTTCAAAATTTTAACAAAACCCGGAATGTCCCTTGGATTTGTTATTAGAATATTATTTGCACCAAAATAAAAATAGACTACTGAATTACAAGTCAATGCAAATATATGGTAAAGTGGCAGTGCACAAATAGCTAAATCTTCACCAAATTTTAACTTTTCACCTAACCATTCCCTTACCTGAATAGCATTAGCTAAAACATTTCTATGGGACAAGATTGCAGCTTTAACTCCACCTGTTGTTCCTCCCGTATACTGAAGAAAAGCAATATCTTCTTTGTCAATTTTTTGCTCTTGGAATTTATGTTTTGACCCAATGTTAATTGCATCTTTAAAATTTACAGCATTTGGCAAAGAGTATTTTGGAACCATTTTCCTAATTTTTCTTAGGACAAAATTAATCATAATCCCTTTTAATCCTAAAAATTCACCAACAGATGTAATTAAAACATTTTTAATTGATGTTTCTTTTAGTATTGATTGTAGATTTGATGCGAAATTTTCAGCTATAATTATTGTCTCAGAACCTGAATCATTTAACTGAGCCTTCAATTCACGATGTGTAAATAAAGGATTTATATTATCTATAACAAGTCCTGATTTTAAAATTCCAAAAGTTGAAATCGGATACTGTAAAATATTGGGCATCATGATTGAAACTCTATCCCCTTTTTTTAATTTGAACTCATTTAATAAAAAAGAAGAAAGATTTTCAGAGTATGACTTTATTTCTTTAAAGCTAACCTTAACTCCAAAATTAGTAAAAGCAGGCTGATCATTAAATCGGTCACATGTTTGGTTAAACAAGTCTACTAATGACTTAAACTCATCTAAATTAATTTCTGAGGGCACCCCCTCCGGATAGCTTTTTAACCAAACTTTTTCCAATTTTCTCTCCCTTTAATCATGATTAATCTAAATATAAGTCTGTAAATAATTTTTCACCTGGTTGCACACTATATTTTTCTAAGTCTTTAATTCCCTCTTCAGCAAGCACTTCTTCATCAATATAAAATTTTCCAGTAAATTTATTACTATCTCTTCTTAAGATAAAAAATGACGCATCAGCTAATATATCTACTTTACGGCATTGCTCTGGCCTAACAACACCTCCAAGCATCCTAATAGCCGCTGTATCAATTGCTGTTTTTGGCCACAGTGCATTTACAGCAATATTATATTTCTTGTACTCTTCTGACATTCCAATAACACACATACTCATACCAAACTTAGCAATAGTATATGCTGTAAAATTTTCAAACCATTTAGGTTTAAGACTTATAGGCGGACTCATATTTAAAATATGCGGATTTTTTGATTTTTTCAAATGTTGCAAACAAATTCTTGAACAAAGATAAGTACCTCTTAAATTGATATTATTCATAAGGTCAAATTGTTTTGTTGGAAGAGTTTCACTGTTAAACAAACCAATAGCACTCGCATTATTAATTAAAATATCAATTGAGCCAAATTTATCTTTAACATTTTGAATAGCATTTTCGATTTGATCTTCAAATCTTATATCAGTCTTAATCGCTATTGCTTTAGTCCCATATTCATTGATTTCTTCGACTGCAGAATGAATAGTACCTGGCAATTTTGGATGGGGTGTATCCGTTTTAGCAAGAACAGCAATATTTGCTCCTTCAGAAGCTAATTTTTTTGCAATGCCAAGGCCTATACCTCTTGATGCACCTGTGATCACAACATTTTTATTTTTAAATTCCATGCATTTTATTATTAACAAAAAATAAAAAAAAAGCCCACTCGAAAAGTGGGCTTTTTAAAATTAGTTGACTTAAATTATCTAATTGGAGGACCGTATTGTAAACCACCAGCTGTCCAGAGTGCGTTTACACCTCTGTCAAGTTGTAATGGAGTGTTCGGACCAACATTTCTCTCATAACTCTCAGCATAGTTTCCAACTGCTTTGATAATTCTTACTGCCCAATCATTAGATAATCCGATATACTCACCAAAAGTACCTTCTTTACCTAATAATCTAAGCATTGCTGGATCATTTGAACTCATATGACTATCAATGTTCGCTTGAGTTACACCCATTTCTTCAGCATTTAACATTGCAAAATGTGTCCATTTAACAATATTTAACCAATTATCATCACCTTGTCTTACAACTGGGCCTAGTGGCTCTTTGGAAATCACTTCTGGAAGAAGCATATGATCATCAGGATTTGATAATTTTAATCTTTGTGCTGCAACACCTGATTTATCAGTTGTGTAAACATCACATCTTCCTTCACCATATGCAGCTATAACGTCCGCCGCATCTTCGTATGCAACTATATTTATAGACATATTATTCATTCTGAAAAAATCAGTAATATTCAGTTCAGTTGTAGTACCAGTCTGTGTACAAACATTTGCACCATCTAATTCAGTTCCACTTGTTACTCCAAGTGATTTTGGTACCATCATTCCCTGACCGTCATAATAGTTAACAACAGAAAAGTTTAATCCCAATGAAGCGTCTCTAGTCATTGTCCAAGTAGTGTTTCTAGCAAGAACATCTATTTCACCTGATGATAAAGCTGTAAAACGCTGCTTAGATGAAAGTGGAGTAAATTTAACTGCTTGCGGATCATTAAATATAGCAGCAGCCATTGCTCTACAGAAATCAACGTCTAAACCAGTCCAATTTCCAGCATCATCTGGATTTGAAAATCCAAATAAACCTTGGCTAACTCCACATTGTAAGTGACCTCTATCTTGAACTTGTTTTAATGTTGCATGACCATCTGCAAACGCATTACTTGCAAACAAACTTCCAACAAGTCCAAAAATTGTAAAAAATTTTTTAAACATTATTTTTTCCTCATTTTGTTATTTATAAATAAATATAACCACCTTATATATCTTTCAAGATATAACTGGAAGTTAAAATTAGTTTTTATTTACAATAACATATATATTATTGATTTAAAATAAATTATTAGATCATATACCTTACCAAGATTAATATTATTACATGTGATTAAATGAATAAAAAGAACACTATACCTTCTACTAAAATTACACATTCAGGTCTGAAACCAAAAACTAATTTTGGTATTCCAAACCCTCCAGTTTATCATGCTTCAACGATTTTATACCCTAATTCAAAATCTAGACGTGAGAAAAAAGTAAAGTTCCAATATGGAAGAACAGGAACACCCACATCAAGAGCATTTTGCGATACTATGGCTGAACTTTATAATGCAGATGGATCGATCATAGCTCCCTCTGGCTTAGCCGCGGCAGTAGTTGGCATTCTATCTTTTGTTAAAAGTGGAAGCCATATTCTAGTAGCTGATAGTGCATATGGAAGCACTAGGAATTTTATTACAAATTTTTTGCCATCAATTGGAGTAAATGTAGAATTTTATGAGCCAAGAATTAAATCTCAAAATTTTAATAAACTTATTAAAAATAATACGTCTCTAATATATTTTGAGAGCCCTGGGTCACATACTTTTGAGCTTCAAGATCTGCCCTCATTAACTAAAGTTGCAAAAATATACAATGTTACAACAATTACAGATAATACTTGGGCAACAATTTTAGGACAAAATCCTTTGGATTTAGGTGTAGACGCTGTCATTGAATCATATACAAAGTATGTCACAGGACATAGTGATGTAATGATGGGCGGTGTCATTGCAAGAGGAAAGAAATTCAAACAAATAAAAAAACAATCAGAATTAATGGGGCAATGTTCTGGTCCCGATGATATTTACCTTGCATTTAGAGGTCTAAGAACCATGAAAGTTCGTCTGGAAAAATCCTTTAATTCTTCTCTTAAAGTAGCAGACTGGATTTCAAATCAACCAAAAGTTATAAATGTGTTTCATCCAGCAACCAAATATCACCCTGACTTTAAAATATTCAAGAGAGACTTTAATATTGGCGCTGGCTTGTTTTCGTTTGAATTAAAAGAAAAAAATTTAAAAAAGATTGATAAGTTTATTGATGCTTTGAAACTTTTTGGAATTGGCGCATCTTGGGGGGGCTTCGAGAGCTTAATTTTAGAAGCTGATTTAGATAAAATAAGAAAGTTCAATACCTTTCAAAATAGAAAACTTATTAGATTAGCAATTGGGCTTGAAGAACCAGAAGATTTGATTGCAGATCTCAGGCAGGCATTTAAAGAAATAAATTAAGTTTGATAATTTTTAAAAATTGAATTAATGAAAATAAACTTTATTTAGGTTTATACTTATTTCAATAACATTAATGGTTTAATGCTCAAATGAATGAAATAAAAAAATATGATGTGGGTTATCTCTCTTCAATAGAAGACGTATTAGATGATGCGAAAAAAGGCAAAATGTTCATTCTTGTTGACGATGAAGATCGTGAAAATGAGGGTGACTTATGTATTTTAGCTGAATTTGCGAATGCTGAAGCTATAAATTTTATGGCTAAAAATGGAAGAGGCCTGATTTGTCTCGCTTTGGAAAGGCAAAGAGTTGAAACTCTTGGATTAGAAATGATGCAACAGCGAAATATTTCGAGACTTGGTACGGCATTTACTGTCTCAATTGAAGCAAGTGAAGGAGTTACAACAGGAATTTCCGCAGCTGATAGAGCAAAAACTATTGAAGTGGCAATTGATGATAAAACTTCACCTCACGATTTAAGTACTCCTGGCCATGTTTTCCCATTGGTTGCTAGGGATGGAGGAACTCTTATAAGAGCTGGTCATACTGAAGCCATTGTTGACATTGCAAGAGCAGCAGGTGGTAACCCATCAGGTGTTATTTGTGAAATTCTTAAAGATGATGGAACTATGGCAAGAATGCCGGATTTAATAAGCTTTTCTCAACTTTATGGTTTGAAGGTTGCTACAATTGCAGATTTAATTAAATACAGGTTGAAGAATGAGAGTACTGTAAGGCGAAGCATAGAATCCAACTTTCCAAGCCAATTTGGAGGCAATTGGCGAGCAATTGTTTATGTGGATACTATATCAGGGGTTGAGCATCTAGCTTTAGTTTTAGGAGACATTACTTCTTCAGATGCAATTCCAGTCAGAATGCATGCAGTTAATTTTTTAGGTGATCTTCTAGGTGCAACTAATCAGGATAAAAATGATGTTCAACTTGCTTCAGCAATGAAAACAATTTCAAAAATTGGAAAAGGTGCGGTTGTTTTACTAAGAGATCTGTCGCCTACAAGTATTAGAGATCAGTTAGCAACCATTAATAATAATACATCAAAAGATAGCTGGAAATTTAAAAATTACGGTGCCGGCGCACAAATTCTTGTTGATCTGGGATTAAGAAATATTTTACTTTTAACTAATTCACCAAAAAAACCTGTTGCACTAGACAGTTATGGTTTAAAAATTACAGATTATCGAAAATTGGATACTTAAAATTCAATCTCTTCGCCTTCAGATAGAACTCTAACTTTTAAAGCATCTTCATCCATTGATTTAAGAAATTTTTCTGGATTGCTGTCAATAATTGGAAAAGTACCAAAGTGACAAGGTATTATTGTTGAAAAATTAAAATACCTTTTACAAGATAATGCTGCAACAGCGCCACCCATCGTAAATCTATCACCAATTGGAACTAACCCAATATCTGGTTTATGAAGTTCTTCAATTAGTTGCATATCACCAAAAATATCAGTGTCTCCCATATGGTAAACTGTTTTTTCATTTTTAATATGAAAGACTAAACCATTAGAAAAACCTAAAGAGTGGGAAATGCCATTTTCATCAACTGTAGATGAAGAGTGATGTGCTTGAACAAAAGTAACAGAAAATTTATCGTAAACTATCGTACCACCTGTGTTGCCCTGATTGAATTTATTTAAACCTTTTGTTTTTAAGTACGAGCAAAGATCTGCATTAGCTATAACTTCTGCTCCTGTTTTTTTTGCTAAATCAACGGTATCTCCAACGTGGTCATTATGGCCATGCGTAAGTGCAATATGAGTTAACTCTGAAGTGATTTCATCCATATTTTGATTGCCAAATTTTGGATTTCCAGACAAAAATGGATCAATTATAATTTTAATATCTGAAAATGAAATTGTAAATGAAGAGTGACCGTGCCAAATTATTTTCATATCTAACTAAATGTTTAATTATTAATAATAAAATTCTTTTCTAAAATAATTATTACAATGTTTAATCATAAATGTAAGGAATAATAATGAATAATGACAATAAATTACCAATCTCATTGAATCTTAAACAAGTTAATCCCTTACCTGGCAGAATTAAAAAGTACTTTGATGTTTGTTTGGAAAAACTTGGCTTAATTCCAAATGTTCTTTTAGCATATTCTCATAATACAGATAAATTAGATACTTTCACAAATATGTATAACGAAATAATGCTATCAGATAGCGGTCTTTCAAAACTTCAAAGAGAAATGATTGCAGTAGTTGTATCTTCTCTGAATAAATGCTTCTATTGTCAAGTTGCACATGGTGCTTCAACTAGAGAATTATCTTCTAATCCAGAATTGAGTGAAGAGTTAATAATGAATTATAATATTGCTAATATAACCGAAAAAGATAAACTAATGCTTCAATTTTCAGAAAAACTTACTCTATACAGCCATACAATTGAAGATAATGATAGAGATTTGTTAAGGAAAGCCGGTTTTGCGGATGAAGATATTTGGGATATTATTTCCGTTGTAGGTTTTTTTAATATGTCTAATCGAATTGCTTCAGGAACAAAGATGATACCAAATAAAGAGTATCACTCAGCAGGGAGATGATTAATCATTTTTCCTTGAAATAGTATATGATTCATCGTTAAACCAAAGACCACCATACTTTTTGAGAGCTTTTTGGGTAATTGATAAATAATCTACTGACTTCATAGCCGCTTCCAATCTCTGTTCATCAATTTGACCAACATAAGTTGCTGCGTTCCATGCTGCAAATAGCGTTGAGGTTCCAATACTAGCCTCTAGCTCACTGGGTAAAGAGTGCATGGTATATTTAAAAATTGATCTATTATCAGAATTTGCTTTTATATTATAATGCCTTGCATCTGATCCAAGTTCGTTTTTTACAGCTTTTAAAAGAGAGTGTCTATCACTTACAAAAGGATTATCATTTGGCCATATCTCTTTCAAAATTTGGTGACCTGGATCATCTCCACTTGAATGAATTCCAATAAGCCTTCCACCTCTTCCCAATGATCTCACTAAAGGTAATAGTACGTTTCTTGACTTTACTTCCGATGAAACTCTTAACCTGTAAGGCTGAGATGCTAAAACTAGATCGTAATCAGCTTTTTTAATATCTTGCTTTGGAATAACATCGCTTAATAAAAATTTATGATCTTCACGATAAATAATTAAGACTGTTGGTCTTTCATAAATTGGATTTCCTGTTTTAGGACTATGTCCTGCTTGCCAATTTTCATCAAGAAAGCCCCTCAATTCACTCAGTTGCTCTGCAAACTCATGAGAAGAACCTCCCTGAAGTGCAACTTCTTTCCATACCATGGAATTAGATGAAGCCATAGATTTAGGCTTTAGCCAAGGAGCTTCAGAGTAAAACAGATTTGTAAACACAAGGACAGATGCTGGATGCTCAAACAATCTATCAGACATTTTTGAAAGACATATTCTTACATCTTCAAGACTAATCTCTTTTCCTGAAATATAAAAAGGCATTGTGGGATATCTATGGTGCATTTCTCTCATCACGCCAGCCAATACAGTTCCATCACCCATCCCAGCATCAAATATTCTTATTGCTGGAGGTTTTGGTTTAATGTGACCAAGTTCCATACCTATTCTTTTTGAAATAACTTCTTTTTCGCTACATGTAGAAACAAAAAGTAAATATTTTTGCCTGTTATCAAAAAACCTAAAATTTTTCTTTTTGGACTTGCTCTTTTCATCAAAAATATTTTTATCATCAACGTTATCTTCTTTAGGCAAAACATGAAGATTTTGGTTATCAATTTCTAAAGATTTGATGTTGCCAGAACTATTTATAAATTTTTTCACTTTTTCAAAAGTTTCAGGAGTAACTCTTGCACCAGTTCTTAATCTTGAGACAAATTTACCATCGTTAACAGCTTTTCTCCCAAATGTTGACTCAGCCATTTTATGTTCTTTGCAAAATTCAATAACAGCTGTGAGTAATTGATCCTTAGACATAAAAAATCTCCTTTAAGAATCATTTATCACATATTATAGGTGGGCATGTAACCACAAATATTTTTACTTATTTTAGTGGGCTTTTGCCCACTTTTTGCATGGCTTTAATAGTATGGATAGAGTTGATAAAACTTTTTGCAGAAGCAATGTTTTTCCCTGCGATGTCAAACGCAGTACCATGATCTGGGCTTGTTCTCAAAAAATCTATTCCAATTGTTACATTAACCCCTTCGTCAATACCTTCATATTTTATTGGTATCAACCCTTGGTCATGATACTGAGATACAACAACATCGAATTTTCCATTTTTGGCATTCATAAATACAGTATCACCTGGGATGGGACCTATTGCATCAATCCCCATGTTTTGAGCTAATTTTATTGCAGGCTCAATTATATTTTTTTCTTCATTGCCGAATAGTCCATTTTCACCCGCATGTGGATTAAGAGCAGCTACTGCAATAACTGGATTTTCAATACCAAATAGTTTGCATCCGAGATCAGCATTAATTATAGCATCAAGTTCATTTTGAATGGTTATTCTATCTAAAGCCTGCTTCATCGAGCAATGTAAAGTTACCAACACCGTTTTAATATGTTTATTGAGCAGCATCATAGAGACTGCTTTATTATTACTATAACCCGCAAGAATTTCTGTATGTCCAGGATAGTTAATATGTGCTAAGTTTAGAGCCTTTTTACTTATTGGAGCTGTTACAATTCCTGAAACTTTACCTTGCTTTGCAAGCTCTATAGATTTTATAATTGCGTCAAAGCTAACCTTGCCACACTCTTTAGAAATTCTACCATAATGAGGAAGATAGTTTAGCTTACTTGTTTCAAATAGATTGATATAGCCTTCTTCAAAAACAGCTTCAGATATTTCAGAAATCTTATTTATTGTGAAAGGCAATCTAAGATTTGTTATCAAACTATCAAAAACTAAACTGTCACCAAAAACAACAAAATGATTTAATTTTGTCTCAACAACAGATTTCAAAATAATCTCAGGGCCTATGCCTGATGGATCGCCCATAGTAATTGCCAATGGTGTTTCAAAATTTTTCATTAAATTCTAAAAAGCTATTAAAACTAATATTAATATATTAGTGTTAAATGATATTTTCAAAGTAATAAAAGTTAATGAAATTAAGTCATAAAGAATTAGAAATACAATCTGGTCAGTTTGGGAAAGTAAGAAAACTAGCTTTTGAACATCAAATGCAAGTAGGAAAATTTTTTGATGCTCAAAGTTTTGTAGAAATTAGCCAAGTTCATATTATGGCTGATACTGAGGCATTAGGCTTAGCTGGGATTGAATATTTAGAAAATCTTGCACAGTACCCTGATCCACAAAAAAAAGTTTGGGTACCAACAATTACAGACCCTAGAGGCTCTGATTTAAAATCTTTCAAGAAGATAAAACAAAACAAAAGATTTGTGGATATGGAGAAAAGAGCAATTGATGCCTTTAAACAGCTAAATGTAATGATGACAGACACATGCATTAACTATCAAGTCTTTATGCCTCCTGTTAAAGGAGAACATTTAGCCTTTGGTGATACTGGCTCTAGTATTTATGCAAACAGTGTTCTTGGCGCCAGAACTAACTTTGAAGGTGGCCCCTCTGCGCTTGCCGCTAGCTTAACTGGAAGAACTCCAATGTATGGTCTTCACTTAGAACAAAATCGAATTCCAAATAAATTTTTTAACTTAAATGTAAGACCAACTAATTTTAGTGACTGGGGTGCTCTTGGAGGAATAATTGGAAAACAGATGAATTCTTACTGGGATATACCAATAATTTATGGCATTGATTTTAAGCCAACTTCAGATGAGTTAAAGCATTTTGGTGCTGCTATGGCTTCATTCGGTTCAACACCTATGTTTCATATAGTGGGAGTTACGCCTGAAGATCATTT
This sequence comes from uncultured SAR116 cluster alpha proteobacterium, assembly GCA_902539295.1. Taxonomy (GTDB): domain Bacteria; phylum Pseudomonadota; class Alphaproteobacteria; order Puniceispirillales. Next base: position 26,742 of record CACBIM010000004.1, read on the forward strand.
AGCTCAGAATAAAAATCCTAAAATGAATAAAATTTCATTATCTGACTTAAATAATTTTTATAAAAGTTATTTACCAAAAGATGATCATTTGGATGTTGTCGTATTTGCAGCACCTCAATTATCTCTTAATGAAATGAGAATACTTTCAGAACTTTTAGATGGAAAAAAAATCCATCCAAAAGTTTCATTGCTTGTATGTACTCCTTCAGCAGTGAAAGTTTTATGTGATAAAAATGGAATATCAAAAAAAATAGAAAATTCTGGTGGGATAATTTTGGAGGGAGTTTGTTTCTATAATATGCATGCTAGAGAGATTGGCGAAGCAAATGGCTGGAAAAGATTAATGAGTAATTCTGCAAAAATAATTAATATTTTAGGTGGTTATGGTTATGAAACTATACTTAATTCAATGGAAAAATGTGTTATTTCAGCTTGCCAAGGAAAAATAGTCAAATGAAAGAAAATGTTTACTTTGGACATATTGGAATTGGAGAACCTGTAAAAGGTGAAGCTCTTGTGGCAGATGATAATTTTAGCGCACGATACGATTTAGATAGAATTAATGGTATTTTTTCTAGAAAATCCCACAAACTTTTTAATCAAAGTTACGTAAATAAAATCCTAGTATTAAACGTTGCGAAAGGTGGCGTTGCAACCGCATGGATGTTTAGAAGTATGAAAATTTCTAAAATATGCCCTAAAGCATTATTACTTAACTTTGCAAATCCAATAATTGCTCAAGGGGCAGCTCACGCAAACCTTCCACTTATTGATAGATTTAAAAGTGATATTACAAAAATAATTAAAAGTGGTGACATTATAAAGTTAATTCCAAAAGAAGGAAAGGTTGAGGTTCTAGATGACAAGTCAACAAACTGAAGAGTATATTTATAAGATTTGCTCTACCAAGAACTGGAAGATTGCGAAACAAATAGGAGTATTTAAAGGCTTTGGAATAGATTTAATTGACGGCTACATACATTTTTCTTCTAAAGATCAAGTAAAAGAAACAGCCAGACTACATTTTAATGGGGAAAAAGAATTACTATTATTAAAAATAGAAACAAAAAATCTTGAGATAAAATGGGAAAAATCAAGAAATAATCAACTTTTCCCTCATTTATATGACGAGTTGCCACTTTCTGAAATTGTTTCAGTTTTTGAATTGAAACTTGATGAAAATAACAATCATCTTTTTCCTTCTTATTTAGATGATTAGTAAATTTAAAGATTTTAATAATAAATCGTCAACACTAATACTAGCGACAATTGTTATGATTGTATCAGGCTTTTGTGCTTCTTTAGCAGCGGCTTTGGTGCGACTTGCTTCACAGGATTTACATCCCTTTCAAATAGCATTTTTCAGAAGTGTATTAATTATCCCCTTACTTTCACCTTTAATATTCAAATTTAAAATTGATATTATTAGAACTGAGAGACCTCTACTCACATTCTACCGATGCATTTCAGGAAGTGGGGCAATGTTATTTTTTTTTTATGGAATTAGTTTAACAGAGCTCTCAAAAGCACAGTCCTTGGCATTTACAATACCTATCTTCGCAACATTACTTGCAATTTTAACTTTAAAAGAAGTGGTAGGATTAAGAAGATGGGGAGCAATGTTTTTTGGTTTTGTAGGCGTTATAATTGTTTTAAGACCAGACCTAAATGTTTCAATAGGCCCAGTTTGTGTTCTTGCAGCTTGCGTATTGTGGTCAATATCACTTTTGTTAGCAAAAAAATTAACAGAAACTGACGGAAATATTTCGATTACATTTTGGCAATCTGCAGGAGTGATACCTATCACGTTTATAGCTGCAATTTTTGTTTGGGATGGGATAAATGGAAAACAATTATTTTTAGTTTCATTAATTACAATAGTTGCAACCATAGCTCAATTTTCACTTAATTATGCCTTGAAGAGAGGTGAGATTTCATTTTTGCTACCTTTAGATTATTTAAGGCTGATATGGGCGGTTTGGTTAGGATATATAATGTTTAGTGAAATACCTCTTAATAATATTTGGATTGGCAGCACTATTATAGTTGCATCAACAACATATATTGGAATACGTGAGAATTACCTTAATAGTAATAAAACTAAAAGTTAGATTATAAATTTTATCAGCAAGCTTTAAAATTATTTTTCACACATTTATCAGCTAAGTTAATTGCAATCTTTTGATCATTTTCATTTATTTCATTAGATAGAAGCTTAAGTAAAGTCACAGCATCACTATCACCATGCAGACTTGCAATTCTCCACCACATATACGCTTTAATTTTATTTTGATCAATTCCCATTCCCTGATCATAAATATAGCCTAATGATACTTGTGCAGGTGTGTATCCACTTTCAGCTGATTTTTTAAACCAGCTATAAGATAATAGAAAATTCATTTCTGTTCCTTCACCTTTTTGAAGCATTACGCCTAGACTATTTTGAGCAATTGGATCACCTTCAATTGCTAATTTTGACCAAATATCAAATGCCAGTTGATAATCTTTATTTTTATATGCATCAAAACCTTTTAAGATTCCGTCAGCTAAAACAGATTTTGAGCAAATTAAAAAATTTAAGCTAAATAAAACAATTAGTAATTTTTTCATATATTAATAATAAATGCTTTTATGATGAAATAGATATATAACTAATATATTAACGTTTTGAATAGAGGAAATATTGTTAAATGTTGTGAATGTTTCATTAATTAGTATTTTTTGTGCAATTGGAGCTTCTTTTTGTTTTTCGTTAAGTGATTTTACAATAAAAATTCTTAGTAGTTCCTACCCACTTCACCAAATAATATTAATAAGATCAGTTTCTGCATTTTTATTTACTATATTTCTTTTTGTACCTCTTGAAGGAGGCCTTTCATCTCTTAAAACAAGGCGGCCTTTTGCTCATTTATTCCGTGGCTTTCTTTTAGTTTTTGCAAATTTATTTTTCTTTCTAGGATTAGTATCTTTACCTATTGCTGAATGCTCAGCAATTTTTTTCATAGCTCCAATATTAATTACAGCTCTTTCTTCAATAATCTTAAAAGAAAAAGTTGGCATCAGAAGGATAATAGCGCTCATAGTAGGTTTCCTCGGCGTATTGGTAATTATAAAGCCTGGTCAAATTAGTTTTCAATGGGTATCAATGTTGCCACTTTTAGCAGCTGTTTGTTATGCAGGACTTCATATAATGACTAGACAAATGGGCCTGTCAGAGAAAGCTTCCACTTTAAGTATTTATATTCAGTTATCTTTCATAATTGTCAGTATTCTTATGGGTTTATCACTTGGAGATGGCCGTTTTTCAGGGCAAGAAAATAGTTCTTTAGAGTTTTTAGTTAGAGGGTGGTTATGGCCCAATAATTATCACTGGTTAGCTATGATTGGCATTGGTATAGCAAGCTCAGTTGGTGGTTACATGATATCCCAAGCTTATAGATTAAGTGAAGCTGGACTTATAGCTCCATTTGAGTACACTTCTTTGATATTGTCTGTCTTTTGGGGCATTATTATTTGGAATGAATGGCTTAACCCACTCTCAATTATAGGAATATTTTTAATCATTGCATCGGGCGTTTATATTGCAATTCGCGAGGTTCAAGTTGGTGTCAAACCAAGTGCAAAAAGAGCATCTGGAAGGAGGTAAATAAATACTAAAAAGAATTATTACTATCCAGTTTCATATTCAATGCCGTCTATGATTAATTTAGGGCTAGTTCCGACATCAATAATTTCAGGCCTTTTTTCAAGATATTCATCTACTTTTGGAAGTTTTTCAAATGCCTTCATAAAAGATGTGACCCTCGAGTACCCATTTAAAACCTCTGGATCAAGAATTTTAGCTAATGAAAAATGATGATAAGCTGAGAAATCACAATAATATGGTTTATCACCAAAAAAGAATGGGCCATCTGATAACTTTTCAAACTGCCTTGAAAAATTTTTTAGTTTTCTTGGAAACGCTTCTAGAAATTGTTTTTTTAGGGCTTTATGTTGTTCGCCTGTCACTACGTTAACTGTTGGATTTAATGGAAAAAATAATTCATGCGTACTTTCAAATATTGCGTCAACTTGAGCCGCCACTAATCTGTCATCTGGCATTGTTCCAGTAAGCGGCGCTAAAAACCTCACTATTGAATTACTTTGCCAAATTTCAGTGTTTTCATTTACTATAAGCAAGGGAAGCTGATTAAATGGAGCATCATTTTTGGCTTCTTCCCAAGATTTTTTAAAATAGTCTTCAGCCATAAAATAATTATAATTTAATCCAGCAAACTCCATCATCATTTTAGGAGCTTCAGCTAAGGCTCTAAGTTTAAAATAAATTAATTTTAAATCAGGTTTATCCATAATATTTCAAAATCCCTTTTTTGAATAAATTCTTTACTTATATTTCCTTAATAACATCTTGGTAAAAAAGTAAATTTGTCAGTTGTAAAATACACATATTTTCCATTCAGTGTTAATCTCTTATATCCATCCAAATTACAAACCTAAAAATCAAAAGGTATTATTATGTTTGTGAGTTGACAGATTAAAGCAAAAACTTAACATGAAAATTAAATAAAATAAAATCATCAATGAATTTATAGAATTGGGAGGAAACATGTTAAAAAAAATATTAATTAGTTCTTTTGCTGGCTTTGCTTTGTTAAGCAGTGCTGTAAACGCACAAGTAAACCTAACTGCTGAGACTGCAAGCCCAGGTGGAGCAACGCATCTTTCGCCAGCACATATGACAGAAATTGCTGGTACCAAGGGTATTGCTAATATTCAGCTAGCTGATGGACAGACTTTAACCAACTCGATCCAAAATGTAGCAGAAGGCAAAACAGATATTGCTGCAACTCCATATATTCTTCCATTTCTAATGAGCAGAGGTGTTGGACCATATGGCTCTTTAGGAAAAGAAAAAGGAGCCGAACTCGCAGAGAATTTAAGAGCGATAAACCCTTTTACTTTAGGTATATTTTTTCTATATGCGTATGATGCAAAAAATATTGGTGGATGGGATGACCTGAAGGGTCGCAAAATTTACAATGGTCCACCACGTGGAGGAGCTCTCACTAATGCCCGTAGTATGATACAAATTATTACTGGCCTAAAAGATGGTGAAGATTACGAAGGCTTGCAGGTTAACTGGGGGCAACAAGTTACTCTTGTAACAAGTGGTGAGCCAGATGCTATGGTTTTGCCAGAGTTATTTCCTGGGTCAAATTTAACATCTAGTACAGCTGCTGGCAAAATGACTGGTTGGTCAATGCCAAAGGCAGTATATGAAGGTGAGACAATGCAAAATTATATGCAATCTCCTGGCAGCGCACCTTTCACTATTGAACTTGCCCAGCTGAATTCAATTATGGGGGACGACTGGAATTTCGTATCAGAAGATGGAACTTTTAGAGCATTTGCTACTATCGGTGGCAATGTAGTTCACAAGGATATGGATGAAGAACTTGTATATAATCTAGTATCAGCATATGTAGCTACTCTTGATGCTTTAAAAGCAAAGGCTCCTTTTGGAGATACAGTTGGCTTTGATGCTCCTATGCAAGGCATGTGTGGTAAAAATCCACTCAAATATCATCCTGGTGCAGCTCGCGCATGGATGGATGCAGGCTACAAATTAGATGAGTGCGCATTAGTAAAATAAAGCTATATATAATATAATTAGCACCTTAATTGGTGCTAATTATATTTGTAAAATTTTAACACTTTCAATGTCAGATTCCTTTGAACAACAGACAACTGAACCAGACTTTCCAAATAGGCTGGTCTATTTCCTAGCCCTAACCTTTGTAGCTTTAGGTATTTTAAACAGTACACCTCTTATTCCAGGATGGGACGAGTTATGGCGAGGTATTACAGGGATCGAAAAACTCAAAATTAGAACATTCCCTACTGAATGGTTTTATCCGCTTATATTCTCATTGATGATGTTATTGGTTGCACTTCAACATTCAATGTGGCGATCTTGGAAGGGAACTAACAAAGCATTATTTGGAGCTTTTATGGATATCGCACTTGTTGTTTCTGCCGTAGCCGTTTCAATCACATATTTAATTGAAATTGATAGTGTATGCTTGATCGACCTAATGAGTGGTGAGCGCGCAAGAATAATGGCAGAGACACTAAAGGCAGAAATTGAATTTGCTGAAACGATGGGTTTGCCCAAACCTGACACTGTAGACGATCCCAAATGTGTCAGTACAACAGGTGTTTGGCTGGTTGCAATTATGGCTTCAGCTCTAATTGTTTTTCTAGGATATAACATTAAAGTATGGGGTTTTCCACTGGTCGCCATTTCTCTTGCTATAGCTACCTATACAATTGTCACTGTACTTGTATGGTATTTTCATGGTCCCGATGGCATCAATAAATATTTTGTAACCAAATTAGGTGGTGAACCTCGAACTTTTTTAGACGGTGTTCCTAATGTCCATGATGCACTTGTAAATAATGCATCCGGCTTTCTTGGACGTTTTATGCATGTAATAATGAATGTAGTCTTTCCATACATAATTTTAGGAGCGCTTTTTGGCAAATCTGCTGGAGGACAAACACTCATTAAACTAGCTTTTCGCTGGACGCGTAAATTACGTGGAGGGCCAGCACATGCAGCAATTGTAAGTTCAGCTATGTTTGGAACAATCACAGGAGGGCCAATCGTTAATGTCCTGTCAACAGGCGTGTTGACTATACCAATGATGATCAAACGAGGGTTTTCTCGTATATTTGCAGGTGGAATGGAAGCTGCTGCTTCATCTGGTGGATCGATTATGCCTCCTGTGATGGGTGTTGCAGCCTTTATTCTTGCAGCAATGACAGCTGTACCTTATCGGGATGTAATAATCGCTGCTACTTTGCCAGCATTGGCTTATTTTTTGTGTCTGTTTCTTAGTGCTTCATTCCAATCCCGCAAACAAGGGATCGATGCTTTTGGTGAATTAACAGATGAGATGCACATCAGCGGTCAAGATATACTCCACTTATGTCAAATTATACTGCCAATGCTCTTAATATTGGTTTTGTTACTTACACCAAAAGATATGGTGGGATGTGGATTTATCTCGTCCCTTTTTGGTGCTGACACAATTATTGAAAATGGGCGTTGCCAAGTTATTTCACTTCCTTGGGTTTTCCAAATTTTTCAAAATGCCGCTGGTGATGCAGGAGCAACAGGTTGGTGGGCTGCAGCCCTTGTAATGACATTACTATTTCTAGATAAAGATTTTCGATCAAAGCCAGGTAAACTTTTAGACGCTTTAGCTGAATCAGGGATAACTATATCAACACTCTATCTAATGTTTTTAGCAGTCACAGTGATTGATGTTTGTCTAAATTTTACTGGTCTTTCAAAATTTGTTGCAATTGATGTGCTTCGTTTTCTTTTGTCATTTGACTTAGGTGGTGAGGGTGCAATCATCTTTCAATTTTTAGCTCTGCTAATGACTATGTTACTAGCAGTTTTATTAGGCATGGGGATGCCAGCAGTACCAGCGTATATTAATGTTGCACTGTTAATGGGGCCCCTTTTAGTAGGTCTTGGTATCGCAACTTTTACAGCACATATGTTCATTTTTTACTTTGCTGTGGCGTCGGCGATTACTCCTCCAGTAGCACTAGCTGCCTTCGCAGCTTCAACAATAACAAAAGCTGAACCGATGGCCACAGGTTTCAGTGCAGTTAGATCTGGAATTGTAATGTTTACAATTCCATTTGTATTCGCTTTCTACCCAGAACTTCTTCTTATAGATCAAGCCTTGATTGATCCAAAAAGTGCATCAAATGCACCACTGCCTGGATATGAAAATGGTATTGACTTTATTGGTCTAGCCTGGTTGTTATTACGCTTGGTTTTATCTCTGTATCTAGTTGCGACAGCATTAGCACAATTTGACTCAAAATCACTTACCTTAGTGGAAGTCTTAATACGTCTTGTTCTGGCATTAGCAATTCTAATGAAACCAGAAATCATTCAATTTGCTGCAATAATTTTTTCAGCTGGCCTTTTATCTTGGCACGTATGGAGTGCACGACAAGTATCTTATAACTCTAGAATATAAGTAAAACCAAACTAAGTATTGAATAATATTCCGGTAGGCAACGGAACGTAAAGAATATTAGCAAATAAATAATAAGCCAAAGTAGTTATAAAAATGGACTGGCAAAATGATAGCAAAGCATTTTTTAAATTCATTTTTTCTTTATTGAGATACGAGCTCATTAAAAATATAAAAATGGCACTGCTTATATAAAAACCAACAAACTGAATAAATAATATAAATCCAGCTATAATTAAAAAACCAATAATTACTCGATTTTGTTCCTTTACATTAAAAAATATATTAATTTTTTTTGGTGTAAAAAATCCCTTAAAGATGATCGCAATTCCCAAGATAGCTGTACAATATACGCAAAAGTTAACGAAAAGAACTCCATAAAAACTTAAATCAACAATTGACCATGCTACAATCGCTGTCATGCAAAGAGTAATTAAACCCATCACTACGTCAGCATTAAGTGCACCATGACTTGTTTCTTGTTCTTCCGTGTTTTGATTATTCAGAACACGTCTTCTAAAAAGAATAGGCCACAAGGCAGTAATTACACATAAACCTATAAGCACTATGCTTATAGGACTACTTATCATATAGAATACTACTCCTCCTTTCGCACCACCTATCATTGTTGATTGGACCAAGCCTTCTTCGATATAGGGCCCTAAAATAAAACCCAGCACAAGTGGTGCTGGATGGTAGGAAAGCTTATTAAGAAAAAAACCAATACCACCAAATATCAGCATAACCCAAACATCAAGAAGATTGTTTCGTATTGCATATGAACCAAGAACTGTCATTAAAAGGATGATAGGCGCAAGTGATTTTGCGGGAATATTTATCAATAGGCTAAACAAAAAAGACCCAAGTGATCCAAAAATTAATATAGCAAAAGCTGCCACAAATAATCCCATCATAAATGTGTAAGTAATGCCTCCATAAGTTGCAAAGAGATCTACACCAGGTTGCATTCCATGCAACATTAGAGCGCCAAGTATTATAGCGGCAGGTGGTGACCCTGGTATCCCAAGTGTCAAAAGTGGGATTAATGATCCTGGTGCCATCGCACTGTTTGCTGCCTCTGATGCAGCCACTCCCCTTATTGTTCCTTTTCCAAATTCTTCAGGGTTCTTATCCCATCGCGTAGCCTCACTATAAGAGACCATGCTAGCTATGTTACCTCCAGCACCAGGTGCTATCCCTACTACTAGTCCTATCAAAGCGGATCGGATCAATAAAAACGGCATCTTTAAAAGATCAAAAATAGTCGCAAAAAGAATTTTCAGACTAGGGCGAATTTTTTCCCCTGTGTAATTGTCTTGTCCTTTACCAATTATCGTAGAGAGAATTTCTGGCAAACAGAAAAATCCAATTAATGCACCAGCTAAAGATATTCCACTTTGCAACTCTGGAAATCCAAAAGTAAGTCTCGCATCTCCAGATAGTGAAGCCATGCCAACAGCAGATAGGATGAGACCAATAAATCCAGTTAAATAACCTTTTAGCAAGCTTCCACTTGAGAGAACAGAAATTATAGTAAGACCAAAAATTCCAAGCCAAAAATACTCTGGCGGCCCAAATTTTAGCGATAATTCTGCAAGCGGCTCTGCTAACGTCGCAAGGACTATATTAGCAATTACACTGCCGATAAATGACGCAAATGCTGCAGTCACTAATGCTTGCTGAGCTTTCCCTTTCTGAGCTAATGGAAATCCATCGAATGTCGTTGCGATCGCTGCTGGAGTACCGGGCGTGTTAATTAAGATTGCTGGTATTGCATCTGCATACATAGCTCCAACATAAATTCCAGCGAGCATTATTAGCCCCGCAGCTGGCTCCATTCCAAAAGTGAAGGGAACTAACAAGGCTAGACCCATTGTGGCTGTGAGACCAGGCATGGATCCAAAAACAATACCTAAAAAAGTACCAAAAATAATCAACAGCAAATTCCATCCCTCGAGGGCATGAAATAAGCCGTTGATTATCCCTTCAAACACCTAAAATTATTACTTGTTAATTTATCGTCATATTTACTATTGAACGAACTTCTTGACGATTGGTTCCCACGCAACCTTTTTTTCGGCAATTAATTTTTGTGACGATGCAGAGTCAAGTGCGATTGGCATAATACCAACTTTCAACTTAACTTCTTTAGTTTCGTCAAGACCGGCAATTTTAAGGAATGCTTTTTCAAGTACCTTTATATGTGCCTCAGGAGTTCCCTTTGGTACACCAACTCCATGATAAACAGAGGAGTAAAGTGGATATCCATATGATTTAAAAGTAGGCACATCAGGACTTACCTGTATTGGTTTCTCAGTAGCATATGCGAGGGTCCTTACCTTATCACCATGAGGCATTTTTTCATTAGGACCAAACCAACTCGCCATTGTATGTCCACCGAGCAGAGCAGTCTGTTTTGGTTTGCCTCCTTTGTGCGGGACATAGGTTGTTTCGATACCAGCCATCATATCAAATTGCAGGTTAGCTATATGCGTCGCATCCCAAGTTCCTGAACCACCAATTGTGAGCGCACCAGGATTTTTCTTTGCATAATCAATAAGATCATCCAAAGTTTTAAATGGAGAATCTTGTAGAACCGTTAAACCAAAAGGTATTTGTTGAAAAAGAACAACTGGTATAATGTCTTCTGTCTCATACCCAGGCTCTCGAGCTAGTGGTTGTAAAATAATGTGAGGAATGTTAATCCCTGACATAAAGTAGCCATCAGCTTTTTGCTTTACTAAGTTGGCCCAACCTATAGATCCACCTGCACCAGGTTTATACTGAATAACAATCTTTTTACCAAGTTCCTTCTCAAGATGGGGTTGTTGGTGACGTGCCCTAACATCTGATCCTCCACCTGCTGCGAAAGTAATTTGGTAAACAACATTTTTTTCTGGAAAGTCTGCTAAAGAAGGCATGCAGAGAAATAGTAAAGGGGCTAATAAGGTAATTAAAAATTTATACATGGTACCTCCATTATATACGTTAAAATTTGACGGTTTGAATAAATTTTAAAGAGATTGCTTGAATTTTACTTACTAAAGTCTACTAGTTAACTTCCATACGACTTTACAGCACAGCAACTTTAAAAATCAACGTTCCCGTAATTTATAGAAACCCAAAAGAAAATTAAATTCAACAAAAAATCTAAATAAATAATGCTTAGTTGGGAAGAGATCGAGGTGTAATGGCGACTCCGGGAAGACTCGAACTCCCAACCCTCTGATTAGAAGTCAGATGCTCTATCCAGTTGAGCTACGGAGCCGCATAAATACGTAGTTATCACAAGGGTAAAAATTAGTAAATAATTATAACTCTTGTGAGAAATATTTATTTTAGTTAAATGCAATTTTTAATTAATAGACAAATCTTCAAAATCTTTACTTCGTTTTATAAAGTGTTCTAAATTATTTTTGATTTTTATTTTTATTTTTCTTTGGAAACTTAAAAGTTTTTTTCTATTGTAGAATTTTAAATATTCAGAATAATCTGATAGTATATCGTATTCATTTTTTTGAATGAAAATTTCGATTTCTCTTACAATATTGTTGATTTGATTTAGTAGGTCTTTTTTTTCTTTTAAGGAAATACCTTTGGGTAAGATTTCTATTCCAAAGTTTTTAATTATTGGCATGAACTGACTAAGTAGCATAGATGAAAAGAAAGAATATTCTATAACATTTTCATAATCTGGATATTTATTATTATAATAAAATAAATAAGGAAGATGGGAATTTACAAATGGATCTAATATCATTCGCATCTTAATATTCAAAGATTTTTGATTTTCACTCATTTGATCAAAAAAAATAAAAGTTCTTATATCCAAAGCATTCAAATTGATATTACCAAAAAATATGCCTTTATCTGAAGGGATAGGAATATTTAATAGATTTAGGTTTTTATTTAATCCATTATCAAAAAGATTTAAAATTAATTTCCATAATATTGAATAAATTGGAAGGTATTTGAAGCTAATTTTTAATTGGCTAAATGTATTATTGAAATTTTTCCAGTCCAATTCACTATTTCTTTCAAAGATTCTTTGAACAACATGGTGACTAATTAAAAATAATGGATTTCCATTATCATCAAAACTCGAAAAATCATCTAAAGCAATATTAAAACCCCATATACTTGCAGCTAACATCTCTTCTTTTCTAAAGTTAAAATTCGGGTTTCCTTCTAAAAAATCTAATCTGACCCATCCAAGTGCAGGCTTTCTCTTTGATCCAAATTCAACCCAATGTATAAAATGATTCCAAGGACTGTTAAATTTTAGCAAAATATTTTTATGAACTTTATACAAATTTGATGAATTAGATATCCCTTTGCTAAAAGAGCCAGCCATCGACCAATCTAGTTCAAGATATTTTCTTATAAATTGTTTTGTAAGACCTTTGGCTAAAGATTTATCCATTTGATCAGATGCTCTATCCAGTTGAGCTACGGAGCCGCATAAATGTTAATTATCATAAGGTCAATTAATAGTAAATTAGTATATTGAAATTGTTTAGAATTTACAGAATAACAATTTATGCTAATGTAAATTTTAACCTAATTTTTTCTCTTTTAATGAATCAAAATAATAATTATTGGAAAGCTCGAACTCCATGTTTTCAAGGAGCATTTTTTTTATTATTTATAGTTGGAATTTATTTTGTCCATATTCCATGGAATATTGAAAGACTGGGTATATCTGAATTAGAATTAGGAATTGGCATCCTAATTTTTGGAATATCAAATTTTGTTTCAAATCAATTAACTGGAAGATTAATTGTCCCATTAATAGGAACAACAAAATCTATGACCATTGGAATTTCAATTGTTTCTTTTTGTCCCTTTTTACTAATAAGCGCCCCTAACTATGAATTGTTTCTTTTATCTTGGATTCCTTTTGGGGCAGCAGTTGGCCTTTACGTCCCTTCAGCACAAACACAAATATCTTTAATAGAAAGCAAAACATCTAAAATTATCACACCTATTTACCAAGCATTTTATAGTTTAGGTTCTTTGTGTGGTGCTGTAATAGCAGGAGTTTTTATAAAGAATATTCCTGATCCAAAAATCACATTTGCATCAATTGGTTTTTGTTTAATCATTAGCTCAATATATATTTTATTTTTTGGTCTTGAAGCAAAGCTTGATCTAAAAACCAAAATAGTAAAATTCAAATTTCCTGACAAAAATATTTTAATTTTTGGATTTATGATGATGGTTACTTTTGCAACATTTGGAATAATTATTGACTGGTCACCCGTTTGGATAACCAAAGATTTAAAAGCACCTATTTACGTAGGTGGATTAGTTATAATTTTTTTTAATTTGGGTGAAATTATTGCTCGCCTTTTATCGAATAAATTAATTAGCCGTTTCAATGAGAAGATTGTTGGAGGCTACTTTAGTATAATAGCTTCTATAATTTTAGCATCGTCAATAATTATCTTTGATATTTATTTAATAGCTTTTTGTGCTTTCATTTTTGGGTTTGGAACAGCTAACTTTCTTGGCATAGTTTTACGTGAGGGTGTTAAAGCTAGCCAAGAAACCCTTAGTGTTTCTGTTTCAAATTTAATGACAATTGGTTTCTCAGGATTTATATTTGGACCTGCGCTTATTGGTTTTTCAGCTGAATATTTTGGACTAACCTTTAATATGTATATGTTATGTTTAATATGGTTTTTGAATGCTACCTTATTCATTTACGTGAAAAATAAATTGCAAACAGTTATATAAATGATATGAAATTAAAGAATACAAAATTAGTACTACTTAATAATGACCTCTAAAAAGACTGTTTATTATTTTGGATACGGTGCAAACATGTCCAAGGAATACCTTGAAAATAGAAGAAGGGTTTTCCCTTCTGAAATTCATACTGGTATTCTAAAAGATTATAAACTCATTATGAACATGAAAGGCCCAAATTTCATTGAACCAAGTTTCGCAAATATCATTAAACAACCTAATGAAAGTCTGGAAGGTGTTTTAAGCAAGATTACGCAAAATGAATTAAATCAAATAATTAATTCAGAGGGTGTAAACTATGAAGTTGAAAATATTACTGTAATCACCAAAAATAAAAAAATTAAGGCAAAAACTTTAATCTATAAAACAAATAATCTGCTTAGCATACCACCATCAAGAAGATATATGAAAATCCTAATAAATGCTGCAATTAAAAATCAACTAAGTGAAAGCTATATTCAAAAACTTAAAAGGCACCCATCAGTGTATTATCCAATACTATCAGAAATATATGCAGTAAGGATATTTTTCTATGTCAGAAAGCGCTCAAAAAATATAAATTCAAACTAATGCGTCCAAGTTTCTTTTCTATTAAAAGAAAAGTTGTCAGCATATGCTTTAGGTTTTATTTTTCTTTCTTTTGGCTCAGTTAGAATAAATTTAATGGAATTTTTTTCAGCATATCTAACAGCGTCATCTTTGCTTTTAAATTTTAATTTTACTTGCTTTTGGGTGTCTTTACCTGAGCGCCAACCCATAAGTCGGTCCCTGGTAGTAGCTGAGCTTTGAAAAAATTCTAAAATCCAATTATCAGTCTTATTGCGACCAGATTGCATGGCAGTTTTTGTAGGTTTATATATTCGAGCTGTCATTTTAATCCATTCCTAAATTCATTTATACTATTAGATGCTGAAGACACAAGTAATCTAGTATCTGAATTTAATGTAACAAGATCAAATCCCCATTTAATTCCTTGGATTGCGTACGAAGTCTTAACACAATGAAGGCATGCTTTTTTCTCCGCTTTTTTTGCTGCTCCAAGAATAGCTTTAATTCTATTAATCATTTCTTCCTCTTCTCTATCCATCCCGGGAGGTAATCTTCCTTTTGTTGTTCCTAGTGTAAGATCAGCTGGACCAATATACACTGCATCCAAACCATCGGTACTTATTATTTCCTCTAAGTTTTTCATTGCTTCTGCTGTTTCTATCATAGCAATACATAAAACATTTTCATTAGCTTTTTTATAATAATCAGATCCTTGTACAATATTTTGTCTTGTAGGACCGAAGCTACGATTACCAAGTGGAGGATATCTCATATAAGACACGAACTCCTCTGCTTCTTTTTTATTATTAATCATAGGACTTATAATACCTTGAGCACCAGCATCTAGAGCCTTCATAATATAGCCAGGGTCTAGCCATGGCACTCTAACAATAGGTGTTACATTTGAGCCTGTAATACCTTGGAGCATTCCAAGCAAATCTGAGTAGTCTATGAGGCCATGCTGCATATCAATTGTAAGTGTATCGTAATTTTGGCGAGACATAATTTCAGCAATAAACGAATTATTTATAGATAACCAGCCGTTGAGAGCATACTCTCCATTATCCCAAATTTTCTTAAGTCTATTCAAAGTCATAACCTTTCCATTTAATATAAAAATTTATATTAGAAGTGATTTTAAATCAAAATTTTGATCTTCAATTTGTTTTTGATTAACAGATATCTTATTTTCAAAAATTCTTTTTGCAAAAGAAAAGTTTTGAACATCATTTATTGCTTCAACACAGACTAGTTTTTGATTATTAAAAGACCACCATGATTTTGAACCTTCCCTTTTACCTTTTCTGAAGCTTGTTTCAGAATTTGGTTTATACAAGCCTACAGACTGGAATTTAACATCAAATTGATCAGACCAAAACCAGGGCTCCTCAAATTTTATTTTTGATTGACCTAAAATATAAGAGGAGACCCTTGAAGCGCTAAATTGTGCGTGTTGTATAGACTCAATAACTATCCCATATTCAGATTTATTAAGTGCACAATCACCAATTGCAAAAATATTTTTTAAACTAGTTTCATAGTTTTCATCTACAATTATACCTCTCTCACATGAAATGCCAATATTTTTAGCCAACTCAATTTCTGGAGTTACGCCTATTCCTACTAATATCAAATCTGTATCAAATTTATTTTTACTTGTATTTATTTGAAAAGTACTTCCTAGCGGTTTAATTTTTTCTAATTTCTCATTACAAAAGATTTTGACACCCTTTTCTTCATGAAGAGATGTAAAAAAATTAGACAATTCCTTTGAAGCTACTCTTTGAAGAATTCTTTCAGACATTTCAATTATACTAACTTCAAAATCAGCTTTTCTCAAACTTGAAGCCAATTCGAGACCAATATAACCACCACCAATTATAGTAATATGTTTTTTATCTAGTAAATTATCTTTTATTTTTTTTATGTCATTAAAATCTCTTAAAAGTCCTTGACTTCTAATTGGTGCTAACTCAACTGGCAATGTATTTGCTTTTGCACCTGAAGCAATTACGAGATAATCATAATTTATTTCTACTTTATTATCGAACCTTGCTAAATTTTTATGCTTAAATATTTCTATGTGTTTAATGTTTAATAGTATGTCAATCGAGTTATTTTCAAACCAACTTTTTTTTCTTAATTTTATATTTTCTTCATTAAAAGAGGTTTCCAAAAATTTTTTTGACAAAGGTGGTTTTTCTGTGGGAATTTTTTTTTGCTTTTCAATTATGGTAATTTTGTTCTTATAGCCACCTCTTCTTAAATTTTCTGCCAAAGAAATACCAGCATGGCTTCCTCCAATAATTAAAATGCTCACAAATTAATACCTAATTTTGATTGAATAATCTTATTTTACAACTATCTAGAATTATTACAATTTCATTATTAAAAATTAAGGCCTCAATTTATGAGGCCTTAGGTTATTGGGAGGAAAAAAACTTATGCATTTTTAAGAACGTCAAGTTTTAAAAATGTTTAATTTTTTTAAATTTTTGGAGTGTAAAATGATTAATATTTTAAAAAGAATAATTTTAGCCACAATTTTTATTATGGCCTCATTTCTAAATGTTTTTGGAGCAGGATCAGATTCAAGTTCTTCCTCCAGTTCCTCATCAGGTTATAGTTCTTCTTCGAATTATGGTAGCAACTCTGCAAATAAAGATATTATGTTGATTACTGCATCGTTAGGTAAAAAAGACTATAAGAATAGTTACAAATTAGCTAAAAGCGCTACTGTTAAACATCCAAACAACCCTGATGCATGGAATTATTTAGGCTTTTCTTCAAGGAAACTCGGAAAGTATGATGAGAGTGAAGTAGCTTACAAGAGAGCACTTTCAATTGATCCTAAGCATTTAGGAGCACTGGAATACTATGGTGAACTTCATTTAACTTTAAAACGTCCTGAAAAAGCTAAGTTATTGTTAGTTGAATTAAAAAATTTATGCACTTTAAACTGCAAAGAAATGAAACAGTTGGAAAAAGCTATACAAAATTACGAGAGCAACTAAAAAATTAAATAATTAAATTATCAATCTTTTAAATCTAGTAAATTTTTATTTACTAGATTTTTTTTTTATTACAGAGTTTGTTTCTATGAGTGAAACTAAAAATTATGCTGTAGCTATAGGTGGTTCAAATATTGATATATTGGCTGCACCTAAAAACAAAATAATTTCTCAGGACTCTAATACTGCAGAAATTTCTTTATCACCGGGTGGCGTAGTAAGAAATATATCAGAAAATCTATCTTTGCTTAAAAATAAATGTCATCTAATTTCGGTATTTGGTAAGGATGAATTTGGTAACTATATTAAATCAAGAACAATATCATCAGGTGTTAGTTTAAAACATAGTTTAACAATAAGTTCTGACAATACATCATCTTATTTATCAGTTAATGACTTGAAAGGTGAAATGAGTATCGCCTTTAACGACACAAAAATTTTAAAAAATCTAACCCCTAATTTTTTATCAACAAAATACTCATTAATTAATAATTCTTCTGCAATCATAATAGATGCAAATTTACAAGATGAAACGCTTGAATATGTATTCAAAAATTTTAAAAATAATTTTATTTTTGCAGATCCGGTTTCACTATCTAAATCAAAAAAATTGAAAAAGTATATAAAATCTATAAATGTATTTAAACCAAATTTAGATGAAGCAATAATACTTTATAACCTAAAGACTAAAGATAACTATTTTACTGAAGAATTATCAAATGAGCTAAATAAAAAAAATGAAGGGAAACTTTTAATAAGTTTAGGACAAAAAGGGGTTATTTCCTTTTATAATAAAGAAATAAAAAAATATAAAATTAATAAATTACGTGTTAAAAATTCAAATGGAGCTGGAGATGCTTTAATGGCTGGTCTAGTTCACGGTCACTTAAAAGATTGGAGTTGGGACTATACAGTAAAATTTGCAATTTCAATGGCAAGTATTGCAACTCAATCAACTGAAACAGTCAACCCCAAAATAAACCAAAAAAATGTAATTAACTTTTTAAAAGAAAACTTTGAAAATGGATAAATTAAATTTCAAACTTGGTAATGAAGTAAAGGAAGCTAAAAAAAATAATTTACCAATAGTTGCTTTAGAAACAACAATAATTTCTCACGGCATGCCATACCCAAAAAATGTTGAAACAGCATTAAATGCAGAGAAAATTATAAAGCAAGAAGGAGCAATTGCGGCCACAATTGGTATTGTTAACGGTGTTATTAAAGTTGGAATGTCAGAAGAAGAAATTCATTATTTTGGTAAAGAAAAAAATATAATAAAAGTTAGCAGGCGAGATATTCCAATTGTTATTACTAAAAAGAAAAATGGCGCCACAACTGTTGCAGGAACAATGATCATTTCTGATTTAGCTGGTATTAAGGTTATGGCAACAGGCGGGATAGGCGGTGTTCACAGAGACGCTAATGAAACTTTTGATATTTCAGCTGATCTACAAGAACTAGGAAATTCAAAACTAGCAGTTATATGTGCAGGGCCAAAATCAATTTTGGATATTAGTTTAACTTTGGAGTATTTGGAAACAATGGGAGTTCCAGTAATTGGGTATAAAACAAATTTTTTACCAAATTTTTTTTCGAGTAAAAGTGACTTCAAAGTTGATTACAGATTTGATAAAGCATCAGATATTGCAAATGTAATTAAAAATAAAGATAAACTATCTTTAAAAGGAAGTGTTTTAATTTGTAACCCAGTTCTAAAAAAGTATTCAATACCAAATAATATTATTGAAAAAGCAATAAACTCTTCAATGCTTCAAGCGAGGCAAAACAAAATTCATGGAAAAGCATTAACGCCATTTTTACTTGAAAAGGTATCATCAATCAC
Organism: uncultured SAR116 cluster alpha proteobacterium; assembly: GCA_902539295.1. Classification (GTDB taxonomy): domain Bacteria; phylum Pseudomonadota; class Alphaproteobacteria; order Puniceispirillales. The sequence goes on from CACBIM010000004.1 coordinate 45,962, forward strand.
CAAGGGTAAAACATTAGAAACTAATATTCAATTGATGTTAAATAATGCTAAGTTAGCTGCAAGAATAGCTTTTGCATTAAATAAATAAGGATAAAATAATGAAAAAAGTAATAATTATTACTGGTGCTGGAGCCGGAATTGGTAAGGCTTGTTCTGAGTATTTTCTTAAAAAAGATTATAACGTTGCTTTATTGGGAAGAAATAAAGACAAATTAATTATAGATAGCAAAAATGATAATTGGATAAGTATTGGATGCGATATCAGGAAATATTCTGATGTTAAAAATGCTTTCCAGAAGATTAATGCAAAATGGGGTAGAATTGATACTTTATTTAATAACGCAGGTATTGGTAAACCCTCAAAAACCATTGATTTGATTTCATCTGATGATTGGTTAGACGTTGTCAATACTAACCTAAATGGAAATTTTTACTGTGCAAAAGAAGCATTTTTGTATATGAAAAATCAACAACCACAAGGTGGCAGAATAATTAATAATGGATCTGTATCAGCACATGTTCCAAGGCCTGGATCTGCCCCTTATACATCTACAAAACATGCAATAACAGGATTGACGAGATCAATCTCATTAGATGGAAGGAAATTTAATATAGCATGCAGTCAAATTGATATTGGCAATGCTGGTACAGAAATGACAAAAAGAATGTCAGAGGGCATTATTCAAGCAAGTGGTGACATAAAAAAAGAACCTATTATGGATGTTAACCATGTAGCAAAAGCTGTTTATGATATTGCTGAATTACCCTTAAGTACCAATATTCAATTTATGACCATTATGGCCTCTTCAATGCCTTACATTGGAAGAGGGTAAACTTAAAATGAACTCAAATGCTCTGCAAGGCATTTTATGGATGTTATTAACAACTTTACTGTTTGTGATGGTAACTGCCGTTGTAAGATATATTGGAGACGCTATTCCTGCATCGCAAGCAGCTTTTATTAGATATATAATTGGTACTATAATTCTCTTACCTTTCATTATCCCATTAATTAAAAAATCTATAACAAGAAAAGATTTAATTATATATATATTCAGAGGTTTAGCTCATGGATTTGGCGTAATTCTCTGGTTTTATGCTATGTCAAGAATCCCTATAGCTGAGGTTACTGCCATTAGTTACACAGGTCCAATTTATATAAGTATTGGCGCCGCAATCTTTTTTGGTGAAAAATTAGCCCTTAGAAGGATATTAGCTATTATAATTGCTTTTATAGGGACACTAATTATATTAAGGCCTGGTTTCCAAGAAATATCACTTGGTCAATTAGCTCAAGTTATTTCTGCTCCACTATTTGCTATTTCATACCTATTATCAAAGGAATTAACAAAAAATCATAATTCTCTGGTTATTGTTTGCATGCTTAGTGTATTTGTTACACTTACTCTTGCTCCCCCTGCTTTATCTGTTTGGGTTCAGCCTTCAATGAAAGAAATCATTTGCCTAGGTTTTGTTGCAATACTAGCAACCTTAGGACACATAACATTAACACAGGCAATTCGATCTGCACCCATTATAATCATTCAGCCAATAAGTTTTCTTCAATTGGTTTGGGCAGCATTAATCGGATATTTTGTTTTTTCTGAGTTAGTTGATATTTTTGTTATAATTGGAGGTCTAATAATAATTATTTCCGTAACATATATTTCATACAGAGAAATGACATTAGAGACCAAAAATAAGACCCCGCATAATAATCTAACTAAAATTTAAGAACGTGATTTGTATTGTTTGCAAACAAAATAAGGCAGTAGTTTTTAAAAATATAAAACAAAAAATATATTGGAAATGCAGTTACTGCGAAGCAATCTTTTTAGACAAAGAGTTTTATCTCAGTTCTAATGACGAATACAAGCACTACTTAACTCATAATAATGATTTAAATGATCCAAGATATAAAAAATTCTTATCAAATTTAATGCTTCCATTAATAGAAAGAATAAAACTTAATTCTACAGGATTGGATTACGGTTGCGGGCCTGGTCCCGCTCTTTCACTAATGCTTAGAGAAAAGGGCTACCAAATGTTTAACTATGACCCTTTTTTTGATCCTGAAAAAAGAAATCTATTAAAAAAATATGATTTTATATGTTGCACAGAAACAGCAGAACATTTTCACAATCCATTTGGTGAATTTACAAGATTTAATGAATTACTTAATAATAATGGCACAATTGGAATTATGACAAATTTTCATTCTGAACAACATATTTTTGAAAATTGGTATTACATAAAAGACCCTACTCATGTTGTTTTTTATAATAAAAAAACATTTCAAATTATTGCAAAAATTTTTGATTGGGATAGTGAGTTTTTAGGCAATAATTTAGTATTTTTAAAAAAAAATTAAAATGAAGTCTTGAATTATTAAATACAAATAATGATATGTAATAAACGATGCCAATAATGGGTCGTAAAATTAAAACGATATAATGTTGCTTTTTTAAGGACATTATGAGTTCTTGCTAATTATAGGAGAATATTATGACTTTTTTAACAACACCATTAATGCGTTCTTTCGTAGGATTTGATAGTTTATTTGACGAATTTGAAAGAATGTCAGAATACACAGACAATAAATATCCTGCTTATAATATCATTAAATCTGGCGATGAAGAATATAAAATAGAACTCGCTGTAGCTGGTTTTAATGAAAACGATATTTCCATTGAAGTGAAAAAAGGATTAATGACAATAGAAGCGTCAAAGTCCAAACACTCTAGTGAATACCTTCACAGAGGAATTGCGGAAAGATCTTTTACAAAACAATTCAGACTTTCTGACGATATTAAAGTTACAAGTGCAGATTTAAGAGACGGACTTTTAACTGTTAACCTTTTTAGAGAAATTCCAGAGGCCGATAAGCCAAAGCAAATTAAAATTAATACACCTGGTTTGATCAAAAAAGCCGCCTCTGCTTTAAGCTCAAAAAAAGTAGCTTAAATAGAAATCTTTCACTGGTGGTTTTGCCACCAGTGAAATCTAAATTTGAATCGAACTTGCAAATAATTTATTAAATAAAAATTGTTTTTATAAAATAGATTAGATTTGTAAATATATATAAAAAATAATTTTAATAAAAATTATTCATATTTTGCACTATCTGATTATTTTCTTATTCTATCTTCATCAAATTCATTAAAACAAATTGATAGATATCATAGAATAAATAGCAAATTTTTTGATATCCACTTCTGTTAAATATTTTTAGTTTCCCCTACATTTATTGGTGTATCAAATTGTGAGAGTTTTTAAACTAAGTTAAATCTAAAACATAACCCTTTTTATCAACTTAATAACTTTGACTTTGCTAGGCGTGGATATATTTTGCTGCAACAATTGCAATTTATTTTTTTTCTTAAAAAATTTATAAAAGGGTTAAATTTATTCATAAGACGGTGTGGATGAATTTCGCTAATAACTTGTACATTTTTCATAGAATGTATGACTTTAGAAATAATTGTCCCACCACTACATGAAAGATGGTGTAAAGTTCTTAATTTTCTCATAAGATCTATTAAAAACATTATTACAATAAAATAAAATGTTTTTAATTATTATTTTTGAAATTATTTAAATTAGATAAATTTAATATACTAGTTTCATAGGAAATCTTTTGACTATCTTTAACACCAGGCAGTTTGAAAATTATTTTAAAAATCTAATAAATATAATCCGCCCTTGATATATTGATCTTGATGCTTGCGGAGAGGTTTGGTTTCAAAATAACTCAATTTATATCCCAGCTTCCAACATAAACTTTTGACATATTTTCTTGAATATGAATACCTACCGGATTTGTCTTGAAAGTAACCATCTCCGTCATAATCTTCTGTTGAAAAAAATAACTTACCATTTTTTTGATTACACAATTTTATTAGTCTAAATATTTCAGATAGATCACCAGTATAGACAAAAATATCGTTTGAGACAAAGTAATCAAAGTTCAAGTTAGTATATAAAGGTAAGCTTTAATATCTTACTTGATTAATTTTTCATAAACATTTTTTTCCTTTGTGACATCCAGTATTTCTTCATTACAAATTGTTGGCTGAAAAATGTTAGAAATGATATAAGGGTTTTAAGTTAGTATCTAGTAAAAATTTAACACAAAAGCGTTGAAGAGAATATGATTTTTAAAAAACCTTATAATGCACGATAGATGAATATTTTTTACCACGTTTAAACATACAGATTTTATTAGGTTTTTAGAAATATGAGTTTGCTAAGCGTTATGTTCTAAATATAATTTACAAATTTTTATAATATCTAAATTAACAAAATAAAAGTACATTTTTGAGTAGAAAGTACTAAATGTATTTTAATTTATTGAATAAACTATTTTACCTTTCCAAATAGTTTTCTGCACTTCCATATTTGCAATTTCTTTAATATTGTAATTTTGAATTGGTTTTTCTAGGATAATAAAATCAGCCCATTTACCGATAGAGATAGTTCCTGTTTCTTTTTCCATTCCAAGAGATTTAGCTCCATTTACAGTAAATATCGGTAAAGCTTGCTCTAATGATATTGCTTCATTTTTACCAATATACCCTTCATAATTATTATTAGGATCTTTTCTAGATATCATGCCAGCAAGACCTATCCATGGATTTGGATCAGGTGTTCCAGCTGGCCAATCAGATGCGTAAGTGACATTTACTCCTGCATTCAGTAAACTCTTTATAGGATGGCATTTTTGAACTCTATCATATCCTAAAACATGGACTTGTGCTTTTGTCATAGGATTTGGAAACCATAATTTTGGAGAAACTTCAGCGACGACATCTAATTTTTTAAATCTTTTTAAGTCATCTTCAATTATAAATGGGCTGTGTGCTATTTCATGTCTTAAGCCACTAAATCCATTTTTCTTTCTAGTTTTTTCTATTGCATTCAATGCCGTATGAATTGCATAGTCACCAACAGCATGTATTTTAGTTGTAAAACCCCTGTTATCCAACTCTGCTAAGATATCAAATAAATAATCATGATCCATCAAAAGGGTTTTTTCTGGATCATGGCTATCATTGTCATAACCACTTTGAGCTGTATATGGATGGAAGAATGAAGCAGTAAAAGTTGGAGCCACTCCATCAAGAAATAACTTGGCGAAATCTGTCCTGATATTTTCAGATTTATAATCCTTTCTTAATTTTTCTATTTTTTCAAAAGAAATTTCACCAGAAGTCAAAGGGGAAAATTTTGCTATATGCGCTGCCATGTGAAGGGTTAATTGACCAGTTTTATCATACTTCATATAAGCTGATAAATTATCTTCATCTGCCATTGGTTCTTTAAAAGATGTAATACCTAATTGATTAAATAATTCTACAAAATGAGCAGATGCTTCCTTTAGTTGGCTTTCAGTCCTTTTTAATTTAGCCCTTATAGGCCGGCATGCACCCTCAGAAAATATCCCATTTAAATTTCCATCACTATCCTTTTGAGCAATGCCATCCTTAAAATCTTTTTTTAAGTTATCTATTCCAACTAATTCGATTGCTTTTGTATTACACCATAAACTGTGCTGGGTTGTGTCTTCTAACACTACAGGTGTATCTGGAGCTAATCTATCTAATATATTTTTAGGGTTTTCATTAATATTATCGAACATATCAATTCGCCAAGGTCCACCAATAACAATAGTATTCTGACTTGCCTGAGCAACTCTACTTTTAGTTGCTGCCAATAAATTATCTAATGAGGAAGTAAAATCTACTGAAACATCAAAAAGTTTCTTACACGCTCCCCAAAGAGCATGAGTGTGGCTTTCGACTAAGCCAGGCATTACGAACTTTTTATCAAAGTTTAATATTTTAGTTCCAGGTCTCTTTAAGTTTAAGACCTCTTGATCATTACCAACTGCAATTATTTTTTCTTGAGATATAGCAATTGCAGTTGCAAAAGGGTTTTGAGCGTCAAGTGTTTCAATTAATCCATTAATCCAAATTTGATCTGGTTCAATCATATTCATTAATGGGCACCCTCTAAATTAATAATTAAAATCTTTTTAATAATTTTAATATAGAATAATATTATCAGTAACAAACAATCTATGAAAGGCAATTAAATGGGTGAATTAAATATTGGATCAGAACGAATAATCACAGTAATTCAATGTAATGTAAAAAGTGATCCTGAAGAATTCAAAAAGTGGATAAATGACAGAGCATCAAAATATGTTTATGAACTTAAAGAAGAAAATACAATCAGCTATGAATGGTTTCTATCTAATGATGGAAATAAAGCAACACTAGTTGAGAGTTTTACTAATAGTGATGCTACAGTTCAACGATTTAAAAATCATGGTGCTAGCCCTATAGCTAATGAGGTCGTAGAGTTTGTTTATTTTGAAGCAGTCTACTGTTTTGGAAATCCAAAAGATGACTTAAAGGAAATGCTTGGAGCATGGGGGGCAATTATTCAAAATCACTTTTGTGGGTTTAATCACTCTTAGCCTAATTAATTATTTATTCTATATCCACCCTAATCATTACTTCATTCCGGCGTAAAAAAAATGGTGTCATAGGCCCATTGTATGTAGCTTTAATTGGCTCTCCTATGGTTTTGACATTATCTTTTATTAAAAACTCTTGAAGTATCTTTGAATATTTTAAAAAATTATCATAACTTGATCTTCCTGAGTATTTAATAACAGCGTAAGGCCCACCTTTTATTGTAACCAGGTTTATATTTTCAGAATTTGGTTTTGGAGCATTACTGTTAGAGTAAATTTCTGGTAAGAAAAAATTCATAACCTTGCCATTATCAATTTCATACTCAATTACAGGAGCTGTCATATCTATCTTAGATGATTTTTGGTTCGAACCAGAAATGTAATCAAATAAACGCATGAACGCCCTATCTGGGCCTGAGTTTTTGATAGTTTGAGCAACAAGTCTTTCTTTATACATTCTTATTTCATAAGAATGTGTTTTATTTATTAAATCATATTGTGGTTCTTCAATCGCCATTACATTCACAGAAAAAATAATACTAACTATAAAAGTTACAGTTAAAGTTATTAATTTATAAAATATTTCATTAGGATATAACATGTATAATTGTCGGAAATACTAAATATTAAAGTGGGCACGACAAGGTTCGAACTTGTGCCCTCCCTCTACTATGTCAATGTTGTAGTATACCATATAATTCAATTATATTAAAAATAATTGTGTGGTTTTAGTGTGCTTCTTATATTTTGTTTGTTCACAATATAGTTTTTTAACATTAAAGCTATCTCTTCATTCTTATAATTCAAAGTCTTAACATCCACTAAAAGAAAAAATTTACATCTTTTTCTTTGTTCAGCCGCTTTTATGCAATAAAGACGAATATAAATTATTTATATATATTTTTAAAGAAACTTTAAATCACTGTATTTGTTAAGATAAACAATTGCAATTATTTAAAAATATGGTGGGCACGACAAGGTTCGAACTTGTGACCCCTACGATGTCAACGTAGTGCTCTACCACTGAGCTACGCGCATCTCAAGCATTTCTGCCATTCCTAAAATTTATAACATACTTAAATAACTATGAAAAGACGTGTTTTTGAGCATTAGTGTGACTGAATTGTGACTGAATTAATTTTTCAAAAAAAATAAAGAATTTTAAAGTCATCAAATTGCCACTTTTATAAACAAAATCAAATCTATAAACATAATTCAAGGTTAATATATAAAATAACTTATGGAGTGTTTTATTAGAAAGATTTTAACTTTATGCCTTATACTGTTTACACTAAATAGTTGGGCTGGCACTTCTCAATTAATTGTTATTGATTGTCCAATCGGTGAGGGCAAAGCTGTTGGAAAAACTAGAACAAGTTATTCACAATTTAACACTGGTCTTGATTTTCTCCCAATAGGACCAGGTGCGTTTCCTGTTCCACCACCAGAATGTGAAGAAAACGGTTTCTTTGTTTATAAGAAAAATTTTTCAAAAGATGAGGTTAAAAAATTAGAAAATTTCATTTTTTCAGACGATTATCAAAATCTGGTGAAGAATGAAAATGTATCGAGTTTTTTTAAACTAGCAAAAATCTATGAGTATATGGAATATCCAATCTTAGATTATTATGATCTTTATTTAGTTGACATATGGAAATTCGGAAAAGTTGAGAATTCAGAAGAATATAAAAAAACAGCAAACCAAATAATAAGTAAATATGAAAAAGTTATAGTAACAATTGGTTTATATCCTGATACCAGTAAACATTTGGTCTACATTAATTATCTTTTGGCTGAATTATATAGAAGGACAGGAGAATTTGAAAAAGCTGCAGAAAAAATTAAATGGGCATCAAAGAATAATTATAATGATTTAGATGAGGAATTTATTGATTTTCAAAGATATCTTATAAACAAAAAAAATAGTAAATTTTATGTAATCAGACAAAGAAATGAAATCATGAATTAATTTTTTATCTATTTACCAAATACCACCAGTAAAAATAGTGAGACAAATATTGATATCAATTTAGTGATCTAAATTTCAAACACTAATTTCAATAATCACCAACCTAAAAATGATTTTGATTTAGTCATCATTAAAAGCCATCTATCATCGTGGCCATCGTGAAAAAAAGCATAAAATATCTGTGGTATATTAGCATATAAAAACAAATATCCTAAAGGTATGATTATTATATTTACAATAGAACCCAACTCATTATTAAAAAAACTTGGACTAAAAATCATCAATGAAAAATTTTCAAAAATATTTAAATTTGATAAAAAGAGATACAGCGCAGCATATATAAACATCCACAAAATTAATTTTACAAAAGCGAGATTTCTTTCTCTTTTGGTGTACCCATATGTATAATGAGATTTAGAATTAATATTTAATTGTTTTGTTGTGAGATATATATTTTTAATTTCAAAAATTAAATATGGAGTCATTAACAAAATAAATGTTAAAGGAAAAACTAAAAGAAGCACTTCAGAATAATAAATTTTAGGAAAAATTAATAAAGTTGATATACATAAAACTAACCCAAATAATAGAGAAAAGGGCCAGAAATTTGAATGAGTGTCATATGAAAAATTTTCATAGTCATCTAAACCAGAATATGGGTTTTGTGAAGGTACTAATTTATTAATCAAACCCAATAATAAAATGCTAGCTAATAATATAAATACCACTCCAATAGAAAATAGATAAATTACACTTGGGATTAAATAATATAATATAACTGGTAATATAAAAAATGAGACTAATATAATTCTTTTCTGTTTTTTGTTTAGACTGCCAGTTTTATAAGAGGAACTACTTTCATATGGTTTTTCCCCTTTTAAAATATTTGACATACCATGAAAAGCCGCAATATGAGGGTTATTTTTTCTGAACTCTTCAGAAAATTGATTTCTTTCGATTGCTGATTGATATGCATACTTTTCAGCTCTTTTTATGATATCATCTTTTGCCTTTGATTCTGGATCTTTTTCGTCTAAATCAATTCCTAACTGCTTAGCTAGCGTATCTGCTAAGTTACAACCTTCATCTCTTGCCTCTCTCATCATGCGAAGGCCTAAATTTGTATCTTTAGCGTATAAGTCACCTGTATAAAGGTGAACACCTTTTGAAAATTTTCCATCTACGCTTCCATATTTTACAGCTATATCAAGAAATTCTCTAGCAACATCTCTATCTTGAGGCATGTTTGTGCCGGGGTCTGTTGAACAGGTAAAAACACGAAAAGCGGACTCGGCATTTCCTTCTTTGCCTTCTTTCTTATACCTTTCAAACATTTCAAAAGTTACATTAGAAACAACCATCTTTTACCTTCAAATTAAACAGTATATATAAATATTATTTCTGTCTATTACCCATAATTATATCAAATTATATATTATATAAAGATTTAGTTAACTATATTTAATTTCTTTTACCAAATAGCACTTTAAAATTTATAAATTACGTTAGAGAGCGTTAAAGGTTGTTATATCTAGATTATGCCTTACATAATCACAGACTGATCTTACCATGACTTCTATTGTTGTTTTTTTTTCAGTATAATGCCATTTTTCTGGTGGCTTAATTTCAAGAGCAATTCCTTTACCCATTGGCTCTTTGTGAAAAGACATATTCAAATCCTTGTAGCGAAATAATTTACAATCTATTTGATGGAATACTTTTGAAGAGAAATATTGATTTTCTAATGGCTTCAAAAAATCTGTTACAGCCCAAAAAAAAACGAAATCATCCACCTTTTTAATATTATCTAAATCGACATAAGTATTACCTGCTTTGTTTGTAACTACTTCAGTCCATTCTGCTAAGGAATTTTGATGGGGAATTAGGATTGATAAAATTAAAAATAATAATAGAAAATTTCTATTCATATTTATTACCAAATAGCACTAATAAATAATAGTGAGATAAAGCTTAGAACTACAACAATAGAAATGATAATGAGCCAGTAGGTTTTTTCGTTCATTTTATTTTCTTAAATCAACTCTATCCTTCTCTTCTAACCAATCATCACCATCTATATTAATGATCTTTCCTCCAACAGAAATATATCCTCTTTCATATCCAACAAATGTTCTTGGTAAAACATTTGGATCTTCAGCAGTGCAGATAACCATAAAAGAATTACATCCTGATTTAATCTGATCAACATGCCTTAATCTTTCTCTGTAGCCTGGATGACTTTGATTATTGATAAACTTTTCTTTGTGTGTCACACGATAAAAGTGCTTATCATAAATGATAGCTAATTCATCTTTCCAAACACGCAGATAAATCTCACCTTTTGAGCTCTCAGCTCCCCATGACCATCTTTTATTTTTTAGTGGAGCGCCTAATGAAGCAAATAAATTTGTTATGTTCTGCATTTTATTATTCTTCTAAAGAATAATCATAAAAAGTTATTTAAACAATCAAACAAATATTTTCTCAATAAAATATTTGCAAATCGCGACTTAAATAAAAGCTATGGACTAAATCATTTATTCGTTCATCAATTAAAAAAGCCTGCCATTGGTTGATAGTAACGTAAGGATCAATTTTATGATACATAACTGAAGTTGAATATAAATAATCAAGCCAAAGTTCATGAACTTCATTAAATTCTTTTAAAGTAATTCTTGCTTCAGGGGGTAGCATAATAAGTTTTTGGTTTTTGCCATCAAAAATATTGTTCGAGATTGTCTCAAACAGAACTTTTAAAATCATTTCTTTTGTTTCATGATCATATTCTCTATAAAAATCTTTTTTCCCTGAAAGAAGTATTTCTATTCTATTAGTATATTGTTCTTTATGTTTCATAATTGATTTTGCAACCCAAGCACCATAACCAGTCCCATAATGACTCTCTTCATTGATTGCTTTTTTATTAAAATATCTTTCAGCTTTTTCATAAGCTTCAACAATATATCGATGAATTATATAATCTGTTTCATACCTAAAAGATTCTATCTTGTTGCTATTTTCATTATTGAATTTATCACTATCTCTTCCCGCACAGATAGTCGCCCCTAAACCACTTGTTACTACTTCACATATATTAAAATGCATCGGTTTATTAGACTTCCATAATTTAAGGGTGTTTTCATATGCAGTTTCAATTGCAGTTTTAGAACCTCCCCCCATACAAATTAGTTGAAGAACAAGTTTATTATCATATTTACCTTCAAATTTTTTATTTGCGGCATCCTCAGCTAAATACCAATAAAAAAAAGGATCATAAGATTTTGGAATATTAACTTTATTTTGAATTAAGAAGTTTTCTGTATCTAAAGGTTCTATTGTGGAACATTTATCATAAGTATCAAAAGTTATCTCTTTCCATTTCTTGATCCAGTCAGGAAAATCATTTGCATTTCCATAATGATAATTATTAATAGGTTTTTTCTCTGAAATAATTTCATGCTCTAATTTAAACTTTTCAGCAAGATCAGCCTGAAGAGTTACTTCAACAAATTTTGATTGTTTTGGATCAAATTCAACAAATACTTGAGTAGGATTATTCAATTGACCAACCCTTCTAAATTCAGCAATTCCATTTTGATTTACATCACACCAAATGTTCCCTAATTCACCACTACTATCGTGATAACCAATGACTTCTTTTTTACCTACTGAAAGAAATGCTCCTTCACTTGAACTTAAATTACCTCCAAAATAACTAGATATGTAAATATCTCCGATACCGTCACCATCAAAATCAGCTTGCTTATTTTGTGTGTCACAATAGAAAAATCCTAGACCTAATTCAGAGTTTGACCACGAATTTGTTGTAAGAGGCTTTTCTTTCAAGAGCTTATAATCTTTTTTGTTATCACCCTCCTTATCGCCTATATAATCAAACTCACTATTTTTATATAACCAGTCTTGATCCATAAAATTCTTTATCCAACTTGGTGCACCTAATACGTAGAAATCTGTCTCAGAGCCGCAGTTTTCAAATAGATAATATTGGTCATTTCCCATCCAACTTGATGTATATTCACTTACCCTTTCGGGGTCATATAGAGAACAGTCTATTTTTGTATTTGCAAATGAGGCTTTTAACGAAATAAAAGCAACTAGAAAATAAAATAATATTTTTATCACATAAACATTAATTAATAAATTTATGGCAAAAGTTTGGCTGAATTTGAGAAACTATCAAAGTAGATTAATATATGTTATCTTTTTTATTTTTACTAAATTTTTTTAAAGTTTAGGAAGGAGGTTATTTTGAAAAAACCTGAAACAATTATTAAAAAACTTACTAAAGATTTTTCAACTGATGGCAATTTGAAAAAGTCAATGCAATTGGTTACTGCCGCTCTATGTTGTGTTGATGGTATTGTTGACCAAGCTGAAATTGATAAAGTAAATGAATTAGGAAAAAAATTTTTTAAAGACAAATACGATAAAAATGAATTTGAAACTTTAGTAAAAGGCTTTCTTTCCACAATTGATTTTTCCTCAGAAAATGAAGAAATAGTTTCACAAAGAGAAAAAATAATTAATGTTACTGCAACAATAATGAAACAGTATGCTAAAAATAGCCTTGATGACAAAATTGCGTATTATTCATTTCTATCAGAAGTTGCTCTTTCAGATGGAGAAATTCACGAAAAAGAATTAGACTTTTTAAATTTAGTTTCAGAATATCTTGAAATAGAAGATCCTTTTGATCTAAAGAGCATTGCTTCAAATAAAAGCAACCCAAACAAAGTAATTTCAAGCATTCAAATTGAATCAGATGAAGCAAGGAATAATTCATCACAAGCTATTGGTATGTTAGCCAAGATGTTGACTGATTCTATGATACATAGTGGGCAAGTGCCTAAAGCAAGAGAAAGGGACTGTTTAAGAGTTGCTATAATGTCGATAGCAAAACACCCTACTCTTTCTGCAGATTTAGTGAGCAATGATGAAAGAAAAAGGGTTGCAGCATGCTTATTTTTTATGAGCGAAATTGAAAAGGAACTTGGACTTGGTCAACCAGGATCTCAATTCAGCTCGACAGTATATGCAGACACAAATGAGGAATTAGTGAAAAAGAAAAGGGCTGTAAATATTTATGCATCTTTAGGTCTGTTATGCATTTCTGGATTTCTTGGATCATTCGGATATGCAATATACCAATTTTTTACAAATGGTAATTTTTTAATCTGGATAATCATTGGTGTTATATTGTGGTTTTTACAAAGGTGGGTTGGTTCTAAACATGACGCTTTAACTGGATAAAATTCTGTGGGATTAATATTTGTAATCTTAGAAGTTGCAATTGAAGCTGCAATAATTGTTACCGTTTCTCTAAGTTTAAGTAACAATTCATTTTGGATACATTCTTTGATTTGCGTAATCATTTGTATTGTTAGTGGAATTTTAGGTTTATACAGAAACGAAGATAGAATGATGCCTGGTTCAGGAAACAGAAGATATTTTATGACTTTGGGTCACGCAACAATATGGGCTTACTTTATTGGAATAATTATAATGTTTGCTTTTTAATTAATTTGGAGATTTATTGTAATTATTTTGAGCTTAAGAAAACATACATTGGAAGAGTTAATATCATATTGCTAAATTCAAACTCACTATTTTTTTTTAAATCTTTAGCTATAAATCCAAATCCCATATTTATAGTTCTTAAAATAAGTAGATCTTTATCTAAAATATCATCAATATTTTGAGAAGAGGCTAACCTTTCAGTTAAATTAGATTTCCATGTAATTCTATCCATTTCATCATATCCAGTAAAACCCTCAGTCTTTATACCTTCTCCACTAAATTTTATAAACCTATTAGGTTTTATTAAATTTGAAATAGGAGTTATTCGGCTACCTCCTGTTTTCATTTTAACTAAATCATGTAAAAAAAGACTAGGTGTATTATTATTTCCTAAATCAATCCTAAAAGTTTGACCTGAAGGTCCTATTTCATTTTGATTCCAGCCTTCTTCATTAACCAAACATTCTTCTATATTTTTATAAGATAAAGTACTGATATCAAAGTTAGGGTTATCATTTTCTAGTTTACTCTGGGTACTAGATAAAGAAGAAAAAATTGATTTTCTATAAAAAATCAATAATAATATAATACCTAAAATGAACCATTGCCAAATTCCAAATACACCTCCTGACATAATTCTTCACCTCTTTTATAATTATATAATTAGATCTTAAATTTACCATAAAATACAAAATTAACAATTTATTAATAACGGGTTATAATAAGTTATATGAGAAAATTTTCTATTGGCAAAACTCGATCAACTTTATATAAGTCAGCTAAAATTCTTGGTGATATTAATGCCGTGAAAAGAGGTACTGTAGGCAGGCGATTAACTTATCGTTTTTCAGGTAAAATTAGTGCTAGAATTCTTTCAAAACTAATAAGAACAATTTCTAAGATTTTCAAACTAAATTAGTATATTGACTGTTCAATATTTGTTTTAAAATTTAATTTCTTATCCATAAAAGTAATGTAATTGCATATTGACTAGTCTATTTAAGATATTGATTTTATTGTATTTATTATTGACATTAGCAATTTAATTCTATATATTTATATGTATTATTTAATCAAAAAATTATTGCTTCAATATGAAAAAATATAGGCACTGGAGCTCATAAGTATGCGATTATATAATTAGATAAATGGTTGTAAATGAGAGTTGCAGATAGTGCTTATTAAGCGCTTGGGAGTAACGTTTGATCTCAACTGAGTAAATTGTCAACTCTGAGGATAAATACTCTAAAGACTTTGCGAGTAGGCTCTGTTTAGCAACAACCTACGGATAGCTGACAGTCGCTAGTATGGCTTGTCAGTGGTTCTGCGTTAAGAGGCAGCGCGTAATAGGGAGACAGCTTAACCGCCCCTAACCTTCATGGTGACGCTATACTAGATGAAATGACTGAAGGAATGACTCTGAAGGTCAGATCATGCTTAGCCTGCGAAAGGCTAAGTGTGCCTGCAGTACTTATAATCGTTGGAATGGATGAAATTCCTTCAGAAATTCACTAAAGGTCAGTTTGTATTGTCAACTAGTAATAACAAACTTCCTAACTTAAATTGAGCAATTAACTTAACCAATGAGAAATAAACTTAGCTATTTTCTCACCGCCTTGATGAGATGGTTCTATAGAATTTGCATAGTCATTCTTTTCAGTAAAAAGTGCTCTTAATTCTAAAACATCAAAGCCTTTTTTTAGAACAAGTCGTTGAATAATATCATTAAAAATATTTACCGTAACCTCGCATGCTTCCTGGTATGGTGACATAAAATTTGTATCATCATAATAATGGAAAGCAGGATTATAGATGGTAAAACAAAGAGCTGGTGACTGAATTTTATTGAGAAGGTTTTCATAATCTTTTTCAAAACTTTCAATTACAGGTTTAAGAGTTTTCATGACCTGATTAAAAGTCATTTTTGCATCGCCCTGAATCATTCCAGAACTCTTAAGTAGATTGTTACCTCCTGCACTAAGGGCAATTGGACTGCCTTTTGTTAAATCTCCTAACTGTAAATTAATTACATCTTCAATGACTGAACCATCAATAGCTCTTTTCTCTATTGACCAGTCAGGAAGCATTGTCTTTAAATGCTTTTCAACTGGAAGATCTGTTCCACGGACATATGGGTTGTTATCTATAATACTGTCACCAAGGAGAATAAGATGGTTATTCATAAAAAAAATCCTTTCAAAATTAACGTTGAAAAAATCCTGCTAAATTGATCAGCAGAACAAAATTGTTTTAATTGTTTGAGAGCTCAAAAAGCACATTAGTGCTCTTGTAAAATAAATGAATATTAGAAAACTATTATCCCCTGAAATATACTTTTAATATATTTTTGAGTGTTTTTGAGCATATGAAATCTATGCAAAAATTGTTCCTAATTGATCCTCAAAATGACCATTACTTAGCTAATCAATAACCGTTAGATAACCGTTAGATAGCTAATAAATTTCTATTCTAAATAACTAATTTTAGGTTGTATTTTACTTTGTAACATTAATAGTAATTCTTCACTTTTTTCAGAAAATTTAAATTCTTTTTTTTCTTTGAAGTGCTTTTCAAAAGCTTTGTGAGTTAACATTGAGGCAATAATTCCACACACTATACCCATCCAAACAGGCCCACCTATGATAGCAGCTGTACTTACAAAAGCAGTCGTCTTAGCCCCTCCCCTTAGTACTCCAGATATTTTAGCATTTGATTTTTTTTGCAGTATTTTTCTGTGATGCTGACAAGCAAGTGTAATAACAGTAATGACAAGGCATAAAGGATTTGCTGCTATAATTGAAGTTAAACCTATAGTAGTGATGAAATCATAAAATTCTTTTTCGTCTTTCTCATTCCACTGAAGTGCACTAGAAATTAAAACAAGTAAGCCACCAATACTTTCAGATGCTGTAAATGAAACTATGTCCTTTAACCAACTTTCCTGAATTCCCAAATAAGATGCATATTTTTCAACATACTCAAAATTATTTCTATCTAAAGTCATTATAGGCATGCCCATTGGAGTTACTAAATCTTTCCAGTATGCCGAGAGATATCCAATTACCTCTTGTGATTTTGTGTCATCTGGGAGTGCTGATTTTACCGCTTCCCATGCGCCCAAAATACCATGACCTCCATCAAATAACCTGTGATCACCTCCAAATTCACCTGACAATTGTCGTGTGTAGTCCATGGATCTGTCATAAACAGTAGAAGCTGAGTCAAAAGTAGACCTTAAATATCTATCAATTTGAATAGAAGCATCACTAGCTAGAATATAATTAAAATAACGTGAAACAGAACTTACTGATGGTTTGTATTGATCTTTTATCTGAAAATGGAATTTATGTGCTTGGTTTTTAATAAATTTTGGCGTGATCAATAATGACTGATTTAAATATTGAATAGCTTTTAAAGAATGAAGTTTTTCATATATTTTTTTTGTTATATTAATCATATTTACTTAACATCATACATTTGACCATGCCATTCAAAGCTATCAAATTCATAATATTTAATAAATTCATTTGCTTCTTCTAACGTTAAATAATTTTTGAACCAAGGTGATGGATATTCATGTGTGTCCCCGATGAAAATCTCTTTCAAATATAAAGTGTTATAATCTCTATCGACAAAATATATTGTTTCAATTTTTGAAGCTAAAGCACCAGGGCCACTATAAACATGAATATGTAAATGAATTTTATATGCATCAACAACCTTATTTCCTATTGGTTCATAAAAATATTCGTTTTTTTCTACAAGAACGCCGGTGACGTATGAAAAAGCAGGCCAACAATGCACTATACTCTCCCCCTTATAAGAGGCGTACATACCTTCAAATTGTGGAATGCCAAAACTTACTGTCTCAAGAAAAATTTCCTCTGTCCCGTTTCTTCTGAATATAGGTACATAAAAACCTTCTTCATCATCAATAACAATTGAAGATGGTACTACCTCACGTTCAAGCATAAACACCTGGCATTGGTCAGTAATATAGTACTCTGATGCTAAGGTTTGAGTTGAAAAAATCACAGACAATATTATTAATAATTTTTGTTTCATACTCTTTTTCAAACCTCAGTAATTTCATTATAACTATTAGAAATCAAATATAGTATAATTAATGATGAATTTACTTAAATATAAATATGCACTTACAGGTACACTGTTAGCTTTGGGTAATCTCTATCTCTCTTATCTTTTTCGTTATGATTTAGTTCCTTTAAAGCTTCCATTTACATTAGTAGAAAATTTACTTTTCCTAGATAACCCTATCTATAACTATGGAGGCTTTTTTATCGATGGATCAGAACCTACTCTAAAAAGATTACCAACTGTTCTTATATTAATTTATCTTTGCTACATTCTTTACAAATACCTTTTAAAAAAGAATACAAGACTCCAAAACATTTTTGCGATTTTACTATTAGGAGGGGTTGGAGGATTAACACTTGATATTCTCTCGTATGGCAATGTGTGTGACTGGATAGGGTTTATGATACCTGGTGGTCGTTATTATTCCATGTTGAATATTTCAGATCTAATGATTTTAATTTCAGCACCTTTTGCATCTCTTTTATGTATTAAGAATATTTTTCTCAAATTAATGGCGTTTTCATTTTCAATAATAGTAATAAGTGCAAATAGCTATTATCACTTTGTAACAATTTACAAAATGCTATTTTAATATTGTCTTTTTTTAAACAAATTTGAGATTTACGATTTTTTTTATGAAAATTAATTTATTTTTTATAAGTTTATTTATTTTATTTTTTTCAAATGCTTTAGCAAAAGAAAAATTCAAACCAATCTCAGAAATCGTAATGAATGTAAATGAAATAAATGATATTAAACAAGTTGAAGATATTCTAAACAGATGTATTGCGGTAAACTTTTTTATTTTTGAGAGTAGATTTTCAAATGATATAGAACTTGAAGAACAGTCTATTTTAATGGCTAGAAAATATTTTGGAATGATGAAAAGCCACATTGAAAGTCAAGGTATAGTTTTTGATAAAACTTTTGTTGATCGTGAAGAGTTTAATCCAACTTATGTTTATTATAATCTCAAAAATGAATTAGAAAATGATACTAATGAATTTATAAAGCTAATTCAAAATGATGCATTAACTTGTGCATTTTATCTTCAAATATTAGATGACATAGAAAGAGGAAAAGCTGGTGCTTCTTAAAGAAGTCTCTAAAATTAAATTTAGTAGTAAACTAGTTTTTTATTAAAAGGTAAAATAATAGTATGTCTTTTTTATTCACTATTTTTGCTTTACTATATTCTTTATTTTATATTCCTACACTATTTTTACTTTTATATTTAAATATTATACCATCTTTTTTTTATGCTTTATTAGGTTTGTTTAGATTAAGAAATTTTAAAAAAACATTTTTTTCAAAAATAAGGGAATTTGAACAAAAAGATAGGGGCTTTTTTGAAACATCAATTTTTATAATAATTACTCATATAATATTTTTAATTTTATTTCACCCAACTATTCATGGAATACACAATTTTGATAAAGAATTGATACTAATAAATTTTTTTGTTGCAGTAATTGTTCACTTAAATCTTACATTATTAGCCCTACCATTTCTTTGTCAAAATCATCATATAGCACGATTACATTTTATTAATTTTTTTATAGTAATGCTTTTTACTCCAATCGAAATTGAATGGTTTAAAACTACTTTATATATTCCAGACCTTAGTTTTTTGTTTGTTAGTTCAGATTTAATAAATTCAATTTGTTTCTTCATAACACTTATATTTTTATCTATTTCTTTATTTAAGAGAAATTATTTTAAATATTTTTTTAGAATAATAGTTAAGGGTGAAGATATTATTAATGATGAGTTGAGATTGGGAAGGAAATACTAAAGAATTATAAAATTACAAAAGTGAAAAAGGAATTAAACAGACTTAGTAAAAAGAAAAATAAGTTTTAAAAATTTAATACTTTTGTTTACCTGGAATAACTCCTCTTACACCACCTCTTGGATTTGTAAGAACCTCAGAGTTTAAATCACCCGAGCACTGTGATTATTTTGCAAACCGACTAAACAGACATAATCCAATTATTAATAAGTACGGTAAGCTTACGAAAATGAAAGCTTACTGCAACCATGAAAACAATCCTACCACAGATCCACTTTAAAAACCTACCCATCATATTGGAGAACATCTTAAGAAAACCAACTAAAAAACCCTTTTTTCTTTTTTTCTTTTTTTACAGCAGCATTCATCATCTTATCTTTAGTTATTTTTACTAGAGTTGCAGGATCGTCTGATTGCAAAATCTCAAACAACAACATTTTAGCGGCTTCTTTACTGCTAGGATTTGGATTATGATATGTAAATGCACTGCATAACTCATAAACAAACATACTATCTTCAAAATCAAGAGTTCTTAAGATAGAAGATATTTCCATAGCGTCTTGAACAGTAATTTTACCCTCAATCACCAACTCTCCACTTAATGCGCCAACAGCTTCGCCAGCTTTAGTTAATCCATCAACAATTTTTTTTCCATCATTCATATATTATTTCCAAAGTTATATAAATTAAAACAAACCAAAAAACCTTTTCTTTTATTTTTTACATAGAAAGTAAAATTTCTACTATCCCAACCAGTGATCTCTTCTGCATTGGAAGCTAATTTTTTCATGGAATGCCTCCACTGCTCATAACAGATCGTACACGATCAAGCTGCCCATGTGAATACCTCATCAACATCGAAAGTGTCCTGTGTCCACTAAGCATTGCAACTTCGGGAACAGTCAGCCCCATTTCGAAAAATGATGATATTGCCTCATGGCGCAGATCATGGAAACGAACATTCTTCAAACCTGCTTTAAGTCTGATACGATCAAAGGCAAGTCGAACTGCATTGGAAGAAAGTGTAAACAACCTCCCCTCACCTTCGTTATGCAAGACAGACAATTTTGAATAAAGATCATTAGCAATCGGTAAAGAGCGATAGTGACCATTCTTTGTTTTGTGGACTGTAAATACTTTATTTTTAAGGTCGATATCTTTCCATTCAAGAGAGAGGATTTCACTGCGCCTGAGAGCAGTTCTCAATGCAATTAAAACAATCAAATAAATATCTTTTCTTCCCGTTTTAAGACACGTAGAGAGAAGTCTTTCTTGTTGTTTGGCCTGTAATCTTCTGATTGCTTTGAGCGGTTTTAACGGAATCCTGACGCGTTCCAGAAGTCCTTCTGGCACGTCCCAATCCCACTCTCTTTTCGCAATATTAAGAGCATGCCTTAATACAAAAAACTGACGGTGAAGAGAAGATGGTTTGACAACTTTCAATCGTTCATCACGATAATGAGCAATATCTTGAACTGATAATTGTTCAAGTGATTTTTTTACCCAAACAAGCCTCAAAAAAGCTTTAACAACCCATCCGTCAGGATGGCCTTTTTCTTTTTTTGAAATAACGCAATTTTGATATTTTGTTAAAACCTCAGCTAAACTTTTTGGTTTGTATTTAAATAGAGGATTATCTTCTTTTAAAATGCGGGCTTCCTGCATACATGCCCAGTGACGTGCTGATTGATGTGTCAAAAATGATTTTGAGAGAGACTGGTCTTTCAGGCGAATCTGTACCTGGTAGAGTTTATTTCGATAGCGTATTGATGCCATACGTACACCTCCTGTGTGACTGATTTGTGACTGGCGTTATGCTGGAGATGTTGTGATGCTCGCTATCCCTTATGGGATATGGTGGGCACGACAAGGTTCGAACTTGTGACCCCTACGATGTCAACGTAGTGCTCTACCGCTGAGCTACGCGCCCTAATTATTACTCGATATCATGAGAAATAATTGCTATCAAGTAGATTTACAAGTTTATTAATTTTAAATATCTTACGTATAAAATATTTTATAATAACAAAAATATGATTGAAAATAATCAGGTTATAAATTTTGAAGATAAAATTTTAAAAAGTTCTTTGATTTTATCATCACCACATAGTGGTGTTTATTATCCTGACGATTTTTTTTCTTTGCTAAAAACTGATGTTTCAGAACTAAAGCAAATTGAAGATAGTTTAGTAGATCAGTTAATTTCTGGGAATTTGGATAAAAAAAATCTTATTTTAAAAGCTGTATGGTCCCGTTCAGTCGTTGATGTTAACAGGGCAAAAAATGATTTTAATTATAATGATTTTGAGCCTCCAATAGAACACATTAGCTCCAAACCTACAAAATATTCAAGATCTGGAATAGGCGTTATACCAATAAAATGCGGCATGGGTGAAAGTATTTATAATACAAAACTTTCAGGTGAGTTAGCAAAAGAATGGTTAGATGTGGCATGGACAACCTATCACCAAACTTTGATAGAACTCCTTCAAAAGGCTCATACAAATTTTGGTCATTATATATTGTTTGATTTTCATTCAATGCCTTCCACATCAGAAAATTTAAATAATAAAATTGATATAGTTTTAGGAGACTGCCATGGGAAAAGTATTCATCCTAAATGTATTGATTTTTTAGAAAATGAACTTACTAAACAAGGCTTAAAAGTTAGAAGAAACTCGCCTTATTCAGGTGGCTACATAACAGAGTTCTATGGCAAACCAAAAGAGAATAAACATGCAATTCAAATTGAAATTAATAGATCAATTTATCTAAATGAAAAAACTAGACAGAAAAGCTCGAATTTTGATAATTGTAAATTAAAATTAAATACAGCAATTAATAATTTTGAAAAAAATAAACATAATTTATTAAACTAGAAAACTTCTCTCAATTCTATTTGGGTCACATGCGCGAAGTATTTCATTATCTAAGCCTATAGGTTGATTTAAAATAATACTAACAAGAGCATCACCTAATAAAGGACCCATAATCATACCCCTCGCACCTAATGCAGATAAAATAAAAAGGTTTTCATCGATTGATCCCATCATTGGCATCCTATCATAGGTTGAGACCCTCATTGATACTCTTCCATCAAGTTTTGCAGCATCAATCTTTTCACTAATTATAATATTGTTGTAAATCTCTTCTGGAATATTTGATAGATTAATTTCATTTGCTTTTACTGATACTTTATTTCTTTTCTTACTATTTTTTTCAAATGTAGCACCAATAGTAATTATATCATTAATAGGTGGCGTTAAGTATCCAGAAAAGCTTAGATTAGATTTTGGTAAATCTTTAAATTTACTTTTATCTAAATGAGTTACTTGGCCTTGAGTATATTGAAGGTTAAATACAGAAGTTTGACTAAGATTATTCAGTCCTTCTGAACATGCTAAAATCAATACTTCTGTTATTATTTCTTCATTATTTGATAGTTTTACTTTCCATCCATTGATATGCTTTTGAATATCAATCAACTCAACACCGAAAATTTTTTCAATACTATCATCGACAAGCTTATTGACAAATTCTGAGGATTTTATAGTGCCGCCATAATCATGGACTACCCCATTAAGATTAATTTTTCCTCTAAAAATTTCTGCTTTGTCATCCTCATTTAATTCTCTAACAAGATCAGAAGACCATCCTTGGGAAAGAATAATTTTCTGTTTCTTTTCCTCTCTTTCAGGAATACCAAATATTATTGATTTATCATTTAATGCGACATTTAATTTTTTTGCTTGAAATCTAGAATAGCGATAACACGCTAAAGATAACCTGCCTGCTGCAGTATCAACTGTTGTTAGCCTTGGATACTGCACAGCTGCTAAATTTCCTGAAGCCCCTTGAGCTAGTTTGTCATATTTATCAACTATAGTTGGGCTATAACCTCTTGCATTTAATGAATGAGCTATACTTACACCAGCGATGCCACCCCCAATGATTAAGAATTTTAAAAATTGATTTTTAGTTTTCTTTACTGAAACTTTTTTACCAATAGACATTTCTTTCTTAGATCTAAATCCTTTAATTTTGTGAACTTCAAATCCGGCTCTTTCTAAATTTCTTCTGACAAAACCTGCTGACGAAAAAGTTGAAAAAGTTCCTGAAGGCTTTGTTAATCTAAAGACCTCCTTCATAACATCTTGAGACCACATTTCCGAATTTTTATTTGGATTAAAGCCATCTAAAAACCATGCGTCTGCTTCAAAATTGTGTCTCTTGAGTGCATCGAGAACTTCTTCATAAATTAAAGTCAGCCTTACCCTACCATTTTGAAGATTTAATCTGTGAACTCCTGGCCATAAGGGTGGCAATGCATCACGTAATTCATCCCAATAGTTTTTTAACTCTAAATTATTACCATAAATTTTATTTAAAATATTCTCCTTAAGTGGATACCCTTCTATTGAGATAAAATCTAAATATCCTTCTTTATTTAAGTTATTAAATAATTTCCAAGTTAGTAGAAAGTTTAGTCCAGTTCCAAAACCAAGTTCAGCTATTGTAAAATTTGGAATTTTTGAAAATCTTTCTTGAAGTTTATTAGCTTTAAGAAAAACATATTCGGATTCTGCTTCTCCATTCTCAGGAGAAAAATAAATATCATCATAATGTTTTGAACGAATTGTTTTTTCAAAAAAATTTGTGGAAAAATAACCTGTAGAGATGTAACTTGGTTTTTTCATAAAGAATAATAATAAAATTATACTAGAACTATCAATAACACTTTATGAAAAAAGACAAGTTTTGGATAAATAAAAAATTAACAGAATTAAGTCACAGCGAGTGGGAAGCTTTATGTGATAATTGCGGAAAATGCTGCGTTATAAAACTCCAAAATGAAAAAAATAATGAAATTTTCTATACTAATATCTCATGTAAGCTACTTGATACAGACAATTGCAAATGTATGGATTATCCAAATAGAAAGAAAATAGTACCTGATTGTGTTAAGCTGACACCAAACAATTTGTCTCAACTAAATTGGATGCCAAATACTTGTGCTTACAAATTAGTAAATGAAGGAAAAAAACTTCCAAGTTGGCATCCATTAATGCAAGAAGAATATGATAAAAAAACACATGAAAAATATTCAGTTGCAAAAAAAGTAATTTCCGAAGATGAAATAAATATGGAAAATATTACTGATTATATTTATGATTGGGATAAAAAGGTGAAAGAATGAGTAGATTTTCATGGATACTATTAATTTTACTTGTAATCTTAGCAGTTTCTCAATTGTGGATGATGGACAATAGAGAAGCACCTTCCTGGACGAAGTGTAAAGAAAACCTACTTATGCAAACCATTACTGGCAATTGCACGTTGAGAGAAGGATTTAAGCTAGAGAATTCAGAAAGTCTAACTGAAAGCTAGATTAATTCCTTACATTTAATAATCTCTCAAGATCTTCGATTGTATCTGCCTCGTTAGCAGGTTTATCCCACCTTATCCTTTTTATTCTAGGAAAACGCATTGCTAATCCTGATTTATGTCGTTTAGATTTTTGAATATCATCAAACGCAACCTCTAAGACAAGTGTTTTTTCTACCTCTCTCACAGGACCAAACCTATTTGTCGTATTAGCTCTAATAAATTTATCAAGTTTAAGTAATTCTTGATCTGTAAAGCCACTGTATGCTTTTCCAACGGTTACTAATTGTCTATTTTTTAAATAGCCATTCCAAACTCCAAATGTGTAATCTGAGTAAAAAGAAGATCTTTTGCCATGGCCTCTTTGGGCGTATAGAAGAACCACGTCAATGCTATATGGATCTCTTTTAAATTTAAACCATGGGCCTTTTGGTCTTCCCGGCTCATAAGTTGAATTTCTTAGCTTAAGCATCAAGCCTTCATAGTTCAAATCTTGTCTGCACTGTAACCTCTTTCCTTCGAGATCCTGAAAATTTTTGAAAACTACTTCATCAGAGAATTTTATAAATGATAGTTTTTCTTCAAGTATAAAAGCCTTTAATAACTCTCGCCTATCAATAACACTTTTGTCTCTTATGTCTTGGTCCTTAATATAAAGAGCATCATAAGCAACTATAAAAGTAGGCATGTTTCTAATTAAATCCTTTGAAGGATTTTTTCTATTTAGCCTTTGCTGAAGGTCATTAAAACTTCCTGGAATTTTAATTGAACCTGCCATTAGTTCTCCATCAAGACAAAAGTCTTGGCTGAAACTATTTTCAATTATATCAGGAAAAGAATTTGATATATCATCACCTGATCTAGAATAAAGTTTGACTTCATTTTTCATTGAAACGAGCTGCACTCTAATTCCATCCCATTTCCATTCAGCCAAATAACTAATAGGATTAATTAATTTGTAATCATTTTCTTCAAGTGGATTAGCAAGCATTGGAGAACGAAATATTGGCTTGTCTTTGACTTTTGGTTTTTCAATTATTTCCCTGCACCATTCAATTATTTCTTTGTAAGGAGGATCAAAAGCATGCCAAAGTTCCTCAATATCTTTTATGTTTTTATTAAAATATTTTGAAATTGCTGTTTTAGCTAGTCTGCTAGAAACACCAACACGTAACCCTCCAGTAATAATCTTCAAAAATGCCCAACGAGTATTTTGATCAAAATTGTCTAAATAATTAGAAATTAACTTTGGTGCTTCCTTTTTCTGAACATTAATTAAGTCTTTAATTACATTTGTAAGTGTTACACTTGAAAAATTTGCATTTTTATCATTTTTTTCAGGCCATATTAAAGACACAGTTTCAGCCATGTCTCCAACATAGTCATAAGATAAATCAAATAGATACTTGTCTATATGCAGCTTTGAAATCTCTTTAACCATAGATGGCTTTACTTTAGAAATTTCTAATTCTTCACAAATAATAGATAATCCCCAGCCGATTTCCTCTGAATTGCTATCCTTTATCCAATTCACAATATGATCTATTTTGTCATTTCTACTTGAAGTTAGAATAAGATTTAACAGTAACTCAGCAAATCGCTTCATAAATCAGTATCACTTTCATAACCAATAATAGATAGTGCCTTTGCTGTAAGATTGTTTTTACTACACTCATATATTAAAGCCTCCTCAGCACCATGAGTTATCCAAACTTCTTTTGGTGAAACTTCTTTAATAGTTGTTAAAATTTCATTCCAATCTGCATGGTCAGAAAGTATTAATGGTAGGTTAATTCCTCTTTGCTTTGCCCTTTGTTTGACTGTCATCCATCCTGAAGCCATCCCCAAAATTGGATCAGGGAAACGTCTTGACCATCGATCTGCTAAGGCAGATGGAGGAGCTAATATTAATTTTCCCTTATAAAAATCATGAGGCTTTTCTGGTTTATCTTGAATTGTTGCAGGTTCTAAATCACCTAAATCTATTCCAAATTTTTCATACAAGTTACAAATTTTTACCAATGAACCATGCAAATAAATTGTATTGTGCCAACCATTATTTCTCAGCATTTTTATGAGTCTTTGTGCCTTACCAAGGCTGTAGACACCAATTACGTGACATCTTTCAGGAAAGTTTAGGATTGATTTAATTAACAAATTTATTTGAGTATTGGCATTTGGATGTTTGAAAACTGGTAAAGCAAATGTTGCTTCAGTTATAAAAATATCAGATTTGATAGGTTCAAATGCTGCACAAGTTGGATCATCTTGTCTTTTATAATCACCTGAAACTGTAATTACTTGGTTCGCAAAATTCATAACCACTTGAGCTGAACCTAATACATGTCCAGCAGGTGCAAGGAAAATTTTAACTTCCTCAATAGTCAATTTCTCATGATATTTGAGTACAGTTGAATTTTTGCAAAAATTATTACCATATCTCTCTTTCATAATTGCTAGAGTTTCCAGTGTAGCTATTACATGTTCATGTCCTGCCCTAGCGTGGTCAGCATGACCATGAGTTATAATTGCTTTTTTTACAGGATAAATTGGGTCCACAAAAAATGAACCATCTTTGACTTGGATACCTTCTTTTGTCTTTTTTATCCAATCAACTTTCATGCTCTAACGCTTCTTGTATTGATTTTTTCCAAATAGATTTGAATATTCATCATCAGTTAAAACTTTATTATTTTTTCTCATTTCCTGTCCAACAGACATACCTTTGGCAACTGCAGATCTTTTTTTCATTTGTTCTTTCCATCTTATTACATTATCAAAGTGAGATAATTCCACACCTTGTCTATCAGGTGTCATTGTCCATGGATAAACTGCGATATCTGCTATAGAATACTCTCCTGTAATCCATTCTTGATCTTTTAATTTATTATCTAAAACACCATAAAGTCTATTTGCTTCACTAGAATATCTTTCCTGTGCATAATTTATTTTTTCTTTTGCATAAAAGTTAAAGTGGTGTGCCTGACCAAGCATTGGTCCAAATCCAGCCATTTGCCATGTTAACCACTGAATAATTTCAAATCTCTTTAATTTATCATTTGAATAAAATTTATTATATTTTTCTGCAAAAAATAGTAATATTACCCCTGATTCAAATAGAGTTATTTTTTTGCCATTCTCTTCAAATTCAATTGCTGGTATTTTATTGTTTGGAGAAATTTTTAAAAATTTTTCAAAAAATTGTTCACCCTTGTTTATATCAACTTTAATGAGGTTATATTTCAATTTAAGTTCTTCAAAAAGAATTGAAACTTTTCGAGCATTAGGTGTTGGCCAGTAATAAAGATTTATCATTATAAATTCCAAAAAATGTTTGATTTAAATCTAAGCATTAAACGTATATAACTATTATTCAAATTTTTATTAACTATTTATTAATTATGTTAAATCCAAAAATTGATGACTGGTTTAAATTTAAAGGGTGGGTACCTCATAATTATCAGATAGAGCTAAATAATAAGTTGTCTAATCTAAATTCAGCCTTAGTAATCGCTCCTACGGGTGGAGGAAAAACCCTTGCAGGATTTATACCTGCAATAACTGATATAATTAAAGAATCACCTAAAGGACTTCATACATTATATATATCACCATTAAAGGCCTTGGCTAACGATATAGAGAGAAATTTGGAATTCCCAATTAAAGAAATGGAATTAGATATTACTTTAGAAACAAGAACAGGAGACACTAAACAAAGCAAAAGAAATTCTCAAAAACATAACCCTCCTAATTTTTTAATGACTACACCAGAAAGTTTTATTCTTATGCTTTCTTGGGAAACATCAAAAAAGTTTTTTAGTAATTTGAAATTTTTAATAATTGATGAAATTCATACTCTTTTTAATGACAAAAGAGGTGACCTTTTGTCATTAGGAATTTCCGAACTTAGAAATATTAATAGTCATTTCAAAAAAATAGGTCTATCTGCAACAGTCTCTGATCCTAAAACAATTTTGCTTTGGTTAAATTCTGGTGACAATCCAAATCATAACTCAACTATCATACAACAACCTAAATTTTTAAATCCTAACATAGATATACCAAAAACAAAAAGAAACATACCATGGTCTGGGCATAGCGGCATATATGCACTGGGTGACATATTAAATATAATTTCTCAAAACAAAACGACAATTATATTTGTAAATACAAGGGCGCAATCAGAAATTTTGTTTCAAGAAATTTGGAAAATTAATGAAGAGAATTTCACCATAGCATTGCACCATGGTTCTTTATCAAAGGAGCAAAGATTAAGAGTAGAAAGTGAAATGTCAAAAGGACATTTAAAGGCAGTAATTGCAACATCATCTCTTGATTTGGGAATTGATTGGAACAGTGTTGATCATATAATAAACCTTGGAGCACCAAAAGGTGTCAATAGGCTTATACAACGCATTGGTAGATCAGGACATAGTTATAATAGAATGAGTAGAGCATCTATAATTCCCACAAATAAATTTGAATTACTCGAGTGTCACGCAGCTGTAAATCTTGTGAATAAAGAGCACTTAGACAAGATAGATACTTCAGATGGCGCCCTAGAAGTTTTGGCTCAATTCTTGGTTGGTTTATCTTTATCAGCGCCATTAGACCCAAGCTTAACATATAGAATAGTCAAAAAAGCTTTTCCTTATAAAAATTTAACAAAAGATGAATTTGACGAAACGCTGGATTTTGTTTCTACTGGTGGTTACTCACTGAGTGAATATGGAAAATTCCATCAAATTGTAAAAGGCATTGATGGCAAATATAGACCGTCAAACAAAATTCTCAAGACATTATGGAGAATGAATGTCGGTACTATTGTTGAAGCAGTAAATATAAAAGTAAAATTAAAAGGAGGAAAATTACTTGGCAATGTAGAAGAATACTTTGCTCAATCTCTTTCAAAAGGTGATACATTCATTTTTTCCGGTAGGATGCTTGAATTTTTGAAATTAGAAAAAAATTCTCTTATAGTGTCTCCAAGTAATAAAAGTGAACCAAAAGTACCATCCTTTATTGGAGGAAGGCTTCCAATTTCAAGTACCCTTGCTGAGGAAGTCAGAATAATTTTAGAAAATAAAAACAGCTGGAATATACTAGGTTCAGAAGCATGTTTTTGGCTTAATAAACAACTAAATGATTCTATCATACCTCAAAAGGATAAATTATTAATTGAAATTTTTAAAAGAGGAAATCGCTATTACACTGTTGCCTATTGTTTTGAGGGCAGAAAAGCCCATCAAACACTAGGCATGTTATTAACTAAAAGAATGGAAAGAAAAAAGTTAAAGCCAATTGGATTTGTAGCTAATGATTACGCTATTGCAATTTGGAGTAAAAACTGCCCAGAAGATATAAATAATTTATTTAATTTAGACATCTTAGGTGATGATTTAGAAGAGTGGCTTGAGGAGACCTCCATACTAAAAAGAAGTTTTAGATCTATTGCAGTAATTGCTGGATTAATTAATCAAAATATAATTGGAGCAGATATAAATCAGAGGCAAATGACAATTAATTCAGATCTTATTTATGATGTGCTCAAAAGACACCAACCTGATCATTTTCTTTTAAAAGCAACAAGAATTGATGCTGCGAAGGGTTTGACTGATATATCAAGATTAAATAATATGTTGAAAAAGTTTGAAGGCAAAATTGAGGTTAAATTTAATAATAAAGCTACCCCTCTTGCAGTCCCTATTCTTTTGGAAATTGGCAAAGAAACAATTCATGGTGAGGTTGAGGATTTATTATTAGAAGAGCTTGAGGCTGAATTGGAGAAAAATTCTACTAATGCCTAAAAAAAATCACATTATTGTAGCTTATTTAAATAATCAAGAATGCTTTCTTCACCACTCAGGTGTGATTTTTATACCTAAAATAAAAGCTATAATAATATCTGATATACATTTCGAAAAAGCCTCTGCTCTCAATATAAAAAAAATATCAACAATACCTTTGCCTTCATTTGATACTCAGGAAATTTTAATAACTTTAAATAAAATTTTTAAGATATTTGATCCAAAAAAAATTATATTTTTAGGAGACACTTTTCATAATTTGATATCAGCTGAATATATTTCTGAAAAATATAAAAAAAATATTAAAGATATAATTAATGAATTTGAATGCATATGGATTAAGGGCAATCATGACGTAAACAAACCTTCTTGGCTTAATGTTACTCCAATTTATGAACATGAAGAAATTGGAATAGTATTTAGGCATATTACAAAATTTGAAGACAATGAAATAAGTGGCCACTATCACTTAAAAACAAAAATAAAAACTAGAGATAAACCAATCACAGGTAAGTGTTTTATTTTTAACAATAAAACTATAATTATGCCATCTTTTGGAATCTTTACAGGTGGCCTATATTTATCAGAGTTTTTAAATCAATTTAGTTATCAAAGTAAAATAAATATTGGTTTTATCTATAGGAATAAAATTTATAATTATAACTTGAAAGCTGTTTTAAAATAATTAATTGATGTAATTAAATAGATTTTTCCTATGAAACAACAAACAATATTATGGTTTAGATTTGATCTAAGACTATCAGATAATCCAGCTTTAAAAAAAGCTATAGATCTAAATTTACCAGTACTACCAATCTTTATTTATGATGAAGAAGATGCTCAAAGTCGCTCACTAGGTTCAGCCTCTAAATGGTGGTTACATAAAAGTCTTGAAAACTTATCAAGTGAACTTGAATTAGTTGGTAGCAAGCTACTGATTTTCAGAGGAAAAGCTGAAGAAGTTTTGCAAAAATTAATTGATGATACAAAAGCAACAAATGTTTTATGGAATAGAAGGTATGAACCTTGGGCTGTCAAAAGAGATAGATTAATCAAAGAAAAACTCTCAGCCCAATCAATAAATGCTATGAGCTTTAATGGGAGTCTTCTTTATGAACCTTGGGAAATAAAAAGCAAAATTGGTAACCCACTAAAGGTTTTTACTCCTTACAAAAGAGCGCTTTTAAGTAAGGGCATCCCAGAACCTGTAAATTCAAAACCTTCAAAATTATTGTCTCCAACTAAATGGCCTGTAAGTCAAAGTATTGATAAACTGAAATTGATTGAAAATAAATCATGGCCAATTAAGTTTCATAATTATTGGGAGCCTGGTTCAAATAAAGCAAAAGAGAAACTAGAAATTTTCATATCAGATGCACTACACGACTACAATATAAATAGAGATATTCCTAGTATTGAAGGCACATCTAAACTTTCACCACATTTGAGGTTTGGTGAGATTAGCCCAAAAGAAGTTCTTAACTCAATTAACCATATTGAGGAAAATGATGGTATTAATGTCTATAAGTCAGAAATAATTTGGCGTGAATTTTCACATAACTTACTTTGGTATTTTCCAAATATTCATAACACTCCTATCAAAAATGAGTTTGAAAAGTTTGAATGGGATAATAATGAAGCTAATCTAATTGCATGGAAAAAGGGGCTAACAGGTTACCCAATTGTAGATGCCGGTATGAGAGAATTATGGGCTACTGGATGGATGCATAACAGAGTAAGAATGATAGTAGCTTCTTTTTTAACTAAACATTTACTTTTACCTTGGCAACTTGGTGAAAAATGGTTTTGGGACACACTTTTGGATGCAGATCCAGCAAGTAACACCTCTGGATGGCAATGGGTATCTGGCTGTGGTGCAGATGCAGCACCCTACTTCAGAATTTTTAATCCTATTATTCAAGGTGAAAAATTTGATCCAGATGGTAATTATATTAAAAAGTTTATTCCAGAATTAAATAAACTACCAAAAAAATTTATTCATGAACCTTGGAAAGCAGATAGTGCAATTTTAAAAAATTCTGATATAAAACTCGGAGACACATATCCCAACCCAATTGTGGATCATAAATTTGCTAGAGAAAGAGCACTAAATAAATATGCTGAACTTAGAAAATAAATCATTTTACTGGAATATTGTATGAAAATTGGGGTAATAGGTTCAGGTGTTTCTGGATTGGTTTCTGCTCTAACCCTCCAAGAAAAGTTTGAAGTAAGTCTATTTGAGAAAAATAGCAAACTAGGCGGTCATTCTAATACAGTAACAATAGAACAAGACAATAAAAAATACTCTGTAGAAACTGGTTTTATAGTATTAAATGATAAAAATTATCCAATATTTACTAGCCTCTTAAAACATTTAAATATTGGAGTAAACAATTCTTCAATGTCATTTAGTGTATCTGTTGATAAAGGACAATTTGAATATAGTAGTTCATATATAGGACTTTTAGGGCAAACAAAAAACATCATTGATCCAAAATATTGGGGCATGTTGAGAGACATAAATTATTTTTATACTAACGCTCTTAAAGATGTTAAAGATTGCCCAGATAATGAGACATTGGGACAATTTCTTAAAAGATTTAATTATTCTAATAAATTTATTGATTACCACTTAGTGCCAATGACTGCTTCAATTTGGTCATGCCCGACAAAAAGCATCCTAAATTTTCCTATAAAAAGCTTATTAGTTTTTTTTGAAAATCATAAATTACTTAATATATATAACCGTCCAAATTGGAGCACGGTCAATAAAGGAAGTAGAGAATACGTTAAAAAGATACAATCACTCTTGAAAGGAAAAATATATACAAATGCGAAGATTAATAAAATTTCCAAATCAAAAGAAGGTATAAGGGTTCATTATCAAGACGGAATTAAAACTTTTGATAAAGTTATATTAGCTTGTCATGCTGATCAATCCTCAGAAATTTTAATTGAAAACTTTACTGAAGAAGCAAATTTACTGAAAGATTTTAAATACCAAAAAAATACTTCAATACTTCACTCTGACGTAAATTTTATGCCAAAGAGAAAATCTGTTTGGTCTAGCTGGAATTATATTACAGAAACCGGAAACTCAGGAAATCTCTCTATTACTTACTGGATGAACGAACTACAAAGAATTAATTCTCCAAAGCCAATTCTACTTTCCCTAAACCCTAAAATTCTGCCAAACCCTGATCTTATATATGGTCAATATTCCTATTCACATCCAATTTTAGATAACAACGCTATTAACATTCAAAAAAAATTAAGTTCTATCCAAGGTAAAAATAATCTTTGGTTTTGTGGAGCTTGGACAGGCTTCGGTTTTCATGAAGATGGAGTTAAATCCGCGGTTGAAATAGCTAATTCTCATAATATTGATCTACCTTGGTTCCAATCTAAAGAGGTTTTACACGCAGCTCAGTAATTTAATTATGAATAGTCCTTATGATATCAAAACTATAAAGTTAATAGATGGCAAAATAAGTCATAAGAGAAACATTCATCCGTTTAATGAATTTAATTACAATTGTATTTCGATTTTAATAAATTTAAATAATATTAAAAATAAGAAAAAATTTAATTCAATTTTCTCAATAAACAAAAATAATATATTTTCATGGTGTGAAAAAGACCATGGCAATAGTAAGGATCATCCTCTTAATTGGGCCAGAGAACAAGTAAGCAAAAATGGTGGTGATGCATCTGGTAAAATTTTACTTCATTGTTTTCCTAAAATTTTCGGACATGTTTTTAATCCTCTGTCAGTTTATTTTTGTTTTAATAAAGAACAAAAATTAACAGCCTTAATATACGAAGTGAGAAATGTTGTAGGTGGAATTCACTCTTATGTCGCTCTTGTAAGCAATCCTGAAGAAACTCATTTTACTAACAAACTTTTTGAGGTTTCACCTTTTCTTCCCTCAGAAGGTGATTACCGTTTGAAAACTAAATTGACAAATAATAATATTAGTATTTCTGTAAATTATTTTATAAATAATAAAATAACACTAAATGCCATACAAACTGGAAAAATAAAGCCCTTAACTGTAGGTGCTTTATTAATGAATATTGTTAAAGGGTCTGCTTACCCTGGCAAGCCCATGATAAAAATTCTTATACAAGCCTTAAAGTTGTTGATAAAAGGAGCAAAATATAAGAAGATTTTTGTGTTTAACACACATAAAACAAATTTAACAAAAAAAGTTTAAATAATTTCATGTCTGTTTGGCAAAAAACACTAGAAAAAATGCTACAAAGCTTAAATTTGGGTGAAATAAAAGTTACATTTCCAGATGGCTCATCTAAATTATTTAAAGGATCAAGAAAAGGACCAACCACTGACGTTTGCTTTTTGACTGAAAAGTCAATCAAAGATACTATTTTAGGAGGATCACTTGGATTTTGTGAAGGTGTTATTGATGGCAATATAAATAGTTCATCAATGAGTGATTTGATAGAAATATGTGGATATCAGGAAAGTGGATTAAATACTTCAGGAAAAGGTTACTATTTATTTAAATTAATTAATAAAGTTTTTCACTTATTTAATAGAAACTCAATTAAGAGAGCTAGAAAAAATATTTCAGCCCACTACGATCTAGGGAATGATTTTTATAAACTATGGCTTGATGAAAGCATGACATATTCAAGTGCTTACTTTGGTGCAAAAAAAATAAGTTTGAAAGAAGCTCAAGAAAATAAATATAAACAAATATCTAAAATTGTTGATTTAGCAAAAGATAACAATGTACTCGAAATTGGCTGTGGTTGGGGTGGTTTCGCTGAATATGCAGCGAAAAATTATAAATCAGTTATCACTGCAATTACTATAAGTAAAGAGCAATTTGAATATACAAAACAAAGAATTCACAATGCTAAATTAAGTAAATTAGTTAATACGAGACTAATTGATTATAGAAAAGTCAAAGGCTCATTTGACAGAATTATTTCAATTGAAATGATTGAAGCTGTTGGTGAAGAATATTGGCCAATATACTTTAAACAAATAAAGAATTTATTAAAACCTAAAGGCATGGCAGCCATTCAAGTTATAACTATTGATGATAAATTTTTTGATAATTACAGAAAATTTCCAGACTTTATTCAAAAATATATTTTTCCGGGAGGTATGCTGCCATCAATGAAAGCTCTAGAGGATCCAATTAATAATTCTGGTCTGAAAATTGATAAAGTTAATAGTTTTGGAATAGACTATGCATCAACACTTTCCATTTGGAGAAATCAATTTAATAAGTCGTGGCCTAGGATTAAAAAATTAGGTTTTGACGAAAGATTCTATAGAATGTGGAATCTGTATTTTTCCTATTGTGAAGGAGGTTTCAGATCAGGTTGCATTGATGTTAAGCAAGTCAAACTATCTTCTATAAATTAAATATTATTAAATTTGAAAATACTTTTCAAGAAAGCTTTTACAAGACTTCCCACATAAGGCAAGTGAATAATTAATTGTGTTATTGAATCCCAATAATCAATATGCTTCACAACTTTGCCTTGATCATTAAACTTTACTTCACTTACTCCTTTAATAGCAAAACTCTTCTTATTTCGTTTAAACTTTCCATTTAAAATCCACTTTAGATAAACAGTTAATTTTTTATCAAAATTTTGAGCGTATGAAAGCTCTAAAATTTGAAATTTGGGATTGTCTATTTTTTCGAACATCTCTGAAAAAATTTTTATAACTGCTTCTTTGCCACTAACTTTGTTGAAAGGATCTTCAAATTCAATGTCATTGGTAAATGTGTTTTTAAGAGTATCCAAATTATTAATTGATAAACTTTCATAAGCAGAAATATATTTTTTTACATATTCTTTATTATTTTCTTTCATTAGTTTATCAATATCCAGTTTTCCATTTAATCAATCTGTGAGCCAAACTATCAGGTAAAAATTTCAATAAATATAAACTCCAAATTAGAATATTATTGGGAACAAAAACTTCAAATTTTTTGGATGATAATGAATTATATATTAAAGAAGCTGCTCTCTCAGCAGTTATAATTCCAGGTAAAGAGTGTTCACCGACAGGCGTAGCTTCAGTTGAAACAAATCCTGGACAAAATAATTGAATCTTTATTCCATAAGCATCAAGTTCAAACCTCAGTGATTCAGCTAAATTTTTAAGAGCTGATTTGGTTGGCCCATAAGCAGCAGCTTTTGGAAGACCCCTCCAACCAGTGGGTGAAGTAATAATAGCAATTTGACCAGATTTTTGGGAAATCATTTTTGGAATTATTTGCTCAAGAGAATTTATAACTCCCATATAGTTAATTTCCATATGTTTCTGAAATACATTAGAGTCAAAGTCACTTATGGATACAGATGAATATACACCTGCATTCAAAATTGCTAAATCTATATTTTCATATTTTTTTTCTAATATTTTGAATGCTTTTTTTATATCTGACTTTAAAGTTACATCTGCATGACAAACTAGATTTTGATTTCCTGTTTGTTTATTAATTTTTTCTAATTTATCTTTTCTTCTTGCAGTAAGAGCAATCTTCCAACCTTCTTGTGCAAACTTATAAGAGAGTTCTTTTCCTATCCCAGAACTTGCTCCAGTTATCCAAACTATTTTTTTATTTTTCATTTCAATATTTTTCAACAACAACTTCTTTATCAAAAGTAAATATTTTGAAACCTTTGATTACAATAATTATAATATTAAATATTAATTTTTATTTATAAATTATCAACATAATGCTAATAATATTACATTAAAACTTTTTAATAAGGCACAGGCATGGATACATATTCTTCAAGTAACTCTCTAGTTTCATCTCTATTAGGTAAAAAAACAAATGACTTAGTTTATGTTTTATTAACTTCTATAATAGGTTCATTTCTTCTGACTGTTTCATCTAAAGTGCAAATACCTCTTACACCTGTTCCGGTAACCCTGCAGACATTAGTTTTACTCGTGATGAGTATGTTTCTAGGTTGGAGAGGTGCAGTTGGAGCCACTAGTCTTTATTTGTTCCAAGGTGCAATTGGATTGCCTGTTTTCGCACATGGAGGAGGCTTTATTATTTTATTTGGTCCAACAGGTGGATACTTGTTTGGATTTTTAATAGCTTCTTTGGTTGTTGGCTATTTAGCTGAAAGAGGATGGGATAAGTCGGTTGTATTAACATTCACTTCCATGACTATTGGAACATTAGTTATTTATTTGTTTGGTGTAATTTGGCTTTCTTATTTAAAAGACTTGAATACTGCACTCATTTTTGGATTATTACCCTTTATTACTCCTGATATTTTAAAAATTTGCCTTGGTACTTGCTTAGTTTCAGCAGGTTGGGAAATAAGTGAAAAATTTATAAATAGGAAAACTTAAGTACATACTTTAACACTTGAGTATATACTTCCTCTTATCTCAGAATTTTCAAAATTAATAACTGCTACATTATTTTCAAACTGAAGTTTTACAGAGAATGGTAGAATGCCTTCATGCCATTCTTCAATTCCAAAATATCTTAACCGTACTTTTATTTTCTGATTTGGATCAAACCATGGGTTTACATTATTAGCCTCAATATTTGCTTTACCTTCTGCGAGAATGGATAATCCTTTATCAAAAAAACTAATCTCTTGACTATTTGTTGAATAAATTGGTGTTATTACATTAAGCTCTTTTCGCTTTGGTTTTTCACATTTTGAGGGCTTGTTCAGAGACTTTATTGATGTTGTGATCTGCTCAATTGATACTCCTTTAGCTAATGAGTTTGAGGATAACTTAATAATTTCGTTTAAATTACTATCAGGTTTTTTGGATACTTCAATATTGAGTTTTTCAATTAGTGTCTTATCTGATTTTGACTGAAGTTTTAGATCTCCTAATTCTTTATTAAGCTCTTTAAATTCATTAGCTATTCTTATTAATTCAGATGAATGAACTGCAATAATATTATTTCTATCTCTTACGCCAATTTGCCAGGCTATAATTGCAACAATAATAAGAATTAATAAATTTATAAGTATAGAGAATATTTTTTTTATTCTTTTATTTCTATATTTTTTTGCAGTATCAAAATAATCCATACTTAAACCAATTAATTTATAACTTAAATACTAGAAATTAAATATTTTTCCAAGTATTTCTAAATAGTGTAATTAATTGTTTATAGTGTATTGGTTAGTTTAATTATGCAAAAAAAACCACGTTCTTGGCAGAGAATGCTATCAGGAAGGAGATTAGATTTATTAAACCCTTCTCCTTTAGATATAGAAATTGAAGACATTGCTCGAGGCATCTCAAGGGTTGCAAGGTGGAATGGACAGACTTCTGGAAAGTATCCTTTATCTGTGGCGCAGCACAGCGTAATTGTAGCTGAATTATTAAAAAGTTATAATGAAAATATTGAAATCAAATGGCAATTAGCTGCCCTACTTCACGATGCTGCAGAATACATTATTAGTGATATGATTACACCATTAAAATCATTTTTAGGAGAGGAATATATCCAATTAGAAGAAAAAATTCAATCAGCTATTAATATAAGATTTTCTTTACCAGGTGAAATCCCAAAAAAAATTTATAAATTAATAAAAACTTGTGATAGGCAAACTGCTTTTATAGAAGCAATTCAATTAGCTGGTTTTACATTGAAAGAAGCAAAAAAAACTCTCAAAATGCCAAAATTGATACCTGACTATAAAATTATACCAATTTCTGCAAATAAAGCAGAAAAACTATTTCTAAAAAAATTTAAGGAACTTTATTAGCTAATGCAACAAAAGACAGATGCTGTGAAAAGAGTCGAAGAATTTCTTCAACGAGAAGGTGCTGATGTAAAATTGATAAGGTTATCAGATACTGCAAGAAGTGCAAAAGATGCTGCACTAGCACTGAATACCGATGAAGGATCAATTATTAAGTCCTTGCTTTTCAGAGTGGATAATGAAGAAGTTAGTCATCCTGTTATGGCATTAATTTCTGGAGACAGAAAGGGCAATGAGGATCAAATTTTAATATCAAGTCGTTTAATTGGTGAAATTAAAAGGCCAGATGCTGAATACGTAAAAAAAATTACAGGTTTCAGCATTGGTGGAGTTAGTCCACTTACAATTTCAAAAAATATACCTATTTTAATCGATTATAAATTGAATAGGTTTGATTTACTTTGGGCTTCAGCAGGACATACACATTGGGTGTTTCCTATAAAATTTAATGATCTTATTACATTAACCAATGGAATTGTTATTACTAATTTATCACGGATATAATTATGACAAAAAAAATTAATGTTTATTATTTATTATTTTTTTTAGCTTCCTTTGTATTTTTGTTTTCAAAAGCAAGTGGCGCTGAAATTGATAATTTATTTATTAGTTTAAAAAATGCTAGTGATGTATCGGCAGCAAAAAAATATGAAGAAAAAATTTGGAAATATTGGCTTTCATCAGGTTCAAATGAAAATAATAATATTTTGATGAAAAAAGGCGTAAAACTTATGAAAAGTGGAAAGTTAGATGAGGCTCTCAACTTGTTTATAGATCTATCAAAAAGTGATCCAAATTGGGCTGAACCAATTAATAAAATTGCAACTATAAGATACCTTCAAGGTGATTTTTACGGGTCTATAAGAGACATACAGTCTACACTAAAAATAGAACCAAGACATTTTGGTGCTATTGCTGGATTAGCACAAATAAATCTTGCTCTTGGAAGATACAATGAGTCACTTAAAAATTTAGATTTTGCTATAAATATTCATCCTTTTATTGGTATTAAAAACCTACGACCAATTTTAATGGATTTAATTGAAAAATCAGAGATATAAATTAATTCCTTAATGCTGCTATATTTTTTGTATAATCAGCATTTCTGTTTGAGGCGAATATAGAACTACCTGCAACCAAAACGTTTGCTCCAGCATTAGTTACATCTTTAGAGTTTAATGGACTTATTCCTCCATCTACTTCTAATAAAATATCTCTATTATCTATCAATGTTTTTGTTAAAGCTATTTTTTTGAGCATGCTTTGAATAAACTTTTGACCACCAAAACCCGGATTAACTGTCATAATTAGTATTAAGTCTATCTCATCTAATACATTTTCAAGAAAGTTAATATCTGAATGAGGATTTATAGCAACTCCTGCTTTACATCCTTTTGATTTAATATAATTCAAAGTTCTATCCAAATGATTACAAGCTTCAATATGAACTGTAATAATATCACTGCCTGCATCAATGTATTGATCTAACAAATAATCTGGATTACTAACCATTAAATGAACATCAAAGACTAATTTTGTTAATCCTCGAATAGATTTTATTAATGGGGGGCCAAAAGTTAAATTTGGTACGAAGTGGCCATCCATTACATCTAGATGAATGAAATCTGCACCAGCTTTTTCAATATCTATTATTTCATTTTTAAGATTAGAAAAGTCACTTGCTAAAATTGAAGGAGCTATTTTAATATCATTATTCATAAAAACAATTCAAAATAAATTTTTTTTAACTATATAAAATAATACTATCAAAATTCCTACTAAATTCATAATTATGCGTTGGCGACACTTATTAATAACGATCTTTATAATACCCTACTTAATAATTTACGCAATTATTGCAATTTTTTTTATAGATTTAATTTCTGGGATTAGTTGGATAATCGATTTATTTGTATATGCAATATTTGGTTTTTTATGGATAATTCCAACTATCCCTTTTGTAAATTGGTTAGCTAAGAACGAAAGTTAAATAATATTAGTTTTTGTTCCTATTTTAGGATCATCTGCAGTTGGAAGGAACCCGCCCGATTGAAGTGACCATAATTTTGAATAATGACCTTTATTTTTTATGAGTTCATTATGTGTTCCAACTTCTATAATTTTTCCTTGATCCATGACTATTAATCGATCAAGTTTGTTAATAGTTGATAGTCTGTGTGCAATCACGAGCGAGGTTCTGTTTTCAAGAATATTTGTCAGTTGAGTTTGAATTGCAGACTCTACTTCGCTGTCAAGGGCACTTGTTGCTTCGTCTAAAACAAGAATTGGAGCATTCTTTAATATAACTCTTGCTATAGCTATTCTCTGTCTTTGCCCACCTGATAAACGAACACCTCTTTCACCAACGTAAGCATCAAAGCTTTTTCTTCCATCTTTATCTTCTAGATCCAAGATAAAGTCATATGCTTCAGCTTGTTTGGCTGCTTTGAAAAGTTCCTCATCATCAGCATTAGGATTTCCATATAAAATATTATCTTTTATTGATCTATGGAGAAGAGCAGTATCTTGTGTAACCACAGCTATATTTGATCTTAGTGAATCTTGTGTAACTTGAGAAATATCATTGTCATCAATTAAAATTTGTCCGTCATCTAGATCATACAAACGGAGTAATAAATTAACAATTGAACTTTTACCTGATCCTGAACGACCAACTAAACCAACTTTTTCACCAGGTTTAATTTTAAAATTTAAAGCTTCAAATAGTCCGCCTGGCATACCATAATTAAACTTTACATTTTTAAACTCTATTTGGCCCTTATGCACTGATAGGTTTTCAGCATTTTTAGCATCAATTACAGTTGGTTTTTTTGATATAGTCTCCTTACCCTCATCTATAGTTCCAATGTTTTCAAAAAGGAAACTTATTTCCCACATTATCCAGTGTGACATATCTCCTATTCTGTATGAGAGGGGGAAAGCCGCAGCTACTATAGTTACTGTGACAATATCTTGTGTAAGTAGAAATAGACCAAAACCTACTGTTCCAACAATAAGCATTGCATTTGAAATGGACATTAAAAATTCCATTAAAAATGAAATTCTCATAACTCTTGCCCAGCCAAAATTAAAATCATCAATTGCTTCAGCGGCTCCATCTATTTCGTGATTCTTTCTTGCAAATAACTTTACAATCCCAATGTTTGCATAAGAATCTACAATTCTTCCTGTCATTTTACTTCTCAGAAGAGAGTGTTTATGGCTTAAGTTTCTTACTTTTGGCATCAGGAAAACTAATACGTATAAGAATACAAGTGACCATAGAAAACTTGGTATTGCTAAAATCAAACTTGATTGAGCTAATATAAATATTGCTCCACCAAAATATAAAATCATATAAAGAATGACCTCAAAAAATTTAAGCACTACACCCCTTACAGCTTGTCCCGTCTCTATGACTCTATTTGCTAATCTCCCTGCTAATTCATTTGTAAAATAACTTAAATCTAGTCCAAGGACATTTAAATGACTTTGCCATCTTACAATATTAGCAAAACCTGTCATTAAAGACATGTCTACTAAAGCTGCTGTTAAAATTTGCACTAAAGGCCTCAGAATAAGAAAAAGACACGCGTAAC
Source organism: uncultured SAR116 cluster alpha proteobacterium (assembly GCA_902539295.1). Classification (GTDB taxonomy): domain Bacteria; phylum Pseudomonadota; class Alphaproteobacteria; order Puniceispirillales. The sequence goes on from CACBIM010000004.1 coordinate 89,385, forward strand.
CTAACATATAATAAAAGTTGTCTTTAATCATCGCGCCAATATCATTAGTTTCCAGAATTTGATTTATGATAATTCCAAAAACCAAAGGAAGAGAAAGATCAATCAAGACTGTTAATAGCTGCAAAACAAATAGGCAAAATATCGTTAATTTAATTTGTTTTGAAAAATGAATAATAAAACTGAATAACTTTTCTGGAGGCGCAATGTTATTGCCAAACCTCATTGGATCTGTAATTCTTTCAAAAAAATTAAGTTTATGTCTGGAAAAGGTTTTCATTGATTATAATAAAATAACTACTAATGAATCTAATTTCAACTTTATAGAAAATTATATGAACGATAGAAAAAAAAGTATTTTAATTACAGGTTGCTCTTCAGGAATTGGCCTTGAAACTGCAAAATATTTATCACAAAATGGTTGGCAAGTATTCGCTACCTGCAGAAAAAAGGGAGATGTTAAAAAGATTAGTTCCTTAGACATAAACTGTTTTCATCTCGATTATAATTCAGAAAAAAGTATAGATCTCGCATTAGATGAAATATTAAAAATTACTAACGGTAAATTATATGCAGTTTTTAATAATGGTGCTTTTGCTCTTCCAGGTGCATTAGAAGATATTCCCACTGATGGAATGAAAGAAATTTTTCAAACAAATTTTTTTGGGTGGCATTACCTGACTCGAAAAATAATCCCAGTCATGCGTAAACAAGGCTACGGAAGAATTATTCAATGTTCGTCAATTTTAGGTTTTATTACTTTATCATATAGAGGCCCTTATAACGCTACAAAGTGGGCTTTGGAAGGATACACTGATACTCTTAGACTAGAGTTACAAGGCACTGGAATAAATGTAATTTCTGTGAGACCTGGACCCATTAAAACACTTATTAGAGAAAATTCATTTCTGCACTTTAAAAAGTGGGTTGATTGGGAAAAAAGCTATCTAAAAAGAATTTATCAAAAATTTCTAATCCCTAAATTAAAAAAAGAAAGTAATTCATTTTTCAATAAATTATTTGAATTAAAGGCAATTGATGTAGCTAAAATTATTCACCATTCATTGCATGTTAAAAATCCAAAATTTATTTATAACGTAACCATACCAACAAAATTTATGTATTTTATGGTAAGAATTTTATCGAAGAAAAATCTTCACAAATTACTATTAAGAAATTCCGAGCCTAATCAAATGCCAAGAGAAACATAAGATTCTGCTATTCTTTCAATAGCTATAACCATTGAAGCCATTCTCAAGCTTTTTATTCTATTATCTGAATGGAACCTATCACTCATTGCCTTATAGCCAGTTCTCATTGTGTCGTCCAAACCAGATCTCACTAAAGATAATTCAGTTGGGCCTTGCATTACACTAGCCTTTAAATTATCTGGAAATTCTTTCCCAGTCATTTTTTCAACAGCTTTTATAATTGACAAATTTTGATTTTCAACTTCTCTTCTTTGCATACGGCCAAATCTTATATGCGTAAGATTTTTCACCCACTCAAAATATGAGACTGTAACACCACCAGCGTTGGCGTACATATCAGGAATAATAACAACACCATTTTGTTCTAAAATTTTGTCCGCTTCATATGTAATAGGTCCATTAGCTGCTTCTATAATTAAATTAGCTTTAACTAAATTTGCATTTTCTTTGGTTATTACACCTTCCATTGCTGCAGGAATTAAAATTTCACAATCATTAAATAAAAATTTAGTATTAGGTTTGTTGTATCCTTCAAAGCCTAGTGTTCCCCCTGTATCAATCATGTGATTTTTTAAATCTCTTATATTAATTCCGTTCTCATTGTAAATAACTCCATCTCTCTCAATAACAGTAGTTATCTTGGCATTATCTTCTTCGGACAGAAATAACGCTGCATGGTAACCTACATTTCCAAATCCTTGTATGATTACTCGTTTGCCCTCAAGAGAACCATCTAGTTTAGCTAATATAACATCATTTTTATTGCGAAAAAATTCTCGTAGTCCAAATTGCACACCTCTTCCCGTTGCTTCAACTCTTCCTGAAATACCACCTTTATTTACAGGTTTTCCGGTAACACAAGCCCTTGCTGTAATTTCAGATGGGTTTAAGCGTCTGTATTCATCTGCGATCCATGCCATTTCTTTTTCACCACTTCCCATGTCTGGCGCAGGCACATTTTGTGAAGGGTGAATTAAATCTCTTTTGGCTAATTCTTGCGTGAACCTCCTTGTTATTTTTTCTAAATCACTTTCACCCCATTCGTAGGGATTTATTACTAAAGCACCTTTCGATCCACCAAATGGTATTTCCATCAAAGCACATTTATACGACATTAGTGCTGCAAGAGCCTCTACTTCATCTTGATCGGCATAAGATGCATATCTAATACCCCCTTTTACAGGTTCCATATGCTCTGAATGAACAGATCTGTAACCTGTAAATGTATAGATTTTTCCTTTTAACCTTACACCAAATCGAACTGTATATGTTGAATTTGCAAGTTTTATTTTGTTAGCAAGCCCGTAAGGTAATTTTAATAACTTGGCAGCATCATCAAAAATTGTATCAACTGATTTTAAAAATTCTTTAGTAGACATTATCTATTACCAATTATTTTTAAAGTTTATCATATGATAATATCATACTGCTTAATAATTTGATAATTTTTAATTTGAGTATTTGGTGATACTGTAATCTTAAAAAGTTATTTCTTGACAAGAGATACCTATAAAATAAAGTTATCTATACAAATTTATATTTACAAATTTAATTATAAATTCATGCAAAAATAAAAATGTTTTTTGGAGGAGATAAATGAAAAAGACAATAAAAAGTTTTTCACTTGGAGCTTTCTTAGCTTCAACAATTGCATTTTCCCCTATTGCTTCTGCTGATACAGCGGATGGTGCTAGTTTGATGAGTAAGTCATGGAATGAAATTGTTGAAACAGCTAAAGGTGGAGAAGTTAATTGGTTTTTATGGGGAGGAGCTGATCATATTAATCAGTACGTTACTGAGTATGTCGGCGGAGTTCTCAAAGATAAGTATAATATAACACTTAACAGAGTACCATTAACTGATACAGCAGCAGCCGTAAACACAGTTCTATCAGAAAAAGAGTCTGGAGTTAATGACAAAGGAACTGTTGATATGATTTGGATTAATGGTGAAAATTTCAAAACTATGAAGCAAGGTGATATGGCATGGTGTGGTTACTTAGATAAACTACCTAATAATAAATTAGTTAATTGGAATAACCAAGCCATAGCTAATGACTTTGGAGTTCCTGTTGATGGATGTGAGTCACCATGGAATAGAGCCCATTCTGTTTTTGCTTATGATACAGCTACCATGGAAAATCCACCTATGAGTATTAGCGAGTTAATTGAATGGATAAAAGCAAATCCAGGTATGTTTACCTACCCAGCTCCACCTGACTTTACAGGATCAGCTTTTGTAAGGCATGTTTTCTATTATGCAGCTGGTGGTGCAGAAAATTTACTTGGTCCTTTTGATCAAGCTAGATATGACGCAGCAGCAACGAAAGCCTGGAAAATATTAAATGACCTTGAGCCATATCTATGGCGCGAAGGTAAAACTTATCCAGCTAACCCTAGCGCATTAACTCAATTATTTGCTAACACAGAGATTGCAATTTATTTTAATTACAACCCTGCAAATATTGCTAAAGAAGTAACTAATGGCGTATTTCCAGATACAGTAAGAACATATCGTATGAATGATGGTAATATTGGAAACACAAACTACACAATCATACCTTACAATTCTCCAAATAAAGCCGCTGCTCTTGTATTGCAAAATGTTCTTTTATCAGGAGAAGCTCAATTAGAGAAAGCCAAGCCATCTGTTTGGGGTACAAACCCTGGAATTGAAATGGATAGAACTGACCCAGCAATTTTAGCTTCATTTAATGCAATAGAGAAACATCCTGCAGCAATTCCAATGGATAATACTGATGGTGCCTTACCAGAACTCCAAGGTGAGTGGATCAAAGCCATTGAAAAAGGATGGATTGAAAACGTAGGAACTAATTAAATTATGAACATCTCGCGGCGATAATCTGCCGCGAGATGTCAAAATTATTATAATAAAATTCAAATGTCAGACAGAACAAAAATTCTACTTTTGTTAGCACCTGCTTTATTAATTATTATACTCTTGTTTTTTGGTGGTTTGTTTGTAGGATTGTTAAGAAGCTTTAATTATATGCCTATAATTGGGTTAACTGAACCTAATCTAAATGCTTATTTTTCAGTTTTTAAATCTAAAGAGTTTTATTATTCCTTTATTCTTAGTTTTCATATTGCTTTCACATCAACTATTATTTCTGCAACTTTAGCAATTGGAGCTGCACTCCTGCTAAGAAGAAATTTTATTGGAAAATCAATAATCAATTTTTTGTTTCAGATAAACCTTACTGTACCTCATCTTGTTGGAGCAATTGGAATTCTATACCTTTTTTCACAATCAGGAAGTTTTGCTAGATTAGCTGCTGAATGGGGAATGATTACAAGACCCGCTGAATTTCCTGAGTTGGTTTTTGATCCCTATGCTATAGGTATTATTTTACAGTATGTGTGGAAAGAAATTCCATTTATAGGCGTAATTGTTCTAGCAAATATGCAGTCTTTAGGTGAAGATTATGAGAGTGTAGCAAGATCTTTAGGAGCTAATAAATGGCAAACATTTAGATATGTTTTACTCCCATTAATTTTTCCAGGCGTTTTATCAGCATCTGTAATCGTTTTTGCTTTTACTTTCGGTGCTTATGAAATACCAGCGATGCTTGGAGCTAATTACCCGGCGGCACTTCCTGTCTTGGCCTACAGGAAATATACAGATGTTGACTTAGCTGCACGCCCAGAAGCAATGGCTATGGCTATAGTAATTGCTTTATTAAGTGCAGTAATGATTTTTTTCTATCTTAGATACACAAGAAAAAGAATTAGAGGGTAAGAATGTTTGAAAAACCAACCTTACTTTCAAATAGCTTTAGATTTATTACAATTGCAATGCTTATTACTTGGTTGATTATGCCATTAGTTCCTCTTGCTATTTGGTCTTTTGCAAAAGGATGGTTTTTCCCATTAATACTTCCTAAATATTGGTCTCTTAATGCTTGGAATTATGCTTTGTCTGATACAGCTGGAGTTCTTGAAAGTCTATGGCTTACAATTTTCATTTCAGCATCTGCAACAATTTTATCAATTATGATTGGTGTGCCAGCTGGACGAGCTTTAGGGATGTATAAATTCAAAGGAAAAGAATACGTCGAATTATTAATTCTAGCTCCAACAATTGTTCCAGGTATAGCAGTTGTGCTAGGAATTCATAGTGTTTTTATTTCTATTGGTCTGACCAATACTATACCTGGAGTTATACTTGTTCATTTAATTCCCACTTTACCTTATATGACCCTAGTTATGTCTGGTATTTTTTCCAATTTTGATCCTGACTTTGAATCTCAAGCAAGAAGCCTTGGAGCTTCTCCACTGAAAACATTCTACTATATAACTCTACCTTCTATTCTACCAGGTATAATTGTAGGTGGTTTATTTGCCTTTTTAGTTTCGTGGAGCCAATACATCTTAACTTTAATGATTGGTGGAGGCAGAGTAATTACTCTTCCATTACTATTATTCAGTTTCGCTACATCTGGAAGAAATGATATTACAGGTGCTATTGGAATGATATACATTTTGCCTGGAATTATAATTTTAATTCTAACTGCTCGACACCTTTCAGGACGAAGTGCTGTAGGGGGATTTGGAAGAATATGACGCATGTATCAATTAAAAATTTAACCAAAGTTTATCCAGGTTTAACAGTTCCATCCTTGGACAATTTATCTCTCGAAATTAATAGTGGAAGCTTAACAGCTCTTCTTGGGCCTTCTGGATGTGGGAAAACTACTACAATGAAGATGATTGCAGGCTTACTAGATCAAACTTCTGGCGATGTCACTTTTGATGGAACTTCCATACTCAAAGAAAAACCAGAGAATAGAGGGGTGGTAATGGTTTTTCAAAACCACCTTTTGTTTCCTTATATGAATGTTCAAGATAATATAGGTTTTGGTTTAAAAATGCGCAACGTTCATAAAGACGAGATATTTAACCGTGTAATTAAAATGCTTGATCTTGTGAAATTACCCAATATGGAAAATAGAATGCCAAAGGAATTGTCTGGAGGCCAACAACAAAGAGTAGCATTAGCAAGAGCTCTCATAGTTCAACCAAGAGTTTTATTATTAGATGAACCACTCTCAAATCTTGATGCTCATTTAAGATTTGAAATGCGAGATCTTATAAGAAATTTACAACAAAGCATGGGTATAACAACTATTTTTGTAACTCATGATCAAGAAGAAGCTGTTGTGCTAGCTGATCAAGTTGCACTTATTTTAGATGGAAAACTAAAGCAATATGCTCAACCAGATGTTTTTTACAAAAAACCAATAGATGTTGTAACAGCTAAATTTTTTGGTGGTCAAAATTTTATAAAAGGAACATCAAAAAATAATAATTTTTCATCAAACATTGGGAAATTAGCTCTTCCAAAAGATTGTCTTCAGGGAAATGGAATACTAACCTTTAGGCCTGAGAATGTTCAAATTGGAAAGGGACCTAAGAGCGTTAATACTATCAAAGCTAAGATTATTGAAAAAATATTTTTAGGCACCCAAACCAGATTAAAATTATCTATTAAAGATGAAGTAATTCAAGCAATTGCAAATCCTAATGAAGTTGATGAAAAAGAGACAGGTATTGAAATCGATATCAATATACCACCCTCAAGTCTTTGGGTGATTAATAATTAATTTAAAGGAAAGATCTTAAGGAAAAAATAATGAAATTTGGTGTTCACGCAGGATTATGGATGGCTAAATGGACGGATGAGATTAAGCCTATTTTAAAAATAGTTTCTGACATTGGATTTGACGGAGTAGAAATTTCTTTACTTGGAATGGACCAATATAAAGCAAGGTCTCTAAATAAAGTAATTAAAGACTTCAAGCTTGAAGTTACATGCTCTGATGGGTTATCGATTTCAGCAGACATAACATCGACAGATAAAGATGTAGTGGCAAAAGGAGAGGAACACTTAAGATGGGGAATTGAAACAGCTTCTTTACTTGGTTCGCATTATTTAGCTGGCGTAATTTATTCACCATGGGGTGTTTTTGACCCTAAAAATAAAAAAAATCGATTTGATCGGTCAGCATTAGCATTATCTAAATTAGATAAAATTCTTATACAAAATGATGTTAATTTGGGTATTGAAGCCATAAACAGATTTGAAACAGACCTTATAAACACTGCGGATGAAGCTATTTCATTAGCAAAAGCTTCAAAATCTCAAAATATTGGTGTTTTGTTAGATACATTCCACTTAAATATAGAAGAAAAGGATATTAAATCAGCTATAATTAAAGCAGGAAATAATCTAAAGCATTTTCATATTTCTGAAAATGATAGGGGTGTGCCAGGCTCAGGACATATACCTTGGAATGAAGTAAAAGCAGGACTCAAATCAATAAATTACAATAATTGGATTGTTGCAGAAATGTTTGTTAGTTCTGGAAACCCTGCAAGCTCAGATTTAAATATTTGGAGAGATATAGAACAAAACCAAACCAAAGCTGCTGAGGAAGCCCTAAACTTTATGCGAAAGAGTTTCTAATGAGAGAAAAATTTTATATTTTGTTAAAGGAACATTTTATAAATTTAGAGAGTAAATTAAATCAATTAGACGCTGTCATTGGGGACGGAGATCATGGATCAACATTGCTTAAAGGCCTCTCAGCAATTCCAAATAGTGAATTGCCACCAGAAAAAGCTTTTAAAGCTGAAACTGGTGGCGCTTCAGGTTCACTGTTTTCAATTTTAATTGGTGCAATAGATAAGGGAATTGAAAATAGTTCAAATTTTGGAGAATTTTTGACAAATGCATCAAATAGAATTTCTATGATAGGTGAAGCTAAAGAGGGAGATAAAACTATGCTGGATGCACTTATTCCAGCTGCTAAAGCTAGTTTAAATGATCCAAAAAACTCACTTGAAGAAGCCTCACTTGCTGCAAGAGAAGGTGCTAAAAAAACTGTTACAATGCTAGCCAAAAAGGGCCGCGCTAAATATGTAGAAAATGCAGGTATTGGGCATATGGACCCAGGTGCATTTTCAACCTCTGAAATTATTTCATTTGTTTGTAATTATATTAGGATAGAAAATGAAAAAACTTTATAATACTAAAAATGCTATGCCTGATGATATGATTGATGGCTTTGTTCAAGCTTATCCTAATATAGTAAAAAAAGGCAAAAATAATAGAATAGTATTGCGAACAAAACAAAAAGATCCAGAAAAGGTTTCTTTGATAATTGGTAATGGTTCTGGTCACGAACCAATAGCTATGGGATTTGTTGGAGAGGGAATATTAGATGCAAATATTATTGGTGATGTTTTTACAGCACCTTCATCAGATTTAATACTAGAAGGCATTAAAGAAAGTTATAGCAAAAGTGGAACAATATTACTAATCTCCAGACACGAAGGCGACGTTATTAACGGTAAAGCAGCATGCCTCGATGCACAAGATGAAGGTATGGATGTGAGACCCCTTTTAATGTATGATGATATATCATCAGCACCCAAAGGCCGCGAAGAAGACAGAAGAGGTGCAGCTGGAACGATTTTTATTTATAAAATATTAGGTGCAGCCGCTGAAGATAATATGACAATCGATGAACTCATGATATTAGGAGAGAGAGTAAGGTCAAATACTCGTACTTTAGGAGTGGCAATTAACTCAGGCGTTTCTCCAATTACAAATGAGGAAATGTTTAGTTTACCTAAAGATGAAGTTTTTATTGGAATGGGCGTTCATGGAGAGCCAGGTGTCGCAAGAAGAAAATTAGGAACAGTAAATGATTTAGTATCATTTATGATGGATAGAATATTAGAAGATAAAGAAATCAAACCTGAAAATAATGTTATTGTCTTAATAAATGGAATGGGTGGCACTACTCTAATGGAATTATACTCGGTTTTTAATGAAGTAAGTATATATTTAAAAAATAAGAAAATTTTTAATTTATCTCCAATGATAGGTTCTTTTTCAACCACACAAGAAACTGCAGGATTTTCAATTTCAATATTAATACCAGATGAAATTATGCTAAAATTTTGGAGAGCGCCTCACTCATCACCAAACTTTCCTTTAATATTGTGATATTGAGATGACTATTTTTGACCATAAAAATAATAAGGTTTTTGGCATTGCTATAGATGCCGGTAGTGGTCTAAAACAAGCTCTCAAAGATGCAAGAAAAACTTTTTATCAAAAAAATGATCTTGAGACTTTTAAAAAATTGATTATCACTTCTTTAGGGCAGTATGCAACAACTATTCTCATAGATTCAGAATTCGGGCCTCATCTTATTTCTAAATATCCTAAACAGTGTTCACCAATGATGGCTTTTGAAGCAGACGTCTATCATATATCTGATGAAGATAGAATTACTAAATTACCTGATAATATAAAAGTTTCTGATTTCTCTAGACTTGGATACAAAGTCTTAAAATTTTTTATGTATTACGCACCAAATGACAATATTGAAATAAATGAACAAAAACAAAAAATAATAGAGAATATTGGAAAGGAGTGTGTGAAAAATAATATTTCCTTTTTGATGGAGCCATTAGTTTATGATCCAATTAGAAGACCAGGTAGTTTAGATTATGCATACCTCAAGCCACAATTAGTAGAAAATGCAACAAAAACTTTCTCAAATCCTAAATTTAATATTAATTATTTAAAAGTTGAAGTGCCAGTTGATTTATCTTTTGTAGAAGGTTTTGGTGATCCAATAATAAAACAAAAAGAAGCAATAAAATTTTTTAAAGATGCATCAATTGCAGCATCAGGTATCCCTCTTTTATATTTAAGTGCTGGCGTTTCATTTGAATGGTTTAAAGCATCTTTAAATATGGCAATTAAAGCTGAAGTAGATTGCTCTGGTTTCATGTGTGGAAGGGCTGTTTGGTCTGAAGCTATAAAAGTTTTTGGTGAGCAAGGTGAAGAAGGATTAAAATCTTGGCTTAATACCACTGGTCAAAATAGACTAAATGAACTGATTTCTTTATTTAATTAAAAGGATAATACGTGGATCAAAAACTAAATATTTGTCTTGTTAAAACTTCCCTGACTAGCTATTTCCCAGAAAAACATGATGTATGGGGAAAATCAATAAATGGCCTAATCAAAATTTGTAAGGAATTGAATGTTAATTTAAATATTATTCAAGAAATTCCCATGAATGCTAATGATACAAAGAAAACAATTTCTAAATGCAAAGAATTAAATACTGATTTTATATTAGTTTTACATGGTGGCTTTACAATGGGTGATGTAGCACTAACTTTTGCAGAGTCTAATTTCAAATTAGGCTTTTGGTCAGTTCCTGAGCCCACTCTTAATGGTGACGTTCAGTTAAATAATTTTGTAAGTTTAAACATGTCTATGTCTATTGCAAAAAAAGTAAGGAACAAATCTAAAAATCCAGTTAGTTGGTATTATGGTTTTGCAGATAATAAAGAATTTAAGCAAAAAATTACTTTAACTCTTCGAACTCTTCAGTCTCTTAAAACATTATCGCAAAGTAGGATAGGCTTGATTGGTGGTCTAGCAATGACGTTCTACAACATGGAAGTATCAACAACGAAACTTAAATCAAAGTTAGGAGTAGATATTTTCAATCATGACATTCATGAACTAACTAACAGGATGTCAAATCAATCACCAAAAAATGTAGATAAAGAAATACAAAAAATACTTAACCTAGCAAAGCCTTATAATGTGTCCAAAGAACAATTAAAACTGACAGCTCAGGCAGTACTATCACTAAGAGACATTAAAAATGAAAATAATTATAGTGCACTAGCTGTAAGTGATTGGCCTGCATTGCAGGAAATAGCAAATATGCATCCTGGAGCAGCATTCTCTATTTTAGAAGAAGTTGATAATATACCAGTAGCATCTGAGGGAGATATATTAGGAGCAATTTCTCAAATAATAGCTAAATCATTTACTGGCAAAGTAGGCTACCTTTTAGACATGACTGAACCAGACTTTGATAGAGATAGCCTTTTAATGTGGCATGGGGGTGGAGGACCTTTATATTTAGCAAATAAAGCAGGTGTTAAGTGGGTTAATCATCCAATGATTGGCAGAGGAACTGATCAAGGTCCTATATATGGAACTATTTCTGACTTAGTGTTTCAAGTTGGATCAGTTTCAGTATTTAGAATTTCAAATAATGCCAAATCAATATTTTATTTAAATGCCAAAGTAGAAGATATCAATCCAAATGGCTTTACTGGTTGTAGAGGATGGTTAACTGACTTTAGAATGAATAACAAACAAATTGCATTAAATGATCTATTATCAGTAATTATGATGAATGGTATAGAGCATCATTTTGTTCTTGTGCCGGGAGATATTTGTAAATGTTTTAAAGAATTAGAATTTTGGACAGGAATGAAAAATTTAAACTCTGCTTAAATTATATAATCAAATATATACCAAACAGATTTACTCTATTTTTTTTAATTTATTATAAAAGTCTATAAAAATCTCATCTCTATTTATGTTGTATGCTTCTCGCATAACATGTCTATTATTGGATTTTTGCCAAAATAAATTTTCATCTAGTACAGGTGTAGAAGTTAAAGTTGTTGGAACCCAATCAGGGTTAATTATCCAAGCAATATTTATTAAATCCCAAATAACCCATGTTCTTCTATAAGTATCCTCAATAGCAAATTTCTGATGCAATGGATTTTTTTCAGTATACAAGTAGTATAAATAGTTTCCTATATCACCTTTTCCTTTTACAAAATTTTTCATCTCTGGCTCAGAAATTGTTAATTGAGCTCCTACATGATATCCAGGTAGATAAACATGAGGCACACCACTATCGAAAATTAATCTTGAAGAAATAGGATCCTGAACCAAATTTAAAGATGCGCCATTGTAATGAGGTGATACTGAAGGATAAGCTGATGTCCATAAAACAACTATATCATTAATTATTTCTGGAGCTGTTATCATGGCAGAAGCAATATTTGTAGGACAGCCTATTCCCAAAATGTATAATGGTTTGTCCCCTGTTTTAGCCAAGTCTATAATCATTTCACTCGCTTCAGATTTTATTGGATTATCTAAAGACTTAAGATATGACGTTGAACCCTTGTAAACTTTACCATTAGTTGGTAATGACAGTTTTTCATATACATTTAAAATTTCTTGATAACTTAATTCCATACCTTCATCTGGTTTTACAAATTTAAGATCTTTAGCTTTAATTCCTTTTTTGTGTAATCGTTTGACCCATTCAATAGCAAATGAGGATTGTTTGTTTGCTTTGTCCTGATCTAAAATTTTCTCAGCGTCAAACAACTCTCTTTGATGATGAGCAAAAGAAAATGGTTCTGCTGTAACAGCTTCAATTTTTAATTTTTCTGGAGATAAAAGGGCCCAAGTTAATGCAAATTGATCATCAATCTCATTAGCAGCATCAGTATCTATGATTACTCTTGCTATTCCATTAGGGTGTTCAAGTCTTTCAAGCAACTTCTCTTTTGATAATTTTGGGAAATTAATTTGTTTCATAAACTGAATTCCTGATCTTGTATTCTTGAAACCCTTGCTTGAGTAGATAAATTGAAACTTACTGTGTCATTTCTATAAACTTCCTCGTAAAATACTGTTTTCCCTTTTTGATCGAAAGCTGTACAACCTAGTTTCAAAATTGGTTCACCTTCTTTCATACCTAGTAATGTTGAAATTTTTTTATCAGCAGAAACAGGGCTAATATTTTCACATGCTGAAGACCAATTTAAATTAAATCTTTTACTTAATATTCTTAAAATTGACTGCCCAGGACCCTCTTCAGGGAAATCTTCAGCTTTTGCATTTTTAATAAATTCTGAGGGGGCGTAAGTAATAACAAGCATTCTAGGTTTATTATCAACCATCCGTACTCTCGTTATCATTGTAACATCTATGCCTTTTAGAGTGGGAGGAATTAAATTTTTAGTTGCATTACCTTTTATTAATTTTTCAATAGAAATTAGTTTTGAGCTTGGTTCATAGCCTGCCTTTAACATTGCATCAGTGAATGAAGTCAAACAAGTGTCTGATGCTGGTGACAATGTTAAGACTGTGTATCCACTTCCCCTTCTGCTCTCAACATATCCATCTTGTACAAGCATGTCTAATGCGTGACGAATAGTAACTCTACTCATTGAAAATTGCTGAGCTAAGTCACCCTCAGTTGGAATTCTAGATCCTACTGGGTATCTATTTGACTTTAGTCTATTAATTAGTGTGTAATAAGCTTGCTCATATTTTGGCATATCATCCTGAATAAGCATAAACTCTCCTTTCTGCCATTTTAATCAATTTTTTTTTCATTTTCCCTGAGAACTCTTCTATTAATCTTTCCAGAAGATGTCATTACAAAATTATTCACAAATTCTATTTCCCTAGGCGCCTTGTAAGTTGCTAGATTTTCCTTAACGTAATTTCTTATATCTTCAATAAGTTCTTTACTGGGTTCATAATTTTTATGAAGCTTAACAAATGCTTTAACTATTTGGCCTCTATCTTTATCAGGCTTGCCAATTACTGCAGCTTCAACTATAGCTTTATTAGAAATAAGTGCATCCTCAATCTCAGCAGGGCCTATTCTAAATCCAGACGATTTAATTAAGTCATCCGATCTTCCTTTGTACCAAAAATAGCCTTCTTTATCTTTCACTGCCAAGTCGTGTGTTCTCAGGTAATCACCTGTTTTCATCTCTTCTTCTTTATCTTTATTATTTAGGTAACCAAGAAACTTTGTAGGAGAATTTGATGTTGTAACAATCTCTCCTTCTATATTTTGGCCTACTTCATTTTGTTCATCATCTATTAACAAAACCTTATGCCCAGGATAAACTCTGCCCATTGAACCTGGCTTTCTAGGATACAAAGCTTCACAATTCCCTATCAAGTGGTTCACCTCAGTCATGCCATAAAATTCATTACAAATTACCCCTAATTTATTTTCAGCCCATTCTAAAGTTTCGCTCGCTAAGGCCTCACCACCTGTACATATAATTTTTAACGATAAATCATATAATTCATTAGGGTTTTGAACTTGCGCCATTCTCTTTATAGCTGTTGGTGCAAGAAATGTGTGAGTAACTTTATGTCTTTCAATAAATTTATATGCCCAATCAGCATTAAATCTATCCTCAGATGTGGCAATTGGTTTGCCTGCCATCCAAGCAGGAAATAACATGTCAAGAAGACCACCTACCCAAGCCCAATCAGAGGGAGACCAATAAACAGCATTTTTGTCTTTCATGGATAAATTAAAAAATAAGTTTATTGATGGCTTATAAGAAGCAAGCACCCTATGACCATGAAGAATGCCTTTGGGCTTGCCAGTTGAACCTGAAGTGTACATTAAAAGTGCAGGGTCATTTGCGCTCCCAAAGTTAGCTTTGAAATTACTTTCAAACAAGTAAGCATCAGTTAATGAAATTTCATTTTGTCCCAAATCTGGATCTCTTAAAATTACATATTTCAAATATGGGAAGCTAGTGGCTTTAGTTTGCCTTAATTTATTCCAAGCATTGTTACTTGTTATTAAAACTTCAACCTTACAATCATTGAGAGCGTGTTTTAAAGTTTCAGGTCCATACAATTGAGAGAGCGTGACTGCCACTCCTCCAATTTTACATATTGCCATGTGAGCAATTGCAGTATCAGGATGTTGCCCAGTATGAACTGCAATATTGGATCCAAAGTTATAACCTAAGCTTGAGAGCTTAGATGCAAGGCCATTTGACATTGCTTCAACTTCACCAAAAGTATAGTTAATCACATTCCCATTTTTGTCTTCAAAAATTAATGCTGGATTATTAATGTGCTCTTTACTTAGATAGCCTCCCAAGGTCATATTATAAATATTTGCATCACTAGGAATATAAATTTTAACTTCATTATCTTTGCGGATTAATCCAATCTCAAAGAGATCTTTATCAGATAATTTATTTAGATAATCCAATTTATTTAACCTCTGTTGGCGTGATTATTATAGAAGGATTTTGATTTGATGATTTCAAAATTTTACCAAAGGTTTCAGTCCCATTAAAATTATTTAATTTCACTACAGTTAGTGTTGAAGCACCCTCAAACTTAACAAGACCATAGTTTCCATCTAGTCCACTTGTAACAGTAACAATTTCAGCTACTCCAGATAATTTTATCCAACTATTTTTATAAGAACCACATGTACATATTTTCTGTGGGGGAAATGATACTTTTTCACATAAACTACATTTCAAAGCTAAAGCAAAACCTTCAGTTAACCCAGTTAGCCATTTGCTCATCTTGCCAAATGAAATATTATAGTTTAACTCAATTTTTTTACTAATTTTCATATGTTACTCTTAAGAATTGAAACTGCTGATAATGTTCCAACACCACCATGTGTGTCTGCTAAAGCGAATTTAGGAATATTTTTTATTTGTAAATTTTTGTGATATTTACCTTCCAACAACATTGCGCAGGTAGCAGTTTGACCAACACCCGTCGCTCCAACAGGAGCACCCTGCCCCATCAATCCACCAGAAATATTAATAGGTAATTTGCCATCCAAAGAAAAATGACCGTCACGGAAATCTTTTAAAAAGTCTGATGATAATCCTAATGCCTTAATTGCTTGAAATTGTGCACCAGCATAAGCGTCATAGACTTCAGCAAAACCTATTTCATTAGCCCTGATACCTGCCATTGAAGAAGCTTTTTTCATTGCTTCTTTTTTTGAAACAAACTCACCTACATCGTCTCTGGCACCTAAATTTACCATATCATTTGCAGAGCCTATACCAATGATATTGGGAGCTGAAATTCTATTTAATGGCTTTTTATTAGTCAAAATTAATGACGCAGCACCGTCACTCAAGGGTGAACAGTGGAGCCTTCTGTAAGGCGATGAAATTACTGGTGATGCAAAAATTTCTTGTTGATTATGTTTTAATTTTAAATGTGCACTAGGATTATGTAAGGCGTTGTTTCTATTATTAATTGTAGCATTAGCTAAATCAGTTTCATTTAGACCAGTTTTTTTCATAAATAATTGGATTGATAAAGCGTATAGTGCAGTTGCTGTAACTCCATTCATGCCATCTGTCAAAGAATCAAATGAATTACTGTAAAGTTGTTTTACCGTTTCACTAGGGAGGTATGATGCGGATGGATCAAAACCTATAATAGCAACATGCTGAGATTGTTTTGATAAAATGGATTTTACACCTTGATGCACTGCTAATTGCCCAGACGCTCCGCCACCCTCTACTCGAACAATTTGAACTTTATGAAGACCTAAATCATCAGCGATTACTGTTGAAGGGTTTAATTGAAAAGTAAAAAAATCACTCTCGGTAGAGATTATTAAAGTATCAATATCTTTTCTTTCTAAGGATGACATGGCTAATGAAGCTTCAAAAGTTTCGTACACCCAGTCTCTATAAGAAGAGCCATCTTTTCGGCGATTAAAATCAGTTAAATGACACCCTATTACATAAACCATACTAACCATGAGCAATAAATATTATGCCTTAACATATTTGTCATTACAAGTTAATACTATTATTGTATTAACTTTGTTTGTAGTAGCTATGAATATAATTCTAGTTTTAGTAGATAGTCTAAATAAAAGCGCATTAAAGACTTACAACCCTGAAACAATTTGTGAAACTCCTAACTTAGAAGAATTTGCAAAAAAATCTCTAATTTTTGAAAATCACTATATATCAAGCCTTCCCTGCATGCCTGCAAGGAGAGAGATTTTTGCTGGACGCAAAGAATTTATGTGGAGGCCATGGGGACCACTTGAAATTTTTGATCCTAGAATGCCAAGAATTATTCAGTCAGCTGGCTACAACACAGGCATTGTAACTGATCATTACCATTACTGGGAAGAAACCTCTAATGGCTACATTCAAGGTTTCGCATCAAGTAAATTTATACGAGGGCATGAGACAGATTTCTGGAAAATGCATGATGACAAAGAAGTTCCAAAATGGGTTAAGAAAATGTCAGAATTTAGAGCATCAGAGCATATGAACCAATACTATGCAAATGTTAAAGATTTTGATGGAGAGGAGGATTTTTTTCCTGCCAAAACATTTTCGGCTGCTTGTGATTGGCTAGAAGAAAATTCAGGCAATGGAGATTTTTTTCTTCATATTGAATCCTTTGACGTACATGAGCCATTTCATGTTCCAGAACCCTATGCATCAATGTATAGTGATGGTAGCAGTGATGACTTTAATATTTGGCCACCATACCAAATTTATGACGATTTAGAAAAGTTCATGGACCAAACAAGCAATGAGGAACTCCAATATTTGGAATCTCAATATATGGGCAAAACAACAATGGCAGATAAATGGTTTGGTCATTTATGTAAACAACTTGATAGGTTATCATTATGGGACAATACCATGGTAATTTTTACAACTGACCATGGACATGATTTAGGAATTAGAAGGTCTTTTGGAAAACAGTATCCTCACTATGACAGTCATGCAAATATTCCATTATTCATTTGGCATCCTAAATTTCGCGGTAATGGCAAGAGAGTAAATACTTTAACCCAAAATGTAGATTTATTTGCAACTTTGGTTGACGCTTCTGGCTCAGATATCCCCAATACTAATAGACATAGTAAAAGTTTATTGCCGGTAGTAAAAAATCCTGAAAAGACAAATAGAAAAGTTATTCTATACGGCACTTATGGACAAGGTGTGTGCCTTAACGATGGTGAATGGACTTTGTTTTGCTCTCCTGTACAAGACAAGCAATTATACAACTACTCAACAATGATTTTAAGGCCGCTTATTGTAGATAATCCAGTGGATGGTAGAGTTGGCGATATGCCAAACCAGCCTATTGATCAGGGTTTTTTTGATGAAACAGTCCCTTACCCACTCTGGAAAATGCCAATTAAGATTGATCCGCGAACTTATGAAAACTTTCTTTTTAATCGCAAAAAAGACCCTCATCAAAAAGAAAATTTATGGGATACAGAAGTTAAAAAAAGAAATGAATTATTACGCTTATTAAGATCAGTTCTTGATGAAGAAGGTTACCCTGCAGAACAATTAGATAGGCTAAATCTTACTGATGAAGCTTTGAATAATTTAAATTAATTTATAGGAGGTATATTTGAATCTTTCAGGAAAAATAGCTTTAGTGACTGGCGCATCAAGAGGTATCGGTGAATCTCTTGCTATTGGTTTAGCAGATCATGGAACAGATGTTATTATTTGTGACTTGGAAAGTGAAAGTAAAGGATTAGCTAATACACATAAACAAATAAAAAAAACTGGTAAAAAGTGCTGGTCTTATTTTCTTGATGTCACTAAAAAATCTCAAATTCAAAAAATGGTTAGCGATATTCTAAATGATATTGGGTCAATCGATATCCTCGTAAATAACGCAGGTATTCTAACCCCAACATCATTAGAAGATATAGATGAAGAAACTTGGGACAGCCACTTTGAAGTGAATACGAAAGGCGTGCTTTTAATGTGCCAATCTGTATTGCCTCATATGAGGGAGAAAAAGTTTGGTAGAATTATTAATATAGCCTCTATTGCAGGAAGGCAGGGCTCACCCACACAAGGCCATTACGCATCAACAAAGTCAGCAGTAATTACACTAACTAGAGTGCTAGCTCAAGAAGTGGGCGAAGCAGGAATTACAGTCAATGCAATATGCCCAGGTATTATTTTGACAGAAATGGGAAAAAATAATTTAGGCAGTGAAAAAGAAATAGCGCATTGGTCAAATGTAGCAGCATTAAAAAGGTTAGGAGATCCAAAAGATATTATTGGTCCAACAGTATTTTTTGCTTCTAATTTATCTGACTTTGTTACTGGACAGTCTATAAATGTATGTGGAGGTATATACTTTCATTAAAATTTTTCCACCCATGGCCTTATTTCAATTTCCCATGACCAAGCACTTTTATTTTGCTTATAAAAATTTAGATATGTTTTTGCTATCTCATCAGGGTCCAATAATCCATCATTTTCATTATTATTATTACCAAAATACTTAGACTTAGAAATTCCACCATCAATAACAAAATGTCCAATATGAATATTTTTTGGATGAAGCTCTCTCGCTAAAGATTGTGCTAGTCCTCGTAATGCAAATTTTCCCATCGCAAATACTGAAGAATTTGGAAAACCTTTAACACCAGCCGTAGCACCTGTAAAAAAGATACTCCCACTTCCTCTTTTCATCATTCTTTTTGCAGCTTCTTGTGCAACTAAAAAACCTCCAAAACTTGTTATTTCAAGCGCTTTTTTAACTTCATTAGGATTAAGTTCGCCAATAGGCCCCCTCACCCTAGCGGAAGGGTTATAAACCACTAAGTCTGGTGTTCCAGTATTCTTATCAATATTTTCAAATAATTTATTTACATCTTCAATAATACTTGCATCACAATTATATAAATTAAGTTTAATTTCAGAATCTAAATTTGCATACTTTTCAATATTTCTCGATGCAATAGACACATCCATTCCTTCTTTGGAAAAAAGTCTAGCAATTGACCAACTTAAACCAAAACCTCCGCCAATTATAAGAATGCTTTTCTTCATAGTAAAATTTCAAAATTATTTTATTTTAAAAATTATTATAAATTGTTACGAATTGTTACATTAAATTGTTTTTAGCTTGTTATTAAAAAAAATCTAGTTTTTAGTTAATTATTAATATTTCAAGTTTTTACTTTAAAGGAGGATTTATGTTTTTTAATTTACGTCGATTTTTTTTGGCTTCGACATTATTTTTTAGTTTAGGTATTGCATCAAATGTATCTGCCGCAGAAGTTGACTCTATTCACTTCCTTATTCCTGGTGGTGCTGGTGGTGGCTGGGATGGTACTGCAAGAGGTACTGGAGAAGCTCTTACTAAAGCAGGTTTAGTTGGATCAGCATCTTATGAAAATATGTCA
The DNA here is from genome assembly GCA_902539295.1 of uncultured SAR116 cluster alpha proteobacterium. Lineage (GTDB taxonomy): Bacteria > Pseudomonadota > Alphaproteobacteria > Puniceispirillales. The sequence continues at coordinate 109,482 of CACBIM010000004.1, forward strand.
GGTGGCGGCGGAGGCAAAGCCATTGGATATTTAATTGAAAATGCGTCAAGCAATCACGGAACGTTAATGGTTAACTCCACACCTATTGTTATTAGATCACTTGTTGGGCGATTCCCTCATAATTTTAGAGATTTAACAATGATTGCTGGAACTATTGGTGATTATGCAGCTATTATTGCTGGAAAAGACAGCCCATATAATAATTTTGCTGATTTAGTGGCGGCATACAAAGCAGATCCCTCTTCAGTCTCAATCGGTGGCGGTTCTGTCCCTGGTGGCATGGATCACCTTGTAGCTGCTATGGCTATGGAAGCAGCAGGCGCAGATCCAACAAAAGTTAAGTACATACCTTTTGACGCAGGTGGAAAATTAAATGCAGCAATTCTAGCTGGAGAAGTGTCAGCCGGGTCAACAGGCTTTTCAGAAGCTGTTGCTTTAGCTAAAGCAGGCGAAATGAAAATACTTGCTGTCACATCATCAAAAAGAGTTCCAGCATTTGAAGACGCTCCAACTCTGGTTGAGCAAGGCTATGATGCTACATTTGTCAATTGGAGAGGTTTCTTTGCTGCACCTGGACTTCCAAAGGATAAAGCTGACGCATATAGAAGTGTTATTGCAAAAATGTATGATACTAGCGAATGGGAAGAAGTCAGAGCTAGAAATGGATGGGTAAACATCCATAATCCTGGTGATGAATTTGTCTCATTTCTTGAAAATCAAGAAGATGTTATAAAAAGCTTGATGACAAAGCTTGGTTTTCTGTAAAAAATCAACCTTGGGGGTGTAAGCCCCCAAGTTTTTTTAGTGCTTAATTTAGAAAAAATTATTGCTCTTATAATTTTAATTATATGCATAGTTTATGCATATACTTCGTTTGTTATCATGCAAGCAAATCTACTACCTTTTGAATTAAATATGACTGTGCTGCCTAACAGTCTTCCAAAGGTCATTTCAATTTTTGGAATAGTTATTTCATTATTTTTAATATTAAAAAAAGATGAAGATATTGAAAAAGATGAGGATCAGTCAAAAATAGAATTAAATAATGTACTGAATTTTTATTATGGCAAAGCATTAAGCATAATATTTTTAATGATTTTATATACTTTATGTTTAAGACCTGTAGGCTTTATTCTTTCTTCGATTTTATTTTTATTTTTTAGCAGTTTCATCTTAGGTGAAAGAAAATTTATAAAGTTAATAATCATATGTTTTATTGGGACAACTATTATTTGGTTATTGCTTGAAAAAGTTTTAGGGATTTATATGAGGCCATTCCCATACTTAATTCAAACAATGGTTAGCTAGAATGTTAGAGGGATTGTATTTAGGAATTACAGCTGCATTCACATTCTTTAACTTAGTCATGGTTATTTCTGGATGCATAATTGGGACTGTTATAGGTATGCTTCCAGGCTTAGGGCCAATGTCAATAATAGCTATTATGATACCTATTGCAATTTCTATTGGAGACCCTGCTTCAGCATTAATATTATTGGCTGGTGTTTACTATGGAGCTATTTTTGGTGGGTCAACTTCTTCAATACTTATAAACGCACCAGGCGTTGCGGGTACAGTTGCAACTAGTTTTGATGGATACCCTCTTGCAAGAGCTGGGAAGGCAGGTAAAGCACTTACAATAGCTGCAATAAGTTCATTTATTGGAGGAACATTTGGAGCAATACTTTTATTTGGTTTTGCACCCTTTCTATCAAAAGTAGCCTTAAGTTTCCATTCGTCAGAATACTTTGCTTTAATGGTACTGGGGCTATCAGCAATTGCCGCTTTTGCTGGCAAAGGCCAGGTGGCCAAGGCATTAATGATGGCTATTTTAGGAATAATGTTAGCAACTGTTGGTGAAACAGCATTATTTAATGCACCAAGATTTACTGCAGGTATAATGAATTTTCAGTCTGGAGTTGGATTTATTACTCTAGCCATGGCTATGTTTGCATTACCTGAAGCAATTTACCTTATTTTAGATCCGCTTAGATCAAAAACAAAAAGTGGCTCAAAGATTAATAATTTAAGAATTACATTAAAAGAAGCTAAAATCATATTTCCAGTGATCACAAGGCAATCATTCCAAGGATTTTTTATTGGGGTTTTGCCTGGTGCAGGAGCTACAATTGCCTCTTTCCTATCGTATGCAGTAGAAAGAAATTTAGCTTCAAGTGAAGAACAAAAAGAATTTGGAAAAGGTTCAATTAAAGGTTTAGCGGCGCCAGAAACAGCAAATAATGCAGCTTGCACTGGATCTTTTGTTCCTCTTCTAACTTTAGGTATTCCTGGGTCTGGGACAACTGCTATATTATTAGGAGCACTAATTGCTCTAAATGTTCAACCAGGGCCAAGACTAATGGTTGATAACCCTGAAATTTTCTGGGGTGTCATTATTTCTATGTATTTAGGTAATATTGTATTGTTGATACTCAATTTGCCTTTAATTCCATACATTGCAAAACTATTAACAATTCCAAGAAACTATTTAATCCCATTTATTTTATTTTTTACATTAATGGGGTCTTATATAGGTCAAAACAATGAAACCGAACTTCTGCTTCTCATATTTCTTGGCTTTTCAGCTACCATTCTAAAGTTTGCAAATTACCCTCTTCCACCTTTATTAATTGGATTTATTCTAGGTTCTATGCTTGAAAATAATTTTGCCAGAGCAATGAATATTTACGATGGGTTTGGATTTATTTGGGAACGTCCTATGACTGCAATATTACTATTACTATCAGTTTTATTGATTTTTTTACCAGCAATAAGATCAAGTCTGGCATTAAGAAGACAAAAAATTCACTAGAGGTATGTTGTCTGGAATAAAAGTTTTAGATTTAACTAATGTGCTTGCTGGACCATTTTGTTGTCATCAATTGGCGCACATGGGAGCAGAAGTTATTAAGATTGAAACTGTTGGCCGTGGAGACTTAGCTCGGCAATTAGGAGCTAGCAAAAATTTAAGTTCTCAACTAATGGGTATCTCTTTTTTAGCTCAAAATGCTGGGAAAAAATCACTGACAATAAATCTAAAGTCCAAAAAAGGAAAAGAAATTTTCCTTAAACTAGTTAAAGTTTCTGATGTTGTTGTAGAAAACTTTAGACCTGGTGTCATGAAACGCTTAGGGCTTGAGTATGATTGCTTAAAAAAAGTTAACTCCAAATTAATATACTGCTCTATTTCTGGTTTTGGCCAGACTGGGCCAATGAGCAAACGTCCAGCTTATGATCAAATTATACAGGGATTATCAGGATTGATGAGTATCACAGGAAGGGATGGCGGTGGTCCTTTAAGAGTAGGCTCCCCACTCGCAGATACAGTTGGAGGATTGACTGCAGCAATGGCAATTTCAGCTGCTTTAAACAAACGGCCAAGGGGTCAGGCGATAGATGTGGCAATGCTGGACTCTTTACTTACAACTATGGGCTGGGTAGTTTCGAACTATCTGATAGGAGGTGTCATACCAACACAGCAGGGCAATGAAAATATGACCTCTGCTCCATCAGGAACATTTCAAACAGGAGATGGTTTATTAAACATTTCAGCTAATGAAGAGAAACAATGGAAAGCCCTGGTTCATCATCTAGGATGTGAATATCTAAGTAATGACAAACGTTTTATGACAAGAGACAATCGTAAAAAATACAGAAAAGAATTAAAAATTGAATTAGAAAAATTTCTTTCAAAAAAAACAGCAATAAAATGGGAGCAGGAACTTATAGAAATTGGAGTGCCTACTGGCATAGTAATGAGCGTCCCAGATATACTAGCTCATCCTCAGATTATTCATCGAGATTTACTAAAAACATTTGATACTAAAAATAACCATAATGAGAAGATTACTGTCATGAGAACTGGTTTCAGAGTAAATAATGAACCAACAAATGTGAATTACCCTCCCCCTTCAATTGGTGAACACAATAATGAAATACTGAGAGAGTTGGGCTACACTGAAAATGAAATTTCAGAATTTAAGAAAACTAAAGTAGTATAAATTAATTTAGTATTTATTTTATATTCCATGCTATTTGAGACATGATTTCGAATGCAACAGACGCCGCAACCATAGACGTCATGTTATTTGGATTATCTTTTGTTGGCATCAAGCAAACAATGTCACCACCAATTACATTTAATCCTTTTACCGCTTGAATAAGAGAAATTGCCTCATCTATTGAAAAACCATTACAACCTGGCTCGAGATTTGATACAGCAGGAGCAATTGTTGGATCTAAGCAATCCAGATCAAAAGTAATATAAACAGGCTTGCTTCCAAGTGTTGATTTAATTTTCTCAACTGTTTGGACTAAACCCAGTTTTTTATATTCATCCATAGTAACAACTTTATATCCTAAATCATAACTAGGTTTAAGCCAGTCCAATGTTCTAGTATTGCCCCTTAAACCAACTTGAATTGACGTTTCAGCATTAATAAGACCTTCTCTAACACAAAAACTAGCCCAATGAGCTGCACTGTCTCTAGCTCCTAAAAAATGATCTAGATTATCAAAAGTATCTGTGTGGGCATCAATATGCAAAAGTGATACTGATTGTCCGTCAGTGAGTTTTGAGCCTTTTCCAGATATCCCTCTTAGTATGCCACCTGTTATGGAGTGGTCTCCTCCTATTGAAACTGGTTTAACTTGACTGTCTGATAATTTCTTATAGAAATTTGAAATATCTCTTATACAAGCTTCATTGTTATTTGCTTCTGGCAATGGAACATCACCAAGGTCATTTATTCTTGCTACTTCCCACGGAGAAAATTCATACTTCATGTGAACTCTGCGCAAACTACCTGAAACATGTCTCACAGCCCTTGGCCCCAAATGCTGGTCTCTCTCAGTGGTACCATTTCCTGTAGAATGTGGCACTCCAACAAATGCAATATCAGTATTTTCAATATTTTCCTGAAAATTACATTTGAAGAATGACGGGATACCCCACCAATACATTGTATTCATCATTAATTTATCTTGTTCTTCATGATTTTTGCTCATGTTTTTGGCTCCCATCCTTTTTTAGCCATTTCAAATCCATCAAAAGAAAAAGCCGGAGCCACCACACAGCTTACTAAAGACCATTCTCCGTTTGATTTTGCCTTTTGCCAAATAGATTTAGGAATGACTGCTTGAAGTTTTTCATTATTATTTAAATCTGGACCAAGAGTAATTTCTTTTGTAGATCGTTCATCAGAATAGGAAAGCAATAAAGGGTCTCCTAAATGCCAGAGCCATATTTCATCAGCGTCTGTCACTCTATGCCAGTGTGAATTTTCATTTTCCTTTAACAAGTAGTAAATCATTGAAAGATTCGATCTACCATTTGAAGTCTCTTTTGATTGGAAAGTTTCTTTAAACCACCCGCCCTCAGGGTGCTCTGTTAATTTTAAATAATTTATAATATAGTCAGCATCCATTGTAATTATCCACTTTATTTCAAAAACAACTGTCCGAGATTAGGTAATTTATTCTTTACTCCTCCTAATCGCATGCAATGCCAAGCCATGGCATGGTTAGATGTTGTGACTGGTATTCCTATCAATTTTTCTAACTGGGGGACAAAATCTATAAATTTTATGCTTGTGCACGAAATAAAAACCATATCAATTTTTTTATCTTTAATTGTTTCTTTTACTCCATTAACAATACTATTGCTATCGATAGATGCCACAACTGGGTCCCGTTTCTCATTAAACGAACCAAATGCTGAAATATTATAACCAGATTTTTTAATGTATTCTGAAATATAAATATTAACATTCTCAGTGTATGGTGTAATTACAGCTATATTTTTAACATCAAAGATTTCAAAAGCTTTTAAAGCAGCTGATATTGGTGTTGTGCACTTTGCATTAGGATGTACGGACTTGATAGAACTAAAAATTTCTTCTTCTCCTAAAACTACAGTAGCAGATGTGCATCCATACCCAACTATATCTAGTTTATCGCCAGGCAAAATCAGTTTCAGTGTAGAGCTAATTTTTAATTTCATCGCGCTCAAAGTCTCTGGTGTGATTATGGGAGAATTCTCAATTCTTGCCTGATAGTAATCTAAATTAGCAATTGGAAATAACTTTCTAAACTCTTCATCAATTGTATAGTCAGACGCAAGCACAATTAGTCCAATTTTTTTCTGATTATTTAAAGATTCATCGATTGTAAAATTAAGATTTCTTATCAAATTCTTCTCCTAATCAACATTCTAATCGAAAATATCTTACTCTCAAATATTTTTTCTGATAAACCTAATTATAATATTCACAGGAGTTATTATGAGTATATTTACTGGAAGTTGTCTTTGTGGTTCAGTTAATTATAAATCAAATTCTGACCCTCTTGTTATACAAAATTGTCATTGTGATCAATGCAAGAAAGCAACTGGAAGTGTTTACTTAACAAATTTATTTATAAAAGAAGAAAATTTTGAAATTACCGGAGAAGTAAATAACTATACGCATTTATCAGATGCAGGAAATAATATGACAAAATATTTTTGTCCAAAGTGTGGGTCACAAGTTTTTGGTAAAAATTCAGGAAGGCCAGGAATAATTACTATACGAGCAGGGACTGTTAACGAAAAAGATATAATTAAACCAATTAGAAATTTATTTTTGAAAAGTAAAGTTCCTTCAACTCCAATAAGCAGTAATTTAGAAGCATGTGAAGGAATGCCTTTAAATTAATTATTTAATAAATTTGTAAAGGAATTTTAAATGAGAAAAATTTGTGTTTTTGCAGGATCTTCTTCAGGAAGAAATCAAAATTATAAATTAATTTCTAATGAACTTGGACAACTGATTGCAAAACAGAATTTTCATTTATTCTACGGTGGAGGCAACACTGGTTTAATGGGCGCAGTCGCAGATAGCTGTCTTGAAGCTGGAGGAAAAGTTACAGGTGTTATTCCAAAATTCTTATGTGACATCGAAGTTGATCACAAAGGCTTAACAGATATCATTATGACAAACACAATGCATGAAAGAAAAAATATCATGTATGAGCAAGCATCAATTTTTATTGCTTTGCCTGGTGGCATTGGAACACTAGAAGAATTGATGGAAGTGCTAACATGGAAACAATTAGGGCAGATAAAATCAAAAATTTTAATAGTAAATGTTGATAATTACTGGGAAAATTTATTCAAATTATTTGATAATCTAGTTTATAATGAGTTTATGAAAAAATTTAATCTTAGTAATTATGTTGAGGTAAGAAGTGTCCTTGACATTGAAAAAGAAATCAAAAGTATCTAGAAAATAAGAAAGTCTTAAATCTTGTAAAACTTCATGAACTATCAAACCTGAAGGCACTTATCATAGACAAAAAATCTTATGAATTTAAAATTTTCTGGATGAAATTTGATCATAATTAAATAAATATAAACGTTATTAAATTATAAAGGAGATATTTTAAAATGTTTGATTGGAAAAAGCCGACAGTGCAAATGTTAGGTAGGTGGCAACCGTGGCATGATGGGCACCAGGCTCTTTTTAAAAGATGTGTTGCAAAAACAGGACAAGTAATTATTCAAGTCAGAGATGTACAAGGTGCATCAGGTGGGGATGGTCAAAGTGATAATCCATTTGATTGGGATGCAGTTTGTTCAAATATTGAAGAAGGTTTACTGCGAGATGATTTTAAAAGAGGCGTTGAGTATGAAATTATGTTGGTTCCAAATATTGTAAATATCACCTATGGAAGAGGTGTTGGCTATTCTTTTGAAGAAGAAACTTTTGATAAGTCTATAACTGAAATAAGTGCAACCAAGATAAGACAAAAATTAAGAGATGAAGGTAAGCTATAGAAGTCTTTAAAATTATGAACTTCATACTAATCATAATAATAATTTCAGATTGACAAATAATCTAAATCAATTATTTAAATTACTATAAATATATTCATAGGAAGTCTTAATGTTTTCACTAAATCCATTTGTTGAATTATCAAACTTAATACCTGTAATTGCGATGCAAAGCTTTGTAATTTTAATGTTTGTTCTCGTTCTAGGGGGAACAGTTTACGATATGATTGAAAAACAAAATGCTACTTACTTTTTCAGGAATTGGAGAAAATCAAAACTAAGTAAAGTTAAAGATATTTCTTTCAATCAAATGATAGTTATTATCTTCAAAACAATAACTGTAGATGTTTTTTCCGCAGCAGAATTTTGTAGTTTCAAAAGGAGACTAGCCCATCTTTTTACGTTTTATGGTTTTATTGGTTATGTGATTACTACTGTTATAATGGTTTTCAGTTATCTTCCAGAAACATCTAAAACACCTGAAATAATTCCAATTGTTTGGTATTTAAGTGCTCTTTTAATTAGTGTAGGTTGCTATTGGTTTTGGTTTTTTATTAGAGTTGATGTAGCTGCTGAAGGCAATGCAAGACTTAGATTTATTCAAGCTGATATTTTTGTTCTTTCTTTAGCTATTAGTTCAACTTTAGCAATATTGTGGGGGGTAACACAAATATCTAACCCATTTTATTCAAATATATTACTAGTATTATACCTTGTATCTAATTTAATCTTATTTGGTTCAATTCCTTGGTCTAAGTTTGCTCATATGTTTTACAAGCCAGGAGCATCCTTGCAAAAAAGAGTTGCTCAAGCTGATGGCTCAAATAGAAATTTACCTGAACCTGCAGACAAACCTGCAATTTATGGCACTGTAAAAAGGGTGCCCCGAAATTATTAATTAATAGGAGAATTTAATGTCAACTTTTGTATATATGACAAGCTGTGACGGTTGTGGACACTGTGTAGATATTTGCCCTTCAGATATTATGCATATCGATCCAACAACAAGAAGAGCATATAATATTGAACCAAACTTTTGTTGGGAATGTTATTCATGTGTTAAAGCTTGTCCTCAAAATGCAATAGACGCGAGAGGATATGCTGATTTTGCACCGATGGGTCACAGTGTTCGTGTTCTTCGAGAGGAAGAAAAAGGAACTATATCATGGAAGATTAAATTTAGGGATGGAAGAGAAAAGAATTTTGTATCACCTATTAGGACAACTCCATGGGGTTCAATAAAAGGACCAGCTGAATATGAAGACCCGAACACACAAGAATACTCTACTCAACAATTAGCGCACGAACCAGATGCTTTAAAGGTAGAAGCATTACCAACTATATCTCGTAATCAGTTTGTGGAAGGACCTTTATAATGGCTTCAAGAAAAACAGTTTATGTTGACTCAGACGTCTTGGTAATTGGAGGCGGTTTTGGTGGTTGTGGTGCTGCTTACGAGTCCAGATATTGGGGTAGAGATAAAAAAATAGTTGTGGTTGAAAAAGCGAACATTGAAAGAAGTGGTGCTGTAGCTCAAGGTTTATACGCCATAAATTGTTACATGGGGATGCACTGGAATGAGAACCAGCCAGAAGATCATGTTAGGTACGCGAGAAATGATTTGATGGGTTTAGTAAGAGAAGATCTAGGCTACGATATTGCTCGTCATGTTGATTCTACTGTTCATAAGTTTGAAGAATGGGGCTTACCAATTATGAGAGACCCAGAAAATGGACGTTACCAAAGAGAAGGTAAATGGCAGATAATGATACATGGTGAAAGTTATAAGCCTATTATAGCTGAAGCTGCAAGGAAAGCAGCAACTGAAGTTTACAACCGCATAATGGTTACCCATCTTCTTATGGATAAAAACAAACCAAACAGAGTTGCCGGAGCTGTTGGTTTTAATGTTAGAACTGGTGATTTTTATGTTTTTCGTTCAAAAGCAGTTGTCGTTTCTGCTGGAGGTGCCTCTCATATTTTTAAACCACATGCAGTTGGTGAAGGTATGGGGCGAACTTGGTATGCGCCATGGAGTAGCGCTTCTGCATACGCTCTTCCAATTAGAGTTGGAGCAAAAATGACTCAAATGGAAAATAGAATTGTGCTAACTAGATTTAAAGATGGTTACGGACCTGTCGGTGCTTATTTTTTACATTTGAAGACCACTACTGAAAATGGATATGGAAAAAGTTACGAAAACACTTGGTATGACTCAATTAAGGAAATGGTTGGAGATTACGTAGATCAACAACCAGTCCCAACTTGCTTAAGAAATCATGCGTTCTTAAAAGAAGTTCAGGCTGGTAGAGGTCCTATTAGAATGGTAACAAAAGAAGCATTTAAAGATCCACATAAAGAGACTGTTGGGTGGGAAAACTTTCTCGGAATGACTATTGGACAAGCTGTTGTTTGGGCTTCACAAAATATTGATCCAAAAGAGATTAACCCTGAATTAGTAATGTCTGAGCCTTATGTAATGGGATCGCATGCGACATGCTCTGGTGCTTGGGCTAGTGGTCCTAGCGATTACGCTCCAGATGATTATCAATGGGGTTATAATAGAATGATGACTGTTGAAGGCCTCTTTGGATCAGGTGATACAATTGGTGGTACTGCACATAAATTTTCTTCAGGTTCTTTTACAGAAGGTCGTATTGCAGGCAAATCTGCAATAAATTATGTCAATGACCTTGGAAATGACCACCCTGAAGTTAATGAAGAGGAATATTCAAGTCTGAAAGAATTAGTTTACAAACCTCTTGAGAATTATACAGTGGGCAGAAATGAAATCACAAGTGGTACTGTTTCACCTAGTTATATTCTTCCAATTCAAGGCTTACAAAGACTTGAAAAGATAATGGATGAATATGTTGGCGGCACAAGTACCGATTATCTAACTAATGAACCTATGCTCTTAAGAGGAATAGAACTCCTTACTATGTTAAAAGAAGATCTTAGTAATATTGGTGCTGATAGTTTACACCAGCTTCAAAGAGCCTGGGAACTTAATCACAGAGTTTTAGCTTCAGAGTGTGTAACTCAGCATACTTTATACAGGAAAGAAACTCGATGGCCTGGCTACTACTATAGAGGTGATCATCCCAAATTAGATGATAAAGATTGGCACTGCTTTACTCTTTCTCAGTTTAATGAAAAAGAAAATTCATGGTCTATGGAAAAAGCACCAGTCCATCATATTATTGATAAGTAAAATTCAAACTTTTGATATCAATAGCTCAGATTTCTGACACGCATTTATTATGCCCTGTAAATGGTGGCGAAACAAATATTGTCAAACAAAGGATAAATAATCTCAAAAGATGTGTTGACAGCATTAATAATTTAGAACCACAGCCTGATATTATTATTCATACCGGAGATGTAACACAAAATGGTGCAGTCGAAGAATACAAAATTGCAGATTCAATTCTTAAAAAGTTAAAGCAAAGGATATTTTTCACTCCCGGAAATAGAGACAATAAGCTTAATCTCAGAAAAATATTTACACAAAGTTTATATGAAAAGACTGATAAAGAATTTTATATATATTCTATAGAATTTAAAGGTTTTAAATTAATTTCGATGGATACTTTCTGTTCCAACATTAACAAAGGTGAATTAACTTCTTCAAAAATAAAATTACTATCAAACGAAATATCTCACCCAAGTAGTTTACCTACTGCCATCTTTATGCACCACCCACCTTATAATGTTAGTGATAATAAGTTGGAGAGAATTGAATATGTAGACGTAGAAGAAGTAAAAAAATTCCACTACTTTTTAAAAAATAAATCAAATATTGTTGCTTTATTTTGTGGTCATATTCATAAAAATTTTGAGAGTAATATTGGCCATATTAAAACTTTTACAATGCCCTCTATTGCAACTGACTTAAGCTGGGATAATGAAATTTCTAAAAAGTCTAAAAAGACACAATATTTACTTCATTCCTTTTCCAAAAAAACTGGAATTTATACAAAAAAAATATTAATTCAATAGTAAGAAAACTTAAAAATTAGTTAATCATGACAAATAATAAATTAATATTTAAAAAAAATATAAATAACCAGGGCATACCAATTACAAATTGCTTTTTTGATGATGATCCTGAAAACATTCTTGCTACAATGGTTGAGGATGTCCCAGAAAATTTTCAAGAGCCATTATATCTCCAAAAATCTATTGTTGTATCGGTTCCATATAATGATGATGGCACAAGAATTGAAATTTCTATATGGTTTTCACCAAATGAAAGTAACGAGAAGATGTCAGAAGTTATTCAATCATATTTTGATTGGCGATTTAAAAATTTAAAGGATAAAAATACATCAATGTCATTTGATGATAATGGAAAACTTGTTTTAAATTTCAATTAGTATTATTAATTTTTCAATTTAAATTATTACATTTTAAGTTAATGTAAAAAATTGGAGTATTTATGAATTTAAAGAACGAAATCTTTATTCATAGCATGATAGTAAAAAAAAGAGATCGATCACTTATAAAGAAACATAAATCATGTATTATTTGGCTTACAGGTCTGTCTGGTGCAGGAAAATCTTCAATTGCAGGTCTTTTAGAAGAAAAACTTAACAAACAGGGTAAACATACATTTTTATTAGATGGTGATAACCTAAGACATACTCTAAATCAAGATTTAGGTTTTTCAGATTACGATAGAAATGAAAATATTCGTAGAATTGGACATGTAGGAAAACTTATGGTTGATGCAGGTCTAATTGTAATTGCCTCATTCATTTCTCCTTTTGAAAAACAAAGAAAACTAACAAGGGAACTGTTTGAGAAAAATGAATACATAGAAGTTTTTTTAAATACACCTTTAGAGGTATGCGAGCAAAGAGATCCTAAAGGACTATATAAAAAGGCACGTTCAGGACTACTCAAAGATTTTACAGGCATTGATTCTGCTTACGAAAAGCCTGAAAATCCAGAAATTACTTTAGATGGTGAACAGTATTCTGCTGATGTATTATCAGATAAAATTATAAATTATTTGTCTGAAAATAATTTTTTGAAATTATGAATAAAATTTCCAACAAAAAATTTGGTATATTTAATAATAAACAAGTAATCCTAACTACACTTAATAGCGAACAAAATACTAATATTTCATTTATGAATTGGGGGGCTTCAATTCAAAATTGGATTATTAACCATCCTCAAGATGAAATAGTTTCAGCTGTTTTAGGGTTTGAAGATTTTGAATTCTACCCTAAATTTAGTCCTTACTTTGGGTCTGTTGTGGGAAGAGTGATTAATAGAATTGATAAGGGTAGATTTAAATTAAATAATATAGAATATCAACTAGACATTAATCGGCCTCCAAATCATTTACATGGTGGTGAAAGTGGGTTTGGAAAACAAATCTGGAATTTTGAAACTAATGAGGAGGATAACTCTGTTACCTACTTTATTAATAGCTGCGATGGTGAAGGGGGATACCCTGGCGAGGTTAACGCAAAAGTAAAATATATTCTAAAAGGAAATACACTTACTATAGAAATGAGTGCTACTGTTGATAAGGAGACCCCAATTAACATGGGACAGCATAATTATTTTAATTTATGCTCTTCAGTTGAAGAAAATTATAATATTTGTAATCACTTGTTATATTTAGATTCAAAATCCTACACTGAAACAGATAAAGATTTAATACCGACAGGAAAAATTATTTCAACTCAAGAATCAGAAATGGATTTTTTCAATGAAAAAAAAATTGGTACAATTAAATTGGATGACAACTATGTATTAGAACAGAATAACCATTTAATTAAGCCTGCTGCAAAACTATTTAATCCTGTGAGTAATTTGAATTTAACTCTATGGACAGACCAACCAGGAATACAAGTCTACAATGCATCAAGTTTAAATCTAGCACCTAAGGGGTTAAATGGTGTAAGTTATGGAAATTTTGCTGGGATTTGTTTAGAGGATCAAAAATTTCCTGATAGTGTAAATATATCTGATTTTCCATCAATAATTTCCTCTCCTGAAAAACCATATTTCCATAAAACAATTATTGATATATCATAAAATTAAATTTACACAGAGGATTAGAATTTTGAGAAAATTTGTATTACTATTTATGTTGATTACTTTGCCAGTTTTTGGGTCTGAAATAATTGATAAAAGAAAGCAATTATACCAGAAAAATAATGATAATATGAAATTAATTTATAGTGCCATAAGCTCAGAAAACTTTGAGCAGGTCATCAAAAGTGCAGGTGAAATTGAAGCATTTGCAAATAAAATGACAGATTATTTTCCTGTTGGTAGTGTTTCACGAGGTTCAAGCGATAATATTTGGTCTGATTTTGAAGGTTTTACTAAAGCTGCAAAACTTAACTCAAATGCAGCTAAGACACTTAGAATTGCTGCCCAAGATAATAAATTAGATGAACTAAATAGTTTATTTAGTGAGTTAAGTAGTACTTGTAAGTCTTGCCATAGATCATATAAAAATTAATTAAATGGTCAATGGTCCTCTTCAAAAGGCAGTATTACAACTCTCAAAGCTAGACAATCAGATAAATGAAATAATAATAAATTATGGCCTTCCAAGTGACAAAATGTCTAAAGGAGGTTTTGATACGTTACTGAGAATGATTGTAGGACAACAAATATCAGTTAAAGCTGCTGATGCTGTTTGGACCAAGCTAAAAAAAATAAAAGCTAATATTCCTAAAAATTTCTTATTATTTTCGGATAATAAGCTTAGGGAAGCAGGCCTATCAAGACAAAAAATATCGTATGGTAGAGACCTTGCAGAAAATATAAATTCAGGCTCTCTTGAGCTTGATAAACTTGGCAAACTACCTGGCAAAGAAGCACATTTAAATTTAACTAAAATCAAAGGAATTGGAGATTGGACTGCTGATATTTATCAACTTTTTGTTCTTGGTGATATGGATGCATTCCCACAAGATGACTTGGCTGTTCAAGAAGGAGCAAAAAGATTTTTTAAATTAAATCATAGACCAAAAGGAAAGGAGCTACTTAAATTAGCTGAAAAGTGGAAGCCTCTCAGAGGTGCTGCTGCTCTTGTATTCTGGCAAATATACAGAATTGAAATTCATGAAGGATCAAAATTTAATTAGAAAATAAGTTAAGTTGACTTTCTTTTTCAAAATATTTTTCAGTAACTGATATGTCATCATTAGATATCTTGCCAACTTTTGGTGAAACTGGATAAAATATATAATCATTTGAGTTTATAGGTTTCAGAATATTACAAGCTTTTTCATAATCATTTCCCAACCAAAATAGAAAATTTTCTTTATTGATGACCAACGGTGTTCTTTTGTGAATTGTTTTTAAATTTCTCCCAGCCTCTGCAGTTATAATTATAAAACTTCTTTCTTTATTTTCTTCAAGCCTTTGCAAACCGGCAAATGCAATTATATCATTCTCTTTATGTTTGATAAGATAGGGTTTATTTTCATTATTCCACTCAAACCAACTATTCGCAGGAATTAAGCACCTATTTTGTTGAAATAAATTTTTGAATAAAGGTTTTTCATTTATTGTTTCTGATCTAGCATTAATCATCAATTTACTTAGTTTGGGTACTTTAAAACCCCATTGTATTTGATTAAGAAAAATATCATTTTTTTTTAATGATATTACTACAGAATTCTGTCCTGGTGATATATTGTACTTGGCAGGAAAATTACCAGATATTTCATTTGAAAACTTATTTTTTAATTCTTCAAGGTTTGATGAAAGTGAAAATCTTCCACACATATAAATTCCTTAAAATTTAATTTTGAACTATTATTTATACAAATTAATTGTATATAAACCTTTTAAATGACAACTAACATTAAAAAAAATAGTGGTAAAGTAATTCAGCAAGCCTGTGAAATACTGTCAAACGGTGAACTATTAGCTATTCCATCTGAAACTGTATATGGTTTAGGAGCAGATGCAACTTCTGATAGTGCCATTTCTAGAATATATAAAATAAAAAAGAGACCACATATCAATCCCTTAATTTTGCATGTATCAAACATCAAAATGGTGGAACAATTTGCAGAAACAAATACATTATTTTATTCATTATCAAAATATTTTTGGCCAGGTCCTCTAACAGTAATACTTAATCAAAAAAAAAATAATGAAATTTCTAAACTTGCAACATCTAATTTATCAAGTGTAGCTGTTAGACTTCCAGATAATAAAATCTTTCAAAACATTATTGAAAAATTCAATAATCCAATTGCAGCTCCAAGTGCTAATATTTCAGGTAATATTAGTCCAACCAACCCTTATCATGTTTATGAAGATTTTGGGGAGGAAATAAAATTAATTATCGATGGAGGCCAATCAGAAAAAGGTGTTGAATCAACCGTTGTAGACATAAGAAGTCAAGATATAATAATTCTTCGACATGGTCCAATTACTCAAAAAATGTTAGAGAATAAGGTAGATTGCAAAATAAAGAAAAAAGGCAGTAATAAAAAAATTTTAAGTCCTGGACAAATGTTTAAACATTACTCGCCTTCAAAAAAATTAATAATAAATTCAATTAAGCCTACAAAAAACTGTTCATTTTTGGGCTTTAGTAATATTATGCCTGACAAGAAATTTGATGGAATTGCGCTTAACTTAAGTAATAGTGGGGACTTAAATGAAGCAGCATCAAATCTCTTTAAAATGTTAAGATTTCTTGATAAAACTGACACTCAGGAAATAGTTGTAGCTCCCATACCAAATAAAGATGTAGGATTTGCAATTAACGATAAACTTAAAAGGGCTTCATCATAGCTATGGATGATAAAAATAATCTATTTAAAGAATTTCAATCCGTTCTTAAAAATCCAATTATGATTGAAGGCATTGAACAGTATTTAAGTGATTGGAGAGGAGTATTTGAAGGAAAAGTCAAGTTTGTAGTATTTCCATCGACAACTGAAGAAGTTAGCAAAATATTGAAACTTGCTAATAAAAATAATATACCAATAGTCCCACAAGGAGGTAATACAGGACTTTGCGGTGGTGCCACACCAGACAATTCTGGAAATTCTATTCTCATTAATTTTACAAAGTTAAATAATATAAGAAATATAGATTTGCTTGGAAATACAGTAACTGTAGAGGCTGGATGCATTTTAGAAAATGTGCTTAACATTGTTCAAGAAAAAGATAGAATTTTTCCAATAAATCTAGCAGCTAAGGGCAGTTGCACCATTGGTGGGAATTTGGCTACAAATGCAGGCGGTATAAATGTTTTGAAATATGGTTCAACAAGAGATTTGGTGTTAGGTATTGAAGCTGTACTGCCTAATGGCGAAGTAATTAATAATCTAAATTCTTTACATAAAGATAATACAGGCTACGCTTTGCATAAACTATTAGTTGGATCTGAAGGCACATTAGCAATTATAACAGCTGCAACTATCAGAATATTTAAAAAACCCAAAGCAAGTATTTCATGTTTTATTAAAGTAAAGGATATTGATAAATCTATTGAAACTCTTCATATGTTACAATCTTTGGTTGGGAACAATATTGAAGCATTCGAAATAATGTCAAAACCAATTTTGGAAATTGTTCATAAACAATTTCCTAAAATAAGTAAACCCTTCGCAGCAATACCAGAACTTTCATTACTTGTAGAATTTACAACTACTTCAGAGTTAGATTTAAATATTGATGACACAGGAGAGACTATTTTCCAAAATAAAATTATAAATGTAATGTCTCATTTAATTGAAAATAATTTAATAGACGACGCTGTTATTTCTCAGTCAGAACATCAAAATAAAGAATTATGGGAAATTAGAGAGAATGCAAATATTGCTCAGATGCAGGAAGGATTTCAACTTAAATTAGATTTGTCCATACCAATTGAAAATATGTCTAAATTTTGGAAAGAAACTTCAGAAGAGTTAAAAAAGAAGCATACAGAGGTAAAAATTTGCTCTTTTGGACATCTAGGGGATGGTAATTTACATTACAATTT
This sequence comes from uncultured SAR116 cluster alpha proteobacterium, assembly GCA_902539295.1. GTDB lineage: Bacteria > Pseudomonadota > Alphaproteobacteria > Puniceispirillales. The sequence continues at coordinate 127,280 of CACBIM010000004.1, forward strand.
AATGGATGAAGATAAAAGTAAAGGATATGTTTACAAAAATCAGTCTGCATTAAAAGAATTAGTTTATAAAAAAATAAAAAAATTCAATGGTTCTTTCAGTGCTGAACATGGTATTGGCCAATTAAAAATTAAAGAATTGAAAAAATACAAAGATCAAAATTTATTAAATTTAATGCGAACAATCAAAAATTCTGTAGATCCTAAGAATATTTTAAATCCAGGAAAATTATTTACCTAATTTAGCAATTTTTTAGTTTCTTTTCAAAGCAAGCTAGAGATAACTCTTGGCCTCTTTGAACATCTTTACTTGACAAAATTTTAAGTAATTCATCTCTTTTGATAATAGCTTTTTCATGGTTTTTTGAAGCAGCAATGTTGGCCCACATAAAAGCTTTAATTTTGTCTACTTCAGTACCCCAACCATTCAAAAACATTAATGAAAGTCTATATTGGGACATCTCAAGACCTTTTTCAGCAGATAATAAATAATTTGTAAATGCTTTTTTAAAGTTTTGCACTACACCAAATCCATCAAAGTAAATAGTACCTAAATTATACTGGGCTTCTGGTACTCCTTGCTGAGCAGCTAAGGCAAACCATTTGATTGCTGTTTGGTAATTTTTATCTAATGATTTATCTTTTAAAAAAAATAATCCCAAGTTAAATTGGGCTTGCTTGTGATTTTGCTCAGCTGCCAATTTATACCACCTAATTGCTTCACTTTTACTTTTTGAGACGCCAATACCATTTTCATAAAGCCATCCAAGTCCATTTTGACAATCAGAGATATTTTTTTTAGCGCCTTTTAAAAAGTAATTATACGCTTCACTATAATTTTGAGGAACTCCAAGGCCTTCTAAATACATAAAACCTAAGTTGCAATTAGCTAAATAAATATTATTCTCAGAAGCTAATTGAAAAAAATTTGCAGCTTTTAAATAATCTGTTTCAATACCCTTAGACTCACTATACATAACTCCTAAATAGTAGTAAGATTCTACAATTTTATCTTTTGCTATATTAAAATTAAAAAAGGCCTTATTATAATTTTTTTCAATTCCAAGACCGTTATAATATAATAATCCAAGATTGTAGTTTCCTTCAATTAAACCCTTTCCAGAAACAGTTTCAAAAAGATCAAAAGCTTTTGAGTAATCTTGTTCTACCCCAAGACCATTTTTGTATAATAATGCTAGATAAAACTGAGACAATATATCATTTTGATCAGCTCCTTCTTGCCAATTCTCAAAGGCTGATTGGTAATTTTGATTTTCAAACTCTTTATAGCCATTCAAATAGTCAGCATGAAGATTGTTAGATACTAACAAAATCTTTAAAATAAAAAGTAAATGTACAATTAGAAGCTTCATTTCAGAAATTTAAATTTAATATTATTAGGAATTAATATAATATAGTTAAGATAAATTGTTATATAATTAATTAAATAAAAAGCCATTGAAATTTATAACTATAATATTTTTCTTGCTTCTTTTGTCATCAACGACATACGGCAAAACAATAAATAGTCAATCTCAAATTAATAAAAATTTGTTAGAAGATGAAGGAATATTATCATTTATAAAAAGTTTTGATAATAGTAATTCAGCCATAATAGATTTAGTAATCGAAAAAGATAATGATAACATAAGTAGCAATAAAAACATAAAAGGCTCTCAATCATTTTTTGAAGATGCAGACAATATATCTGAGGATGATGATGATAAAATTACAAAGTATTCTGAAGGAAAATTTGAAAAAAATTCAACAAAAACAGACATAAATAATCAGAATAATTTTGAAAGTATAAAGCAAAAAAATTATAAAATTAACGACAATAGTTTAAATGAAATGGGTTCAATTAAGGGAACAAAAAATTCAAATTTAGATAATTCTCAAATCCAAAAAGTTAGACAAGAAAAGACAGGTGTGATTTTTTCTGCTCAGAAGGTTTCAATTGACAATGGGTTACAAACACTAATTGCAACTGGTAATGTTAAGCTAGAATTAGAAAATATCAAACTTACAAGCAAGGAAATAATTTACTATAAAAATAAAGATGAAATACACGCAAAAGGCGATGTATTTCTCCAAGATGAAAACGGTAATTTCCATAATGGAACAGATTTAATTTTAAAAAATCAAACTTCAAATTTTTATCTTTCAAATATTTACGCACAATTAGCTGATGGTAGTCAAATGACAGCACGAAATGTAATTCATGAAAATAAAAATGAAATAAAATATGAAGGGACAAAGTTTACTCCATGCAACTGTAAACTAAATAAAGGCGAAACCCCATTATGGCATTTTAGTGCAAGAGAAACAAGAATCAACAATGATACACACACTATTCATCATGATGGTGTGACAATGCACTTACTTAATTTCCCTATCCTTTATACACCTACATTTGCTCATCCAGATTGGACAGTAAAAAGGAAAAGCGGATTTCTAACTCCTAGTATTAGTGTTAGTAAAGAGACTGGGCTAACATGGAAACAACCATACTTTTTAAATATATCAAATAGTAAAGACTATACTATTACTCCTATAATTTTTTCTAAGTCAGGTTATCTTACTGACCTTGAGTATAGAAGTATTGGGGAGAACTCGAGTCTAAAGGCTAATATAATTGGCGGTATAGTAGATACATTCAAAAAACAAGATGAAGAAGTTATTTCAGGTTTTTTGACATTTGACTCATTGAGTGAAAATAATTGGAGAACTAATGTTATACTTCAAGACTCTAGTGAAGATAGTTTTTTAAGAAAATACAAATTGACTAACGAGACAATTCTAAAGTCGAGCTTATCAACGCAGAAACTGGATGATAAAAGTTTTTCATCAGTAGAACTTTATAAAATAGGAAGTCTTTCCAGAGAAACTGAAAATGACAATTCACCATTAGTATTACCTTCAATTAAATATGAAAGAAATTTTGATATACCGTTCAGAAACTCATTTGGCAAATTGGAAATGAGTGTACTTGAACTTGATGATGATGAAGGGCATGATTTTTTTAGATATTCAAATAAAATTACTGCACATAGAAAATTTAAATTAGAAAAAGGAATAAGCTTCATTGAGACTTCATTATCTGGTAATGTTTATGATGTCTCAAAAAATAAAAGTGATCCTGATAATATAGGTAAAATTAATTCTATCAATAGTTTTATTTCATTTGGTTGGGAGAATTATTTACCTACAAAAGTATTTCAAAATCAGTCAATCCTAAAGCCTCAGATACAAGCTGTTCTTATAAATGGTTCTGATCATGTTAACCATATTCCAAATAGAGATGCTTTAGATTATAGATTAGATGAAACAAATTTATTTATCCCACATAGACCGCTTGGAAACGACCTTACTCTGCCTGGAGGTAGGATAGACTATGGAATAACTAACTTTATTAATAATGAAAATTCAGTTAATTTTACAAGTTTTTTTGGTCAAAGCTTAAAATTATGGGGAGATAATGAAAATGAGTTTCAATCATTAAATTCTAAAAAATCAGTCGTATCTGAATCTGATTATATTGCACGTTTAGCCTTCCAAAATACTAAAAACTTTTCAACTGACTGGTCTGCTAGGCTTGATCCCCATAATTTCAAAATTTATGAATCTATTACAACAATTTCTCAAAGTTTAGGAAGATTTGATTTATCTGCTAGTCATGCCTCGATAAGTGACGGTTTTATTAAGGATACAAGTGGAGCTGAAAACTTAAACTTCAAATTTAATTCAAAAATTACAAATGATTGGGGCTTTTCAGGACTCCAAAATTATAATCTTCATAACAGTGATATAAAATTACTTAGAACAGAATATGCAATTAATTACTCAGGTTCATTACAAAACTGCATGGTTATTGAATTAAAGTATGAGAGAGAGACAAAAACAGATCCATCTATTGCTCCGGTTACCGAAGTTGGTTTGATATTCCAATTTAAATATTTAGGAGATGTTATTGAAAATTTATAAAGGAGGAGTTAATGCCAAGTTTTGATATTGTTAGTAAAGCTGATTTGCCATCTGTTAAAAATGCTATTGACGGAGTTCAAAGAGAGATAAATACTCGTTATGATTTTAAAGGTAGTCAATCTAAAGTTGATTTTATAGAAAGTACTATTTCAATAGTTGCAGATGACGAATTAAAAAGAAAGCAAGTCGAAGAATTAATTATATCACATGTTACAAGACAAAAAGTAAATTCAAAGTTTCTTTGTTTTGAAAAAATAGAAGCTGGAAGTGGTAATACAATTAGACAAAATGTTTTAGTGTTGTCAGGAATACAAAGGGAAAATGCACAAAAAATTATAAAAGAAATTAAGCAACTGAAAAATAAAGTACAAGTTCAAGTGCAAGGCGATGAATTGCGTGTAAGTAGCAAAAAAAGAGACGATTTGCAAAATACAATTTCATTTCTCAAGGAGAAATTCTCAGATTTGCCTTTACAGTTTGTTAATTTCCGAGAGTAAAATAGCAAAAGTTTTACATTTTAATTGAAATTTTTGTGATTTTAATATTATACTTTCATTGAGTTATTAGAGGGGGAAAATTATGACAAATATTATTGAAACAAGTTTTGGTACTCTCATAAGTCCAGAAAGAATGGCAAATGGAAGTGCTTCAAACATAGAAAAAGTTGGTGCGTTTTATAATTTTTCAATCAAAATAAGTAATGATGATATTAGAGAGTATTCATTTACTAATTTCGAAAGAGCTGAGTATATGAGAAGAGTTATGATTGGCCATTTAAAAGCTAAGATAGAAAAAGATAGAGCAGTAATTTAATTAACAAAAATATATTTATCTAAATTAGTTTATTGTAAAAATTTGAAATGTGATTATTTAAATTTATAATAACTATTCAAATTTACTTTGCTAAATACATTTTTTACAAAAAACAAAGAAGTACAAAATTACTTGAACTTCTATGTTAATAATATTCTTAAAGATTACTCTAAAAATAGAAACTTTGATCTTGGCCCGCCTCATCATAATGTTAGTAAATTATCACCATATATCAGAAGAAGATTTATTTCTGAAAATGAAATTATAGATTTGATATCTAAAAAATTTAAATTAAGCAAGGTAGACAAATTTATACAAGAAATATTTTGGAGGACCTACTGGAGGGGGTGGCTCGAACTACACCCAAAAGTCTTTGATGAATATAAGAAAAAAATTAGTAAATATGAAATTTTAAATAAAACTGGCATCAAATGTTTTGATAACTGGACAGATGAACTTATAGAAACTGGCTATCTGCATAACCATGCAAGAATGTGGTATGCAAGTATTTGGATATTTACATTAAAGAGACCATGGGAAGAAGGTGCTCATTTCTTCAGTGATTACCTACTGGATTATTGCCCAGCATCAAACACACTTGGCTGGAGATGGGTTGCAGGACTTCAAACAATAGGGAAAAATTATTTAGCAAAATCAGAAAATATAAAAAAATTTACAAATAATAGGTATTACCCTAAAGATCAACTGAATGAATATGAGTTGCCCATTAAAGATAAGAGTAACTTAAATAGTATAGTAAAGACAAAAATACCCTATAAAGAAATTTTTATAGATAAACTAAATAATGAAAGTCTTGGATTAGTACTAACTAATAATGATTTGTCATTAGATAAAATTATCAATAATTCCAACATCACTAATTACGAAATATGTGTTTTTTGTAATAAAATTAAAAAAAGTAAAATAGCACAGAATTTTGAACAAAATCTTTTTAGAGAAATTGTAAATACTACTCCAAAAGCTACATTGATTTCTACTTTTCAAGAGTTAATAGATTGGATAAACAAGAACAAAATAAAAGAGTTAATCATACCATATGAAACTGTTGGCTCACAGATACTTAGTGTAAAAGAATATTTAACCTTTTTAAGATCTATTGGTGTGAGATATCATTTTTATTTACGTGACTGGGATAAGATTTCATTTCCATTTGCAAATAAAGGATTTTTTCAATTTAAGAAGAAAATACCCGAATTGTTAATAAAAAATGGATTAAACAATATATTATGAAAAGTTATCTAATTTTAAAATTTTCAGTATTGAATATTTATTTGTGTTGATTGTCTAGTTTGAGAATTATATATAACAATTCCCCCACTTGGAGGAGCTATTCCAGTAATATTTGAAATTACAACTTGATGGGTTACCATAAGAACCAATTCATCATTTTTAGTTGAAGATAATTTTTTGTTTAACTTTTTTAATACTTCATCTTTATTTGAATAGTCCTGAAAAAAGGAATTCAATCCTGTGAATGTTTTCCATTTGCCAATATTCATTTCATTTACTGTATCTTTACACCTGCACCATTCACTGGAGAGAACTTCAGAAAATTTTATATTATTACTTTTAAAAAATTCGCCTATATTTTTTGATTGTAAAATTCCTTCTTCATTAAGGTTTCTTTGAGTACTACAATTATTTAAATTAAAATAATCAGGGTCACCAAAACCTGGTGCAATAGAATGTCTTAAAAAAATAATATTTGCATTAATTTCTTTGAGTTCTTTATTGATATCAGAGCTCGAAGTAAGTGGATATAAAATAAAAATAAAAAATAAAATCTTAAAAAAATTTTTTCTCAATGTGGTATCCCCTCACCTATTATCATCTTTTTATTTTTTCTTTCATTAAGTATTAACTTTTTCATTAAGGACACTTTTCATCAACTAGTCTCCAGTAAGAAAAATTAATATTACCTTTAATCTGCTAAATTAATATTCTCATAAAGATCATAGTTGTTGCAGAGTAAGCATTTACATCTTAAGAAGTAATATCAAATAGAGAAGTGCATACCAACACAACTATTCTTCGGTTACTGTTTACTTTTGAATCGCGATTTAACTTGTTCGCTTCTTCATTATTGACAAACAAATTTATTAAATTTGTCTCCTAATGAACC
>CACBIM010000005.1 GCA_902539295.1 uncultured SAR116 cluster alpha proteobacterium
AATCCTGATAGGCTAGAATTTTTAATTGCTCAATCTGCCGAAAACCTTGAAAATGTGAATGAGCTCCCTGATAAAGTTAATTACATTGGGAATTGTCAGGAAACATCAAAAATTTTTAATGATTATTTTCTTAAGAATCCTAAAAGTGTTGGTATTCTAGAAACCCTATATAATGCTGAAATGTCAGGCCTAATGACACAAATTATTTTTAAAAAAGCAGGTTCACCTTACGCACCACAAGCATGGACTCCACATCAAGATAATTCTTATGTTAAGAATGAGAAAGGTCTATACGTAACAACCAATTTTTTTCTTCAAGAAGCAAATGAAGAAAATGGAACATTGTACGTATATCCTGGTTCTCATAAACATGGCATATTTGATGCAGAAGACAGACCAAGTTATCGAGAATCTAAAGGTAACAATCCTGGTCGCACAATCTCTGATGAAATACTTAATAAATTTGAAAAGGTGCATATAAATTTTAAAAAAGGTTCAATGCTTGTCTTACATGGAAATTGTATTCATGGATCAAGACCAAATATTTCAAAAAATAAAGATAGACCAATTGTAATGGCTACATACGTTCCAAAAGGAGAATATTTTACAACTGGTTTTAATGCTCAAAGAAAAGAAATACCCTTACACTAGTTCAATTTTATTAAATTTTTATTTAAATTAAAGTTTTAAAACCAATTCTTTGTTAAACATTTAAATGTTAATTATAATTGTGAATTAAATGGTAAAGGTTTCGATATTAATACCTACAATGAATAGGCCTGAATTTGTAGTTAGGCTTTTAGAATACTATTATTTGGTTAAAAGCAAGCATCCTATTTACATAGGTGATGCCAGTAATTCTATAAACAAAAATAAGCTCTTAGAAAAAATAAATACATATAAAAGTGTACTTGATGTAAATTATTTTCATTGGCCAAATTTTAATGACTTAGAAACGCTTGACGAACTAGTTAAGCAATCAAAAGAAGATTACTGTGCATACATTGGTGATGATGATTTTTTAATTCCTAATTCTTTGGAAATATGTGCAAATTTTTTGGAAAAAAATCTTGATTACAGAACTGCTCAAGGCAAAGCTATGATTTTTCACTTTAAAGAGACTGGTCCATATGGGAAGACTTTTTTTTCAGGTGAATATTGGAAAAATAATAGCATTGAAAATGATAAAAGTTCTGAAAGGTTTTTAGAGTTTGGAAAAAATTATTGGACACCAGTTTTTTCCGTTAAAAGAAGAAACGAATTCTTAAAAGATCTGGAATTTTATGGCAATATGCCTGATAAAAACTTTGGTGAATTAATTTCAAACTTTACCTTTATCTCAAGGGGAAAATCTAAATTTTTAGACTGTTTATATTTAATACGCCAAGGTCACAATGAGAGGTATCTAATGAAAAGTGGAACAAATTGGATCAAATCTCCTAATTGGAATAGAAGTCTCCAAATCTGTATTAAATCATTAAGCTCTATTATATCAAAAGAAGACCTAATTAGTTACAAAAAAGCAAATTACATTGTAAATAAAGTTTTTGATGATATTATTGTAAGAAGTATAAAAAAAGATGATAAAAGTGAAAACTTTTTTAATAAAGCAAAAAATTTATTTAAAAATCATGTACTATTTTCAGATTTACTCATTAGTTTATATAGAAATTTACAAGCTTTTTTATTCCCAAAAAAATTTGAAATGTCGCATTTGAGAATATTAAAAAAAAATTCCAAATATTATAAAGATTTCAAACCCATTTATAAAGTTATTACAAACAAATTTTAAATTATAAGGAATAAAATGAAAATATTAGTGACAGGAGGTGCGGGCTATATAGGCTCTATATTAGTGCCGGAACTTCTAAAAAGAAACTACGAAGTAACTGTGATAGATAATTTTTTATTTGGCCAGCAATCATTATTAGAGTGTTGTATTAATAAAAATTTAAAAATTTTAAGGGATGATGTCAGAAACCAAAACCTTCTTCAAGATGAAATAAGTAAATCAGATTGTATCATTCCCTTAGCTTGCCTAACTGGTGCTCCATTGTGCTCGAAGGATCCAGTTGGAGCTCAACAAATAAATTTTGATCAAATTAAATTTATTGCTGATAGAAAATCAAAAGATCAAATGCTCATTTTTCCTTGTACCAATTCTGGATATGGCGTTGGTGAGGAAGGTGTATTTTGTGATGAAAATACACCAATGAGACCTGTTTCTCTTTACGGTAAATTGAAAGTTGAAATAGACAAATATTTGTTAGACTTGGGTGAAAGCGTAACATTTAGATTTGCAACAATATTTGGTGCAAGCCCAAGAATGAGACTAGACTTGTTGGTTAATGATTTTACGTACAGAGCTTTAATTGATAGGACTGTAGTTTTATTTGAAGCAAATTTTAAAAGAAATTACCTTCATGTAAGAGATGCATCTAACGCTTTTCTTCATACAATTGACAATTATTCAAAAATGGTTGGTGAGCCATTTAATGTTGGCTTATCTGATGCCAATTTAAGTAAGAAAGAGCTTTGTGAAAGCATAAAAAAAGAAATTCCAGAATTTCAGTATGTGATTTCTGAAATTGGAAAAGATCCTGATCAAAGAAACTACATAGTTTCTAACGATAAAATTGAATTAACTGGTTTTAAAACAAAGGTGACATTAAGCGATGGGATTAGAGAACTAAAAAAAGCTTTTCAAGTTATCCGTCGAAATCAGTATTCGAATATTTAGTAATGATAATTTCAAGAACTCCATATAGACTATCTTTTTTCGGTGGAGGGACTGACTATAACTCGTGGTATGAAACAAATGGGGGGTTAGTCCTTGCAGTTGGTCTTGCTCATTATTGTTACATAACTGTTAGAGAATTACCCCCTTTTTTTGAACATAAGCACAGAATTGTTTATTCAAAAATGGAACATGTTCAAAATGTTAATGAAATTGATCATCCTTCAGTTCGAGCATGTTTAGAATATAAAAATATTTTAAAAGGGCTTGAAATTCACTATGACGGTGATCTACCAGCAAGGTCGGGGATTGGTTCAAGTTCATCATTTACAGTTGGTCTCTTAAATTCTTTAGCTTGTTTTAAAGGAGAAGAATTTTCAAAGATTGAAATAGCTAAGCAGGCCATTCATATTGAACAAAACGAACTATCTGAGTATGTTGGGGTTCAAGACCAAATAATGGCCGCAAATGGTGGATTTCAAGAAATTAATTTAAATAAAAATGAACCATGGAAAATTTTAAAAATGAATCTTTCAAAGGATTATCTTAAAGAACTTGAAAGTTATATACTTTTTGGTTTTAGCGGTATCTCAAGATTAGCAGATAAGCATGCTAAAAGAAAAATTGAAAATATTGATAATAAAAAAACAGACCTTCAACTTCATAGAATTTTAGATATTGCAAAAGAGGCAAGAAATCTTTTTGTAAAAAATGAAGATTTTAAAAAAATAGGAATGTTACTGAATAAAAGTTGGATAGAGAAAAAAAGCTTAGCTAGCGGTGTTTCAAACGATTATATTGATGAGATTTATGATGTTGCAATTTCTAATGGAGCATTTGGAGGAAAACTAATGGGTGCTGGGGGTGGTGGTTTTTTCTTCTTTATTGCACCTCCAAAACTTCATAAAAAAATTAAAAAAAGTTTATCTAAAATTAAAGTTTGGGTTCCATTTAAAATTGATCACGAAGGAACTCAAATCATTTTCAGGAATGGTCAAAATGAAATTTACAAATCAAATTAAAGAACTAGAAAGTAGTCTTAATAAGTTATTAGAAGATGAAGTTATTGAGCAAAAAATCAATAGCTCTATAAAACTTTTTTGTTCTGCAATTAAAGCTGAACTTCCAATTCTTGTTTTTGGGAATGGAGGATCGGCATCAGATGCTCTTCATATTACGGGAGAACTCGTCGGGAGGTTCTTGAAAGAAAGAAACCCTGTTAATATAATATGTTTAAATTCAAATACATCTATTATTACTGCATGGGCAAATGATTATGATTATGAGACGATTTTTGAAAGGCAAGTAAAAGCACATGCAAAACAAGGGGGAATCTGTTGGGGTATTTCAACAAGTGGAAACTCATCTAATGTCATACGGGCTTTTCGAGTTGCAAAAGAGTTAAAAATGAAAACAATTGGTTTAACAGGAAATAATGGGGGTAAATTGAGAGAATTTTCAGATATTCTAATAAATGTACCGTCCAGTTCTACTCCTAGAATCCAAGAGTTACATTTACCAATATATCATTATATTTGTGAGCAAATAGAAGAAAACTTAATTTAAAAGGAATTTTTATGACACTTAATTTACCACTAATGCAAAATAACATCCTTAAAGAAGATCTTGACAGAGTTATAGAACACCTTAACAAACCTGATCCAAAGTTAACACAGGGAGAAAATGTTAAAATGTTTGAAGAAGAGTGGTCTGAATGGTTAGGTGTTAAATATAGTGTTTTTGTAAACTCAGGATCATCAGCAAACATGCTTACTCTTGCCGCTCTTAAACTGAAATTTCCAGAAGGCGGAGAGGTAATTGTTCCTCCACTCACTTGGGTTTCAGACATTGCCTCAGTTTTACAATTAGGCTTTAATCCAGTTTTTGTAGACATTGATCCATATCATTTGGGGATGGATAATGAACAAATAATAAAAAAAATTAATAAAAATACTCGCGCAGTTTTTCTTACACATGTTCAAGGATTTAATGCTTTAACTGATAAATTACTAAATGAATTGCATAATAGAAATATAGTCTTAATCGAAGATGTATGTGAATCTCATGGTGCAACACATAATAATAAAAAACTTGGTTCTTTTGGATGGGCATCAAATTTTTCCTTTTATTATGCACACCACCTTAGCACCATAGAAGGAGGAATGATTTGTACAAATGATGAAGAATTATATCAAACATTTAGAATGTTACGTTCCCATGGCCTTGTAAGAGAGTCTACATCTCAAAAATTTAAAAATAGATATATAGAAGAAAACCCTGATTTAAACCCTCAATTTATTTTTTCATTTCCAGCTTATAATGTAAGAAATACTGAAATAGGAGGTATTATAGGAAGAAGTCAATTAAAATCATTAGATTCTAATAACATTAAAAGAAATCAAAATAATAGTTACTTTTTGTCAAACATTAATGATCGAATTTTTCAGACAAAGTTTAGATTAGAGGGGAGTAGTAACTACGCCTTTAACCTTATTACTAAAAATGCTGATTTTGAATATACTAATAGATTAATTGGCAGGTTAACTGAAGAAAATATTGAGTTTAGAAGGGGCAGTGCCGGTGGAGGAAATCAATTAAGGCAACCATACTTAAGAAAATTATTTGGTGATATATATGAAAACTTCCCAAATGTTGAACACATTCATTTTCACGGGTTTTACATTGGAAATTACCCTAGTTTAGAAAAAAGTAAAATTATTAAATTGTGTGATATTTTAAATAGTGTAAAAACATAATTAATATTATGAGTAAAATGAATGTATTAATTCTTTGTGGAGGACTAGGCACACGATTTAGATCTATATCAAAAAAAATACCAAAAGCTTTAGCTATAGTATCCAATAAACCAATTCTAGATTGGCTTTTAATGATTTTAAAAAAGCAAGGATTTAATAAAGTTATTTTAGCAACAGGTTTTAAAGGTGAATTAATCGATAATCATATTAAGAACCACTGGAAAAACTCTTGTATTATATCTAGAGAAAATGAGCCTTTAGGAACTGGAGGAGCTATAAAAAATGCTTTTAAATATATATCTAGTGAAAAAATACTTATTTTGAATGGTGATACCTTGATCAATTATAACTTTTCCAATTTAATTGATTTTCATGAAGGTTATAATGCTGAAATCTCCATATTGTTGAGTTCAATAACTAATGGGCTTGATTATGGAAATATACTTATTGATAAAAACAATAATATTATTGACTTTAAGGAGAAAGGTAATGTTAAAAAAAACATGTTTGTCAATTCAGGCGTATATTGTGTTAATACAAGATTGATATTTGAATTTCCTAATAAGAAATCTTTTTCTTTTGAAAAAGACATTTTAGAAAAATGGACTTTAATTAAAAAAATAAAAGGAAAAGTTGTTAAAGAAAATTTTATTGATATTGGCACCCCTGAAAGATTTAATAATGCCACCTTTAAATTATAATTAAACAAATGAATAAAATTAGAGATCAAATATTAAAAGAGGATTCATCTATTGAACAAGCTATTAAAGTGCTTAATAAAACTGAAATGGCTATAGTTGTGAATGAAGTAGGAAAGTTATTAGGTACGATTACAGACAAAGATATAAGAAATGCTCTTTTAAAAAAAGTTAATATTAATACTAAAATTACAAAAATAATGAATAGTTCACCAACATATTTAGTTGAACCTATTGATACAAAAGAACTAAGAAAGACTAAGAAAAAGTCAAAATATAGTTTTTACCCAGTTGTGGATAGTAATAAAATTATAACAAATATTTATTCACTTGAAAAAGTTCAAAAAATAGATAATGACCATATGGTATTTATTATGGCTGGAGGACTAGGAAAAAGATTAGGACCTATAACAACAAATCTTCCAAAACCAATGTTAAAAGTTGGAACAAAGCCCGTACTGCAAACTATTGTTGAAAATTACAAGAGGCATAACTTTAAAAAATTCTTTATATCAGTCAATCACTTAGCTGATATAATTAAAAATTATTTCCAAGATGGTAGTTTATTTGGGGTTGAAATCAATTACATCGAAGAAAAAAAACCACTTGGGACAGCTGGTTCACTAAGTTTGATGAGAGAAAATCCCCAAAAGCCTTTTTTTGTTTCAAACGGAGATGTATTAACTAAAGTTAATGTATCTGAAATGCTAGATTTTCATATTCAAAACAAGGCTTTAATTACTGTTGGTATGACACAATATAAACATCAAATTCCTTACGGGGTTTTTGATGTGGAAGATAAAGGTATTAAATCATTTAATGAAAAACCAATTAAATCTTTTTTTATTAATGCTGGCATTTATATAATTGATCCAGAAGTATTGGATATTATTCCAAGAAATAAGTTTATAAATATGACTGATATAATAAACATGTTTATGAACAAGTCAAAAAATGTTTTAGCATTTCCAATTCATGAATATTGGATTGATATTGGTCAATTAGATCATCTCACAAAAGCTGAAAAAGAGTATGAAGAGATTTTTATTTAGCTATTTATTTTTTGCTTCAATAATCCATTCAGATATTTTTTGTTGTTGGTTCATCATTGTTCTTTGAATTTTTTCAATACTTATTAATTCAAAATTATTAGAGTATAATAAGTCTAAATCTTTTTTATCTGTAAATCTTATCAGCCCTTTTTTAAATAATGGTCCTTCACTTGGCAAAAAAGAATTTTTATCAATATGTTGTCCAGTTTTATATCCCCATGTGTCTGTAGAGAAGGTTCTTGAATAGAATAAACCGTCAGTTTTAAGTACTCTTTTAATTTCCAAAATGATTTTTTTTGAATTACTTATTGAGTTGCAACTTAAGCACTCATTATCTATTACTAGATCAAATTTTTTATTTTCATATGGTAATTTGTTTATATCTCCTACAGTAAGTTCACCATTCCAGCCAGGCACTTCATCATCAAGACGGGTTTTGCAATTTTTTATAGCTGTGTTAGATCCATCAATGCCGAATATTGTAAAACCTTCTCTAGCACAATACCAAAGATTAGCTCCAGGTCCACAACCTACTTCTAAAATGGTTATTTCATTTGCGTTGGACCTGGAATAAAAATTTTTAGCAACGAACCGTATTAATTCTTCACCAGGATATTTTCCCCATTCATTGTTTTTAAAAATTTTTTCCCAAATTTTATCAAAAGACATTTTTAATCCCTCTATCTATAAAAGAGTATTCTATTGGAATCTTTATTAAAAAGAGATTTAAGTTCATTATATTTTTTTTTGTTATAAATATAAAAACCAATATTAAAATCTATCTCTATAGGGCTAAATCCTTTTTTAAAGTATAATAAACTATCTTTGGAACTTGTGGTTCTTCCTCCTCCTAAAAAAAAGGATTTATAATTTTTATTTTTATAAAATTCAGAAATTTTATGTATCATAAATACCATTGACTTATCTCTTAAATTAGATCTTGCGCTTAAATGATATTCAACTGTTTTTGAATTTTCGTTTATTAAAATAACTACACCAGCAACAGGTTCCTTTTTATTAAACAAAAGCCAATTTTCAACTAATTTACTTTGAAAAAGATTAATAAAATATTTTTTATTAAATAAATAAAAATCTGACGCACCAATTTTTTTCATATTTTCATAATACAAATTAGGAAAAACATCATTCATAAATTTTGAGTCAACCTTTTCAATCTTAAATTCATTTTTGTAAGAGGATCTTACATCTGTTCTCCGTCTTGCATCATAGTTGTCCATTAAATCTAATTCAAGATTTATGAGTACTGTCTGTCTATTATTAATAATATTACCCCAATAATAGTTTTCGTATTGAATTAAAGGATGTAACCTAAGAAATTCTGCAATAATCTTTTTTTCTTTACACCAAGAAACAAACTCATTTTTCACCTTTTGAATAAAAATTGAATCGGTCACATTGCTGATAGGGCCACCATATCCATAAGCAGATTCAATATCATAGAAATCAAATTTTTTGTGGTAATTTAGATAAAAGGAATGCAATAAAAATTTATTATCTTCTATTGCTAACCAAAAAGTTGGTTTTAATAAACAATTTCTTGAAGAATCTATTTTAATAAACTTAGGGTTTATGCAACATATCTGCTTACTACTAGGTAATTTTTTAAAATAACTTTCTGCTATATCAAATTCTATTTCTTTAGTTTTCATATTTAGTTCAAATTAAACTTTTCTAAATATTGATCAATATTAATCATTATATCGTTTTTACTATAAGAAAAAATATCAATTTCATTCTTGGAAATAACTTTATCAGATACTTCAAAGACTGGATATGATGTATGAAAAAACTGGTAGTGGAGAAATTTAGCATCAACAAATTTAACAACATATTCTTTAGATAAATTTATAATTTCTAATTTAGAATATTGATTTTTTGGATCTGGTATTTCTAAGCAAATATAGCTCAAACCATCAATGATTTGATTAGAATAATGTCCTGGTGATGAAATCCTAAATACAGGATTGTCAGAATAATCATGTAAATAGGTAAAAGGGAATTTATCACATGTAAAATAAATTAAATGCAGTGGTGTATTAATTTTCTGAAATTTTTCTTCAGCAGAGTTTATTTCAATAATATTTTTTGATGGCCTTGATTCTTTGATAATATTAATTTCTTTATATTCTAGAATATTATAAATATGATCTAAAAATCCCTTGTTCCCATTTTTAAAAGTATATGTAATAGCCCCCTTAGAATAATCATGGACAGAATATGATTGAGCAGCAATTAAGTCATCATAACCTTTAGCTTTAAGTTCTAAAGATTTATCATTATTAAACATTAAAATTCTTCTAAAAAAGAACGGACCATGTGATCTTGAATCAATCTCTGAAGAACTTCTTCCAGTAATTTTCTTACAAAATTGATCAATAACACTTGTTACTTCGTTACCAAATCTTGATTTGTAAAAATCATATAAGTTTTTTGGCTTCTTAATATTAAATTCGTTATTTAAAAAACTTTTTTTTAATTCTTCGTAATTATGGTGATTTCTAAAATCATAAATGACATAATCTTCAGTGAAACCAAAATTATTGATTGAACCATAATTAGTATCTACCGGAATTATCTCTTTCAGATCAATGTCAAAAGTTTTATTAAATTTCTCGTTATTTGAATCATATAAGTGACATCCCATATCCAAATAAAAACCATTTTTTTCTATTGAACTATAAAGGCCTCCAAAAAATTTACTTTTTATAGAAATCTTAGCTTTGTTATACATTTCTCTCAGTTTTAAAGCTGTGTAAGCAGCTTTAAAACCTGAACCACAAACTATAAAATCAAGCATTAATTTAGACCATCAGCACTTTTACCAAGCACTTAATCCTCCATCTATGATAATATTTTGCCCTGTAATATAACTTGAAGCATTAGATGCAAGAAAAATCAACGCTCCTATTATTTCATCTGGTTTGCCCATTCTGTTTAAGGGGACCCTATTTGAATAATTTATTTTAAATTCTTTGTTCTGATTACTTTCAATGCCTCCAGGTGTGATCGCATTGACTCTTATATTATTTTCAGCCCAATATGTTGATAAGTATTTAGTTAAACCAATTATACCTGCTTTAGAAAATGAATACGCTGCAGTTGAACCCATTTTTCTATTATTTAATAAAGAGTTATTATATATTCTATGGTCAGGCCCCAAAATTCCATATATTGAAGAAATTTGTATTATAGATCCTCCATGTGATTGTTTTGACATTATATTTCCTACAAATTTTGAGACTAAAAACAATCCTTCTTCATTAACTGAGGTCGTTTTCCTCCAATCACTTAAGGTAATTTCTTCAATTGGTTTCAGAATATCATTTCCTTGAGCATTATTTATTAAAACATCAATTTTTTTGAAGTCATTAAGAATTTTTTTTATAGTAATTTCTACACTATTTTCATTTGTAATATCGCAAACATAAGAATTAATTTGATTGCTAAACTTACTTTTTAAATTACTGCATAGCTCTGATAATTCTTTATCTTTTAAGTCTAAAATAGCCAAGTCTGCTCCAAATTCTAGAAGGGCATTTGCAAAAAATTTACCTAAATAACCAGTTGCGCCAGTAAGGATGATCGACTTGCCACTCAAATTAAAAATATCTTCATAACTCATTATTATTTTCCATTAAAAATTTAACAATTTTTAAATCAAATTTTGAATCTACATCAATAGATCTTTCTTCAGGCATTTCATAAATGATAGTTTTATCAAGAAGTATATCTTGAATGTTATAAAAAAATTTTCTTTTCCAAATATATATAGATGCGTTCATATCAAAACATAATGGAGAATCTTGGCGGCAAACAATTTTCTTTGACGTTTTTTTTGATAATTGCACAAAACCTGATTTATTTTTTTCAACAAGATTAAAATATGGGGATCTTCTTGATGAGCAACCGGTAATTAAATTTGGTGAATTACTTTTTTCTAACATTTCAACTGAATTAATAATATCATCAACGTTTCTTAAGGGTGATGTTACATCTAAATCTACAATAGTTGAATAATTTGTATTTTTTATGTACTCTACTTGATGAACACAATGTTGTATTGCGGGTAATTTTGCGGATATAGACATTGATAATTCTTTTGGTCTTTTAATAGTAACAGTTGCCCCCCATGCTTTAGCAATTTCTAATATTTCATCAGAGTCACTGCTTACAGCAATCTCATCAAAAATACCTGCTGTTTTTGCTTGAATTATAGAATGAGCTATTAGTGGCTTTCCATTAATCTTAAAAATATTTTTTTTTGGAACTCCGCTTGATCCTTTTCTCGCACAGATACTACATATTCTTTTCATTTATAATCCACTTTGACTTTGATAAAGATGATTTCTCAGCAGCCTCAATAGTATTAACTACTTTTAAACCTTCTGAGAAAGTGCATGCATTTTTATATGTGCCACTGATCAACTCTTTATGCATTTCCTTATACGTAAAGTTACTATCAATGTCGATCTTAATTTCTTTATTATTTTTTTTATAAATGTTATTTATAAAATCTATTTCAAAAACAAAATTATTAGTATTTACGATAAGGCTTCTTCTCACATAACGATCTAAATAATTAATGCTAATTGAACAAACAGGACAATGCTCAGCTTCATATAATATTGAAAAAATATCATCACTATTTATTTTTAGATTACTATAATTTCCACCAAGCGCTGCTAGCCTTTTCCATTTACCAGATATTAAAGCTACATAATCTATCTCATGGCTTAAATCCCTTAAAACACCGCCTCCTTTTTGCTTTAAAGCTGAATACACTGAAGTATAGTCTCTATTTTTTCTCCAATTCGGGAGATACTGTCCCACATAAGCGTTAATAGATATTATCGTTTCATTTCTTAAGTCTTTAGTAAGTCTTTGAATATGTGGGTGAAATCTTAAATTATATGCAACAAATGTTGAAGTAGCAGAAAAATTAAATTTTTTTGGAATTTTACTAAAAATTGGTTTTTCAATTAGTGTAAGTCCATCAT
The DNA here is from genome assembly GCA_902539295.1 of uncultured SAR116 cluster alpha proteobacterium. Classification (GTDB taxonomy): domain Bacteria; phylum Pseudomonadota; class Alphaproteobacteria; order Puniceispirillales. The sequence goes on from CACBIM010000005.1 coordinate 12,262, forward strand.
ATTCAGAGTTTTTGATGTTCAAATATGTGTTATAATGCTTATCAGTTGAATTTGAAACTATTATATATTCTGGTTTATAATCTAAATTTGCCTTTGCAAAATTATCATAACAAAAATAAGTTTTGGATTTTCTTTTGGATACTAGTCTAACTTCACATCCCAATTCATTTAAGATTTTAGAATGCCTTACTCCGATTGAACCAAAACCTATTACAAGAGCCCTCAATATTATAAACCTCTCTTTATTTAATCAAAATATTTCCATAAGATAGGTTGATCAGTTTTTAAGTCTATTTTAATTTTTTTCCCAATCATGCCTTTACTTTCTTCAGGGTTGATACCTACAAATGGTCGTTTGAAGCTTAAATGATTTTTTTTGATAGTTGTTCCTTTTTTAATATCAATTGCTGCAACAATACCTCTTCTTATACCTGGTAGGTTTTTAATTTCGGATTTTGTAGGCTCTTTGATTCCTGACCCAAGTAGTTTTTCAGTTTGTCTTATAGAAAAAACAAAATCTTTCAATTCATCAGGGCACATTGAGGCCTTATGATCCGGTCCATCTAATGATTTATCAATTGTAAAATGTTTTTCAATTACGTCTGCTCCAAGAGTAATTGCAGCTATAGAGGCTTCATTTCCAATAGAATGATCAGAAAAGCCAACCGAACAATTTAGCTCTTTTTTAATAGTTAACATCGCTTTTATATTTATTTCATTAATTGGAGCTGGATATTCAGAAGTACAATGTAAAACACATATTTCTTTTTTATTATGCTTTTTTATACTATTAAATGCTTTTTTTACTTCTTCAAGTGAGCTTAAACCAGTTGATAAGATTAAAGGTTTATTTTTTTTTGCAATTTCATTTAAAAACTCAATATTAGTAATTTCAGTAGAGCCTATTTTAATAATTGGGACATCTAATTTATCAGTAAGGTAGTTTAAGCTCTCTGTTCCATCCGGTGTTGAAAGAAATAAAATTCCTTTCATTTTACAATATTCATTGATTTTTTTAAAATCTTCAAAACGTAATGATAGCTTATTTATAATATCATAGTTGGATGTTTTATCATCGTTATCTACATATTCTAGGTTTTTATTATAACGTGTAGTAATTTCTGAAGCCTTGAAAGTTTGAAACTTTATTGCATCTGCTTTACAATCAAGTGCAATATCAACTAATTCAAAAGCTTTTCTTAGTTCACCATTATGATTTACACCAGCTTCTGCGATTATAAAAGAATTTTTATATTTTAAAAAAGCCACATTAACTCATTCTATTTAAGAAATTAACTAATCTAGTTAAATCTTTTTCATTATATCTTTGATCAATAATTAAACCTAAACTATTTTTTATTTTGTTTTTTGCAAACTCCCCAATTGGTAGGTTTATGTAATTATCTATAGGCCAATAGACTGGACAGAAAATATTTTGCTCAAATAAGCTTTTTCTCACTTCATTTCTGTCAATGTTAATAAATTCGACTGGCAAAACAAGAGGAACGTCACTTTTGTCTAATTTCTTTTTTATTATTTTGAAGAATTTATTATTCTCTAAATTTTCTACTAAAAAATTATAATTAGACTTTCTAATTTTTTTTATTTTTTGAAAATTTAGGTATTGTAAAATTGATTTACTTAATGTTGATATGTTTTTTGGTGTTGTTTGGCGGTTAAGTTTTTTTTTGTAAGTTTCATAAAAACTTATTGATTCTTGTTCAAATACTTTTTCAAAATCTTTTATCTTGCTTGAGAGAAACATAAAAATTGATGCCATAAGATTATTTTCATAACTTAATTGATTGTCTTCTACATTATCATAATTTAAATTATATTTTGATCTTAAAAGGCTCCCATCTGGTAAACAAAAAAATTTATTTAAGCTAGTAAACTCATAATCAATAAAATTATTATCGAAAGTTCTATCTAATAAAAAATAGGAATCAATGGCAGAATCTAAAATAATTTGAACATTAGGGAAATTATTTTTTATAGATTTTGCGCATTCTAATTGTGTGAACAATCCAAAATAATTGCATAATAATACAACTTCAGTATTTTCATTAATTTTTTTTATTATAATATCTGGACTGATATTAAAGCTGTCAATATTATAAATAACATAATTTAAATTGGTTCTTTTAATAACAGGAATTATGCTTTCCAAACACGTATAGTCGGGTATTAATATTTCTCTTCCTTTAGTTTTTGTTATGTTGTCTAATATTACCTTTAAAGAACTTCTGCTTGAGTCAAAAAAATAATGATAATTATTATTTGAAATATTTTTAAATGTCTGTTTTTTACCAGTTAAAAAAAAGTTTTTCAGATCAAATTCAAAGAATCCACCAATTCGTTCTCTATCATCTAATGTCATAATCTATAAACTTTTTTTGCAAAATTTCTTTTTTGCTTTTTCTGATTAACATTTTTTTTAGGTAATTCTTTACTAATATAGAGGAATTTCCATTGCCATATGGGTTGGCTTTTGGTCTCTTTTTATAATTAAGCCCTTTATTAATTGCCTCTTTAATTGAAGAAATATCATAATTACAAGATATTATATTATTTGAAAAAACCCTTCCCTTTTGCCTTATGCCAATATTAATAGCTGGCAAATTAAATGAAGGAGCTTCCACAATTCCACTTGAGCTATTCCCAATTATCATTTTTACATATTTAAATAAACTTAGAAAGTTTTGTTGTCCTAATGATTTTATCAATATAGTATTTTTAGGATTATTTTTAACGTATTCTTCAAATAAGTTAATTATAGTATCACTACCAGAGTCGATATTAGGATAGGTAAAAATATATTGTAAATTAAAATTATCTAAAGCTTGCAATAAACTAACAACTATACTTTTTAGATTATTAAATTCAAGGGTTATTGGATGTAAAGCAATTAAAGCTGTTGGTTTGCTTAAATCAATTTTTAATCTTAAATGAAGTTCGCTTTCACTCAATAATTCTAAATTAGTTATGTTATCTAAACCTATTTCACCAGATTTCAAAATTCTCCAACTTTCTTCGCCCAATTGTAAAACTCTTTTTTTATATTCTTCAGTTGCAACAAAATGAAAATGAGATATTTTTGTCATAGCATTTCTAATTTGATTGTCATTGGCGCCTTCAGTAATTTCACCACCAGAAATATGGGCAATTGGTATATTAAGCAAAGTACAAACAGACATAATTGAAAACAATTCAAATCTATCCCCCAAAACAATAATACAGTCAGGATTTTCGTTTGTTAAAAATTCTGATAAGCCAATTGAACCTTTAGAAATTGAAATCAAATTATCAAATTTATTATTTTTCTTTGTTAAACTAGGAATGCATTTTATTTTTTTCCATTTATCGTTTTTAATTACATTGTATGTATAACCAAATTTTTTTGAAAGGTGTGTTCCAGATACAATTAAACAGAAATCAATTTCAGGATCATTATTTAATTCCTTTAATAGCCAAAATAGCAATCCATATTCTGACCTAGTAGCTGTATAAGCGAAAATCTTTAATTTTTTTTTACTCATAAAACATTAATAAAAAAATTAATTAACATATAATTAAAAATACTATAAGAGTTTTAATAAATTTATTCACTTAAATAACATTTTAATTTTAAAAGTAATTAATTTTTATTAATTTGGGGTGGTCTTTGAAAAAAATTTTAGTTACTGGAGCCGATGGATTTATAGGCTCACACTTAGTAGAATTACTTGTTGAAAAAGGTTATAGCGTAAAAGCATTTGTCCATTATAATTCTTTTAATTCATGGGGTTGGTTAGATGAAATCAAACCAAAAATAAAAAAAGAAATTGAAGTTTTTTCAGGCGATGTTAGAGATTTAAATGGTGTTAATGAGGCTATAAAGGGATGTGAAATGGTTATGCATTTGGCAGCACTTATAGGCATACCTTACTCATATCATTCACCTGATACATATATAGACACTAATATCAAAGGTACATTAAACATATTACAGGCGTCTAGAAACCACGATATTCAAAAAATTATACACACTTCTACAAGTGAAGTATATGGATCTGCACAATACGTTCCTATTGATGAAAATCACCCTTTGCAAGGACAGTCTCCCTATTCAGCCTCAAAAATCGGTGCAGATGAAATGGCTAAATCATTCTATCTGTCTTTTAAAACTCCAGTAGGTATAATAAGGCCATTTAATACGTACGGTCCAAGACAATCAGCTAGAGCAATAATTCCTACAATAATTTCTCAAATTTTATCAGGAAATAAAAATATTAAATTAGGCTCTTTATCCCCTACTAGAGACTTTAATTATGTTTCGGATACCGTAAATGCTTATCTTTGTGCAATAAAGTCTAATGATATAATTGGTGAAGTAGTTAATCTTGGTAATAATTATGAAATTTCAATTGGTGATCTTGCAAAAACATTAGCTAAAATAATGAATCAAGAGATTATTGTAGTACAAGATGATGAGAGATTAAGACCTAAAAAAAGTGAAGTTGAAAGATTATGTGCTAATAACAAGAAAGCTATTGAAATACTAAAATGGAAACCTTTATTTCATGGGAAAATGGGCCTTGAAGAAGGTCTTAACATCACAATAGAATGGTTTAAAGTGAATAAAAACCTTAGTAAATATAAAAGTGATATATTTAATATTTGATTATGGGGCCAGAAGTTTCTTTAAAAGCAACGATTCTTTTAGTTGGTGTAGGAAAGCTAGGATTAAGGTACTTAGAAGGAATTTTACAAACGCAAAATAAGATTGATTTGTACATTTATGATATTTCAAGAGAGTCAGTTATTCTTGCAAAAACATTAATAAATGAACAAAAGATCAATAAAAAAAATATAAAAGTTAATTTTGTTTCTGAAATTATCGATCTACCTTATGAAATTGATCTTTTAATTATTACAACAACTGCCGATGTAAGAGCAGAATTAGTGTCCACTTTCTCGAGTAAATTTAGAATTAAATCATGGATATTAGAGAAATTATTAACACAATCTCTGGAAGATTTAAATAAACTTGAAAATATTTTTAAAAATAATCAAAATGCATGGGTAAACATGCCAAGAAGAGTAATGTCTTGGCATAAGGAAATTAAATGCCACATACCAAAAAACAAGTTAATAAATGCTAAAATCGCTGGTTCTAATTGGGGATTAGCTTGTAATAGTATTCATTTTATAGATTTGTTTAGTTGGTGGACTAACGAAGATCTTTACAGTATTGATAGTAGCAATTTAGAAAACAAGTGGGTTAAGAGTAAACGGCAAGGTTTTTTTGAAATAAATGGATGCTTGAGAGCAGTATTTTCAAAAGGTTCAAGTCTAAGGATTATTTCAAATTCAAAAGAAAATAATTTTTTCATTAGAATAAAAACTGATGAACAAAGCCTACTTTTAGATTATAAAGATAATATCTTTTATGGACCTAATAAAATAAAAATTAAAGGCAAAGAAGATCTTCAAAGTCAAATGTCTAAAAACTTAATTGAAGATATTTTAAACAATAATTTTTGCGATCTACCAAAAGTAAATGACTGTATTTCTCAATATAGAATTTTTTTAAAATCTATGATCAATCACTGGAATAATTGCCATAATACTTCCTCTTTACATATACCAATTACATGAAAATTAAAACTTTATGCAGATCAAACTAGAACAAAAAGTATTACAAGCGATAAGAAAGGTTGTTGGAAAAAAGAATATTAATTTACACGAGCCTAGCTTTACCAATTTAGAGTTTGAACATCTGCAAAAATGTATTAAATCCGGATATGTTTCTTCAATAGGAAGTTATGTGACAACCTTTGAAAATAAATTAAAAATGATTACCAAAGCTAAATATGTCATACCTGTAGTTAATGGAACAGCAGCTTTACATGTTTCCTTACGCGCCCTCGATATTCTGCCAAATGATGAAATATTAATTCCTTCTTTAACTTTTATTGCAACAGCAAATGCAGTTGCATACGTAAATGCTATACCTCATTTTGTAGATATTGAAGAACAAACATTAGGTATTGACCCCTTTAAATTGAGAAATTATTTAAAAAAAATAGTAATTTCAAAGAATAAATTTTCTTTCAATAAAATGACAGGTAGAAGGATTAGATGTCTGATTCCTTTACATACATTTGGACATGCTTGTAATATTCTTGAGTTAAAAAAAGTTGCAAGTGAATTTAATTTGCTGATTGTAGAGGATGCCGCTGAAGCACTTGGCAGTTCATTTAAAGGAAAACAGCTAGGAACCTTTGGTGATTTTGGGGCTTTAAGCTTCAATGGGAATAAAATTATTACAACTGGTGGAGGTGGTGCTGTTTTAACAAATAATATAATTTTAGCTAAAAGGGCCTTAAAATTATCTTCAACAGCAAAATTAAAACATGATTGGGAGTTTATCCATGATGAAATTGGTTTTAATTACAGAATGCCAAATATAAATGCAGCCCTCGGTTGTGCTCAATTAGAAAAACTCGATAAATTTATTAAAGATAAGAGAAATCTATATCAAAAATATGAAGAAGAATTTAAATGCTTTAATAACTTATATTTATTTAAAGAGCCACAATTTGCAAAAAGTAATTATTGGCTTAATACAATTATTTTATCAAATAGTGCAAAATATAAAAAAAACTCTATTCTGAAATATACAAATCTTAATGGAATAAGGACAAGACCGGCATGGAAATTGATGAGCACATTAAAACCATACAAAAATACTCCAAAGTCAGATTTGAGAGTTTCAAAATCTTTATATGATCGTATAATTAATATTCCCAGCAGTCATTTTTTGAACAATTCATGAGTAAAGAAGAAAAAATATTAGATTTTAAGAGTTCAAAATATTTTTGGCTTGGTGATAGCAAAGGCTCTTTTAAAATAATTGCATCACTAAGAATAAATTCTAAAAAAAAAAAATCAAATATTTTAGCTTTTTTAACTTCAGGAGTTGTCGCTGGAAACGTATATTCTAAGCAAAAACTTATTAAAGATCCGCCATACATGTTTCAATGTATAGTAAGAAAAGATGAAGAAATTTTTTTAAGAACTGACTTAATAGAGCAAAAATCAAGTAGAAAAAAATTACTTGATACACATAGGAATAATCGAAGTCGATTTATAAAAATATATACAAATTATGTTAAAAGTAACCAAATTAAAAATTTTGAAGAAATTAATAATATGTTTTTCAAAAAAAATTTTTTTTGTAAGGTTTTATTTCAAGGGTCAGAGTTAGAATTTGAGATGGAATTTCCTGTAAATCATTTAAACATTAATAACAATAATGAGTGGCAAGTTGAAACAGGACCAATATTATTCCCCAGTAATATCAATAGTAATAAACATGAACTTAAATTATTGCCTAGTTTTATTCACTTTAATAACTTTAATGAATTTGATATTTTGATTGATTTTCCTTTCATGAAAAGGAAAACGGAACATAAACAAAATATTCTAAGAAAAATTCCTTCGTTAATAAAATTATTTACTATCAGTTAGTGTAATGTTCATTTATGACTTTAGCTTTTAGAATAATACCAAAGTTAGATATAAAAGGTTCAGATTTAGTAAAGGGTATTAATCTTGAAGGACTAAGAGTTCTTGGAAAACCAGATGATTTTGCAAAGTACTATTATAATGAAGGTGCTGATGAGCTAATATACCAAGATGTAGTTGCTAGTTTATATGGAAGAAATGGGTTAAAAAGCATTATTAACAAAACTGCAAAAGAAATTTTTATACCTTTGACAGTTGGTGGTGGAATAAGGACAATTGAGGATATAAAAGGAATTTTGCAATGTGGAGCAGATAAAGTTTCTATAAATACTGCTGCACATGAAAAACCCCACCTTATATCTAAGGCTGCTGAAATTTTTGGTTCATCAACAATAGTAGTATCTATAGAGGCTATCAAACAGAGCAATGGAAAATATATTGCTTTTACTGATAATGGAAGAAATTCAACAGGTAGAGAAGTAATTGATTGGGCACAAGAAACTGTTCAATTGGGTGCAGGAGAAATAATTTTAACTATTGTGGACAAAGAGGGTACAGGTAAAGGAACAGATATTGAATTAATTAATGAAGTTTCCAAAATATTAAAAGTGCCTTTTATAGTTCATGGAGGACTTGGTTCAATTAATCAAATCTTAGAAACTTCAAAAATTAATTCAGTAAGTGGAGTTGCTCTATCATCTGTCCTGCACTACGAATTAGTTAGTAAATTACGAAATAATCAACCAAAAGACTTTGAAGGGAATACACAGTTTTTAAAAAGTAGAAAGTTATTTACTTCAGTGCAACCAACTACAATTAAAAAAATCAAACAGAAACTTAACCAAAATAATATTTTGTGCAGATAATATGAAACAAAAAAATATTGCTATAATTAATTACAATTTAAATAATTTATTTAGCGTAAAAAATGCAATTACTCAGCTTGGTTTTAATAGTAATATAACATATGACCATAAAGAAATTTTACAATCAGATGGCGTAATTTTACCTGGAGTAGGTTCTTTTTCTCAAGCTATGAAACAAATAAAAAATTTTGGTCTCGATAATGTAATCAGAGAGGTAATAAATGAAGGTAAATTATTTTTTGGGATTTGTTTAGGTTTCCAGCTCCTTTTTGATTCAAGCGATGAAAATGGTTGTTCAAAAGGATTATCTGTTTTAAAAGGTGAGGTGAAACACTTATCAACTTTTGGGAAAATAAGAAAGATACCTCATGTAGGTTGGAATAAAATTAATATGAATATTAACGATTATACTAATAATGAGATTAATCTCTCAAAGTTTAACAATAAATATTTTTATTTTGTTCATTCACATGCTGTTCAGGTAATAAATCAAAAGAGATTATTGACCTCAACAAAAATTGAAGACTCAATTATTTGCTCTTCAGTTTACAAGAAAAGATTGATTGCAACACAGTTTCACCCAGAAAAAAGTGGTATAGATGGTTTAAATTTATTAAAAGATTTTTTTTCTCAGGAGTCTTGAAATTGTTTAAAAGAGGCAATTTAGATAAACAAATTAATAAACTACCTAAAAAAGTTCTATGGTGTAAGAATTGTGTAATTTCTAATCAAAGACCAAGAGTAATATTTGATGAAAATGGTATTTGTTCAGCATGCAAAAATAAAAACTATAAAGAGACAATTAATTGGGAAAAGAGAAAAGAAGAACTTAGTAAACTATTAGATGAGCATCGAAGTGCTGATGGTTCGTGGGATGTGATTGTGCCAAGTAGTGGAGGAAAAGACTCTGGTTATGTCGCACATAAATTAAAAAATGAATATGGGATGAACCCTTTATTAATAACTTGGAGTCCACTGGCTTATACTGAAATAGGTATCCAAAACTATAATAGTTTAATTGAATCTGGCTTTACAAATATAAAGTGTGATCCTAATGGACAAATACATAGAAAATTAGCAAGACTGAGTTTTGAAGAATTTGGTGATGCATTTCATGTTTTTGTATTAGGTCAAGTTTATTTTCCAATACACATGGCTTTGAAGTTTAATATTAAATTAATATTCTATGGTGAAAATGGCGAAGTGGAGTATGCTGGAGATCCTAAATTAGTGGATAAGCCATTTATAGATCTTTTTGAAAATAAATCGTGGAGAAAAGGCTATTTAAAAGGTACTTCTTTGGAAGATTTGGTTGAATATGGCATAGAAAATACAAATTATATAAACAAAGAAGATATTAATATGTCTGAATTGAAATTCTATCAACCTCCAAATGAGAAAGAGATGTTAGAAAAGGGTATCCATAAAACATATTATTTTAACTATTATGAAGATTGGTATCCTCAAGAAAACTATTACTATTGTGTTGAAAACACTGGTTTCCAAGCCAACCCTGAAAGATCTGAAGGCACTTATTCAAAGTATTCTAGTTTAGATGATAAAATGGATGGATTTCACTATTATATGAGATTCATAAAGTTTGGTTTAGGCAGATGTATGGAGGATGCTGCACATGAAATACGAGATGGTCATATAACTAGAGAAGAGGGTTTAGCCCTTATGAGAAGGTATGAAGGAGAGTTTCCTAAAAAATACTTTAAAGATTTTTTAGAATATCTACAAATTGGTGAAGACCACTTTTGGGATGTGGTAGATAGTTGGAGGTCCCCAAATCTTTGGAAGAAAAATAATAATGATTGGGTCTTAAGATTTCCAATTAAATAATTGTTTATGAAAAATAAAAATTTTAAAATAATTCGCAAAGGTGAGCTAGCACACAAAATAATTTTTGTTGATGGACTTGCAGGTTGTGGAAAAACAATGCTTTCAAGTATTGTTTCAGCAATGGATCGAGTGGAGTTGCTAAATTATGCCTTTGAAATAGAATTCATATGTAGATTGAATTTTTTAAGTAAACTAGATAATGATGCCGCCATTGCTATGGTTAGAATGATGAGTGATCACAAAATTTATCAAAACATGATGGGAAGAGATGTAAATTTTAGATATTCCGATCTATCAAGTGCCTTCCAAAATCATAATCCATTCAGATATTTTAAAAGAATATTTCAAGAAGGCGATATGGTAGTTCCAGATAGGATTATGTCTGAAAGGCCAATATTAAATTTTACCACACATGATTTGCTACAGGTAGGAAAACCAGTTTTTTTAGGTTTAAAGGATAGACTCGCATTTTTGCATGTTGTAAGGCATCCTTTATTTATGATAATTCAACAAACTTTGAATATGGAAAGATTGTTAAATAATTCACGAGATATTCAAATTTGTTTTGAGCATAAGGGGAATGAAATACCATATTTTGGCTATGGATGGGAAGATTTATTCTTAAAGTCAAATGCAGTTGAGAAATCAATTTATTCAATAAAACAACAGCTTGATTTAATAAAAAAGTTTAAAAAAGACAACAGTACTATAATTGAAAATAGTATACTAACAATACCATTCGAAAAATTTGTAAAAAATCCAAATGAATTCATTAAAGATATTGAAAGAGTTACTGGTACTAAGTTTATAAAAAGCACATATAAATCAATGAAAAAGCAAAAAGTTCCTAGAAAAAATGTAGTTGATGGAATACCATTGTCTATCTATAAAAGATGTGGTTGGGAACCACCGGAAAAAAGTTTAAGTGAGAAAGAAGAATATTTAAAAAGAAGACAATTTGCTATAAATCAAGGTGCAAGTCTAAAAGCAATGGAGGTCCTTGATGAAATATCATATGAATATGAGCAAGAATTTAATATTTAATTTGGTAAATTAAATGAAAATAAATGCATTAGTACCAATGAGACATGTCTCAGTAAGGGTTCCTAACAAAAACTTTAAACCTTTTGGAAACGGTAAACCATTATTTACTCATGTGTTAAATTCACTCCAGAACTCAAAATTCATTCAGGATATATACATAAATACTGACTCAGATGTGGTCAAAGAATATTGTAAAAAATATCATGAAAAAGTAATTTTAATAGACAGACCTAAAAACTTAATAAAAGATGATATTTCTATGAATGAAATTATTAAATATGATTTATCAAAAATTAAAGGTGATTTTTTTATTCAGACGCATTCGACTAATCCATTAATAAAAAGTACAACTATCGATAAAGCTATTGAATGTTTTTTTAGTAAATTTCCAGAAAATGATTCTCTTTTCTCATGTACAAAGTTTCAAAATAGATTATGGAGTTTTTCTGGACAGCCAATAAACCATGACAAGAATATATTAACTAGAACACAAGACTTGCCACCTTTGTATGAGGAAAATTCATGCATTTATATTTTTGAAAGAAAAAGTTTTCTATCTTCAAATAATAGAATAGGAGATAATCCTTATATATTTGAAATAGAAAAATTTGAAGCACAGGATATAGATGAAAAATTTGATTTTTTTATTGCAGAGCAAATTTTTAATTATAAAAATCAATGAAACTTGAGAGATGACAAGAAAATTTATCAAAGATTATATTTTGGAATATAAAAACACTCTTGATAAAGACGTTTCAAATGAAATTTTAAAATTACAAGATTTAGTAAATGAAACTAAAAGTCTTAATTCAAAAGTTATAATTGCTGGAAATGGAGGAAGTGCTTCTATAGCTAGTCATATTTCTATAGATCTAACAAAACAAGCAAAAATAAGAACGGTAAATTTTAATGAAGCTAATTTGATAACATGTTTTTCAAATGATTTTGGATATGAAAATTGGTTAGTGAAATCTATAGAATATTATTCAGATAGAAATGATTTAATTATCTTAATTTCTTCTAGTGGAAAATCAAGCAATATGGTTAATGCTGCAAAATTTATAAAAATGAAAAAAATGAAATTAATTACATTTACTGGGTTCGATATAGATAATCCTTTGAAAAAATTAGGTGACTTAAACTTTTGGGTTAATAGTAAATCTTATAATATTATTGAAAACACTCATCAAATATGGCTAACAATTTTATGTGACTCAATTGTTGGTAAAAGGGAATATCCTGCTTAAATCCATGACAGACGTATTATTTATAGAGAATATTGGGTATAAGTCTCTTTTTTACAGTTTTTTTTTAAATTATAAAAAAAACTATAATCAAATCTATTACATAGATACCAGTATAAATATTAAACCTTTTACTAAGGTCTTAAACTTAATACGAAAATTTGAACCTAAAAAATTAAACTTTAAGTTAATAGATATTAAGATGAACGGCGAGTTAGTAAGACTCAGAATTGATAGGTTTGATTTATTATCATTCGTAAAAGAAATAGAAAATAAAAATGAGATAAGAATAGGTTCAAAATCAAATTATTTCCATAATTTAGAGCATTTTGTTATGAGAGGTATTCAAGGAGGGGGTATTTCTGATAAATCATCACCATCTCATTTTATATATTTAATCTACGTAATAAATTGGTATGCAAAAAAAAATAATTTAGAAGGTGAAATTAACTTTGTAGTTTATAAAAGACCATGGTTTAATTTTTATGAAAAAACAGCTAGAAAATTTAAAATCAAACTAATTAAAATTAGTAAAATTTCTAATTTAGTTCAAAACTTGACACAAAAAAAATATAAAATACTTAAAATACTAAGTTTAAACAGTAAACTTTATGAACTTTTTTTCAACTGGAATTTTTCAAGAATAAGATCAAAAAAAACTACAAAAAGCATTCACAATAAAGAAAGATATAAAATTTTATATGATGGAAGGGGGGATGTTAATTTTAAAAATAATGGCTTGAACTCAGACTTTAATTGGGCACTGAACTCAGGAATAAACCTTTCTGATATTTGCTATGAGACAAATAGTGAAAAAGAACAAAAGATATTAATACAAAATAAATTAAACATTATAACGCCACCATTTAAATTTTCAAAATTTAAATTCTTCATAAATCATAGTTTAAAAAATAAATCATTAATAAATAAAGAACAGGTTAAGAGTCTAATTTTTGACTATAAAAGGTTATATTCAGAATGGAATTCAATATTTGATAAATATAATATTAAAATTTGGGTGTCTTGGAATTTTTTTGATAATCGTCATATGGTTATACACGATGTTTTAAAAAATAGAAATGGAGTTTCTTTAATGTGGCAACTTGCATTCAACGGTTTTCCATTTCAGGATAGTCAGGCTATTTGTGATATCTTTTTGTCTTATTCAAAATTTAGTATTGAAAACCAAATTAAGCAAAGGAGCTTATCTAGATATTACTTTATAACTGGTATAACGAAAGACAGTGGAATAAATATCTTAAGGAAAGAATCTAAGTTAATTAAGAAAAAGCTTAATAATAACGGTGCAGAAAACATAATTGCAGTTTTTGATGAAAATTCCAATTCTGATTCTAGATTCCATACTGGAGATGAATTACAAATAGATAACTATAGATTTATACTTGAAGAGTTATTATTAAACGAAAAATTAGGTGTTATTTTCAAACCAAAAAATATTAAGCACCTAAATAGAAGACTTGAGAAGTTTTCTGGTCTTTTGAAGTCTTCAATAGATACTGGGAGGTGTATTTTATTAGGTAAAAGTGGGAGGCATACAAGTTTACAGCCTGCTTTATTAGCTGGCTTTGCATCTGATGTGTGTGTTCATGCTCATTTAAGTTCTGGTACAGCCGCTATAGAATGTGCTTCTTTTAATATTCCAACTTTATTAATAGATAGAGAGGGTTGCCCAGGTAGCATATTAAGTGATTTAAAAAAAGACAAAGTAGTTTTTAAAAATTGGAGAGATCTTATAGTTGGAGTAAATGAATATTTTAAATATAATAAAAAAGATAATGAATTTGGTAATTGGGGTGAACTAATTTATGAATTAAATTATTTTAGGGATGGCCAAGGATATAAAAGAAAAGGTGAAGTTCTTAAAAAAATAAATTACTTTTTAAATGATGGATTAAGTAATGAAATCGCAATTGAAAATACAGCTAATTGGTATGCTGAAAAGTGGGGTAATAAAACAGTTTTTGAAAGTAAAGATATAATTTAATAATTTTAATTAAGGAAATTCATGGCAAAAATCTTAATCTCTACAGTTCCTTTTGGAGAAAAAAATAGATTTCCACTTGAGCTACTAAAAGACAAGTCGATTGACTATACAATAAACCCTTTGAACAAAAAATTTACTGAGGAGGAGCTAGCAAAGTACATTGTTGATGTAGACGCGCTGATTGCTGGCACTGAACCAATTACAGATTATGTATTAAGTAAAGCAAATAAATTAAAACATATTTCACGTGTAGGTATAGGTTTAGATAGTGTTGATCTGGCAGCAGCAAAAAATAGAAATATTGAGGTTAGCTATACACCAGATGCACCTGCACCTGCAGTCGCTGAATTAACACTGGGCTTAATGCTTTCGCTTTTAAGGTCAGTACATATATCTAATTTAAATATGCATAATGGAAAATGGGATAGGATATTTGGTAGAAGACTCTCTGAAATAAAATTAGGTATAATTGGTGTGGGTAGAATAGGCTTAAGAGTTCTTAGAAGAACAAGAGCTTTTGGCACTCCTGAAATATTATTAAATGACATAGCTCCTAATCACGAAATTGATAGAGAGATGAAGGTTAAGTGGACAACTAAAGAAGACATTTTTAGAAATGCAGATTTAATTAGTTTGCATCTTCCATTAACACATTTAACAAAAAATTTGATTTCAAAAAGAGAGTTACTGATGATGAAAAAGGATGCTTTGTTAATAAATACATCAAGGGGTGGAATAATAAATGAAAATGATCTTTATAATACTATGATGGATGGTTATTTGAATGGGGTTGCAATAGATGTCTTTGAAAAAGAGCCTTATAAGGGCCCACTTATAGAAATAGACAGATGCCTTCTAACATCACATATGGGTTCAATGTCAGAGGATTGTAGAACAAGAATGGAAATTGAAGCAACTGAGGAAACAGTAAGATATTTATCAGGTCTAAAGCTCTTAAACAAAGTTCCTTTAACAGAATTTAAAATGCAAGCTTTAAAATGAAAAGTGCAATAGTAATTGGAGGAAGTGGTTTTATAGGTTCCCATGTAGCTGATAAGTTGTCCGAGAAAGGCTTTAATGTAACTATATTTGATTGTTTTGAAACAAAATGGAAGTTAAAAGAACAAAAATTTATTTTAGGTAATATACTTGATAAAAAGGCTTTAGAAAATGCCATAAAAGGAAACCAAATAGTATATAATTTTGCAGCGATAGCTGATTTAAATAAATTGACTAAAAATCCAATAGATTCAATTAATATAAATATTTTAGGTAATGTAAATGTATTGGAAGCATGTAGGAAATTTAACGTTGAAAGATTTGTTTTTGCAAGTTCAATTTATGTATATAGTAGAGAGGGTGGATTTTACAGATGTAGCAAGCAAGCATCAGAAATTTATATTGAGGAATACAGTAAAACATTTAATCTAAATTATACAATTTTACGATTTGGCTCTTTATATGGTCCTAGGTCAGACGAAACAAATAATATATATAGAATTATCAGTAAGGCACTAAAGTCTAATAAAATTATTTATAAAGGTGACTCTGAAGCAATGAGGGAATATATCCATGTATTCGATGCTGCCAGTGCTTCAGTTTATGCATTAAGTGATGATTTCCTTAATAACAGTTTCATTATTACAGGCCAGGAAATAATAAAAGTAATGGATATGCTAAAAATTTTAGCTGAAATTATGGGCAAAAAAGAAACAGACATAGTCGTGGAGAAACAATTTGATCAAGGTCATTACATAAGAACGCCTTATTCATATCAGAGTAAAATTGGACAGAAATATATACCTCCAACGCATATTGATCTTGGGCAAGGCTTATTAAATTTAATTGAAGAATTAGATAATCAAAATTGACTATTATAAATAATAATAAGCTTAAAGTTATTATATTTGATTTTGATGGAACATTAATTGACTCAAATAACATTAAAGCTAATGCATTTGTGGAATTATATAGCCATTATGGAAAAGAAATTTCTAGAAAAGTATTAAATTATCATAATCAAAATTTGGGCAAATCAAGGAATTCAAAATTTGAAATGTTTGAGAGAACATTCCTGAATAAACCGTTCAATAATAAAATTGGAAATGATTTATCAAATAAATTTTCAAATTTAATTTTAGATAAACTCCTAGATGCACCATTAATAAATGGGACCGAAAAATTTTTAGAAAAATATAGTAAAGATTTGAAACTTTTTATTGTTTCAGCCACTCCAGAAAATGAAGTTAAATTAATTGTAAAGAGAAAAAAATTAAATCATTACTTTCAGGGTGTCTTTGGCTCACCTAAGCAAAAAGGTGATATTGTTGAAAAAATTTTAAAGATATACAAATTTAAATTATGTGAATTTTTATTTGTGGGTGATGCATTGTCGGATTTAAATGCCGCAAAATCAAATTTGATTAACTTTATTGGAATAAAAAATATGCATTCAAATGTTTTTCCAAAAAATACAATTTTAGTCGATGATATAAATCAGCTAAGAGTACACATTGAGAAAAAATATAATTTATAATACATTATCAAAAACTTAGTTAATTAAATGAAAATAAAAATTAAAAACATCCTAATTTTTTTTATAAAAAAAATCATTTATTCTTTAGGTAGATTTAGGCGAGCTGGAATAATTAATGGCGCTATATTAGAACAAATTTTAGATAATAGCCAAAAAGTTCAGCACAATGGTATTAGTATGTTTTTTTCGGTTCCTAATGAATTAAATTATTTTAGAGTTAATACATTTTCCTCAAAAGAACCAGAAACGCTAGACTGGATAGATACATTAAAACCAGGAACAGTTTTGTGGGATATAGGTGCAAATATTGGCCTGTATTCTGTATATGCTGCAAAAAGAGGATTAGAGGTTGTAAGTTTTGAGCCATCTGTTTTTAATTTAGAGCTTCTAGCAAGAAATATAAATTTAAATCATCTTGAAAAAGAAATTACAATTTTTTCTTATCCTATTTCAGAAAAAAATGGATTAAACACCATGAAGTTTTCTTCAAAACAAATGGGTGGTGCTTTATCATCATTTGGTGAGACCTTTGGATGGGATGGTAAGGAATTTGAAAATAATTTTTCTTATCAAACTTTGGGATTTAAATTAGATGATATAAATTCAAAATTTAATTTGAAGATTCCAAACAATATTAAGATTGATGTTGATGGTATTGAACACTTAATTCTAAAAGGTGGTATTAAAACTCTATCTAACATTGATAGTATTTTGATTGAAGTTAATGATAATTTTCTCGATCAAGCAAAAAACTGTCAGAATATTTTAGAAAAATCTGGTTTTAAATTAATCACTAAATTAAATAGTCAATTATTTAAAAATAGTAATGAAGGTTATGATAAGGTATATAACCAAATATGGAAAAGATGATAGCAATGTCAAAATATCAAATTTTACTATTTATACATTCTAATGTATATAACTAAATTTTTATAAATACTATATATTAAACTTTTTAAATCTTGTATAATTTATAATAACTTATATGCGAAAATGTTATCATGAACAAAGATAATAAAAATATTGAAAAGAAAAAAGCACTTATTCTTTACCCTAATCTTCATATGATGTTAGTCCCTTCGGTCGCCGTAGGACTATTTACTACCATTTGTAAAAATAATGACTTTGAAGTCGAATTATTTGATACAACTGAATACGAGCATGACAGTACAACAAGTGCAGAAAAAAGGGTAGAGTCATTACAATATAGGCCTTTCAATCCTGAAACAGATGTTGAATGGAACCCTAAGCCTGGAAAATTCCTAATACCTGATTTTATCAAAAAAGTTAAATCTTATAAACCAGATATAATATTTGTATCGATTGTTGAAGATACTTTTATACAAGCTGTAAAGCTTCTTGATTCGATTAAAAACATGAATATTGCTAATGTACTTGGAGGAGTTTTTCCAACTGCTGCTCCAGAAAAAGCTCTTAAGCCATCATCAGTTAAAATGGTTGCAACTGGTGAAGGAGAACCAATAGTAACAGAAATTTTAACAAGAATAAATAGTAATAAATTTGATTTTTCTGGTATACCTAGATTATGGATAAAAAAAAATAATAAAATAGTTCCACCAACATCTAATGGTAAATTAGTAAATATAAGTAGAGTGACTCCAGACTTCAGTCTCTTTGAAGAAAGAAGATTTTTACGACCAATGGGAGGCAGAGTATTTAAAACACTCCCTTTGGAAACTTATCGAGGGTGCCCTTTCAAATGTACTTTTTGTAATTCACCAATGCAGGTTACTTTTTCAAAAGAAAATGACTTAGGCCATTTTTTGAGAAGAAAAAAAATGATAGAGGTTAGAAATATTTTACGAGACCTTGTTCAGAAACATGATCCAGACTATATATATATTCTTGATGATAGTTTCTTATCAAGGCCAAGAAAAGAGATTTTTGAATTTGCTGAGATGTATTCTGAATTCAGTTTACCATTTTGGTTTAATACCCGCCCAGAGTCTTGTGATAATGAAATATTAAAAGCTTTAAAAGATGTTGGATTAGATAGAATGTCAGTTGGTTTAGAGCATGGTAATTTTGACTTTAGAAATAAAACCTTATTAAGAAAGCCAACAAATGAGAAGTTATTACATCATTTAGATTTAATCGCTAATTCAGGAGTTGCATTTAGTATAAATACTATAATTGGCTTTCCAGAAGAAACTAGAGAGATGGTTTTTGAAACAATTGAATTTTGTAGAAAGTTAAAAAGTTTTGATGCTTTGACAGTTAGTATTTTTACACCTTATCATGGAACGGTTTTAAGAAAAAGAGCTGTTGATCTTGGCTTTTTGGATGAAGACACTCTTACAGTTCATACTACAAGTAGTTCATTATTAAAAATGCCAATGTTATCAGCAGAAACAATTGATGGTTTATTCAGAACATTTTTAATGTATGTAAGATTTGAAAAAGAATTATGGCCATACATTGAAAAAGCTGAAAAATTTGATGATGTTGGAAATAATACTTGGAAAAAACTTTTTAAACTTTACCAGGAGAGATATTACTCTACTGACCAAGATGGTTTTTCATTAAAGACAGATATTAATGATGATCACTTAAATAATATTAAGCATCCTAAACTTGATACATGGGAAGAAGTGTTTGGCCATATGAGCAAAACACAAATGAGATAATCCAATCTTACTATATTTTAAATTACATTAATTTTTAAATGATCAGAATAGATAAAATTAATAAAATTAAAGAAAAACTTAAAAACAACAAAACATCAATTGGTACTTGGATGCAAATTCCAAGTGTTGTTGTTGCTGAAATAATCTCTGACGCTGGTTATGATTGGATAGCTTTAGATCTTGAGCATGGTTCAATTAGTTTAAATCAACTACCTGAGTTGTTTAATGTAATTGATAAGTCTCAATCTGCTCCATTAGTTCGTGTAGCTTATGCTGATAGGATAAATTGTTCTCGGGTATTAGATGCGGGTGCCGCAGGATTAATTATTCCTATGATAAAAAGTAGAAAACAAATTGATGAAGTAATATCATTTTCTTGCTGGCCACCAAAAGGTAAAAGGGGAGTTGGATTTTCAAGGGCAAATCTTTATGGTAAAAATTTTGAAAACTATCAAATAGAAGCTCAGGAACCTATAATAATTGCACAAATAGAACATATCGAAGCTTTAGATAATTTGGAAGATATAATTTCAGCAAAAGGATTAAATTCAGTATTTTTAGGACCTTACGATTTGTCAGCATCAATGGGAGTAACTGGTGATTTTGAAAATCAAAAATTTAAAAATGCAATTAAATATTTTTGTGAAACTTGTAAAAAATTTAATTTTCCATATGGTATTCATATTGTAAAACCAAATGAAATTGAATTAAAAGAAAAAATAAAACAAGGTTATCAATTCATTGCTTATTCCATAGACGCAGTATTTTTAGTTGAAAATTCAAAATTACCAGAAATTTAATCATTTTTTAACATTTATAAGATAGACATGAAAATTTTAGTAATCATACCAGCAAGAATGGGTAGTTCTAGGTTTCCAGGGAAACCATTAAAGAAAATACAGAGTAAACCAATGATTGAGCATGTTTACAGAAATGTTTCAAAAAATAAACTTATTAATAATACTATTGTTGCAACATGCGACAATGAAATTAAATCTTTCATAGAGTCTATTGGAGGAACTGTAGTCATGACGTCAAAAAAGCACGAAAGGGCAAGTGACAGATGTGCAGAGGCAGTAACAAAATTTGAAAAAATTAATAATATTAATTTCGATATTGTTGTAATGGTTCAAGGTGATGAGCCGATGGTTCATCCTGACATGATTTCTGAAGCTATAAACCCAATGTTAAGAGATCCTAAAATATTAGTTACTAATCTTCTTGGAAAAATAAAAAATAGCGAAGAGTTTGAGGACCCTAATTGTATTAAAGTTGTTACTAATATTAATTCTGAGGCTTTATTCTTTTCAAGAAGGCCAATCCCTTATCAAGAACAATTAGATTTGAAATCAGTTGGAAAGCAAGTTTGTATTATACCATTTAAGAAAAATTTTTTGATTAAATATTCTAGAATGAAGCCCACTCCATTAGAAATTTTAGAATCAGTTGATATGCTTAGAATTTTAGAAAATGGGTTCAAAATAAAAATGGTTAAGACAAAATATGATACATGTCCAGTTGATACTCAAGAGGACCTTATAAAAGTTGAGAACCTAATTAAAATTAGTTTAAATTCATTATAAATTTGAATGATAATTCTAGATAATCTAAAATATAATACAAAATCAAGTGAAGAAAAAATCTTTTGGAATGGCTATTCTAAAGATTATCCTAATGATTATATTTTATCAATAATTGACAATAATGCCGAAGACTTAAGAAAAAAACTTTTAATAATTACTGATAAATTTTTTGAGATCATTTCAGATGATCCATTTCAAGATAAAAAAGACCTTTTGATTAGTCAAATGAGTTTATTTGTAGAAAGAAATATATACAAAGAAGATTCATTTTTAAATGCATTAAAAATACTAGCACTGAGTGAAATAATTGAAAAGAGGAGCATAAAAAAAATTACTTATGTTGGAACTAATAAAGATATTGCAAGTTCCATCAAATGTCTTTCAAAAAAAAAAAAAATAATTTTCAAATGGAAAAACAGAACAAAAATTAGTCTCAACATAAAAAGTATTCTTAACATCTTTTCAAATAATTATCTTCCTGCATTTGCATTAATTTTTTTATTTATTTTTAGATATATTTTTTTACATTTAAAAACTGGGTTTAAATCAAAGCAAGTACAGTATAATATTTCATTTTTTTCATATTTTTTTAATATTAAACTATGTAAAATCAATGAAGGTAAGTTTTATTCAGAACAATGGAAATTATTTCCGAAAATTTTCAATGATAAAGGTATAAAACTAAATTGGTTTCATCTTTTTGTTAAAAGCTCTAAAGTCAGAAATACAATATTTGCAAGTAGCTATATTAATATATTAAACAGAAAAAATACTAACTCTGAAATGCATAGCTTGCTTGAGGCTAATATAAATAAAATAATAATTTTTAAGGTAATAAAACACTTTTTAAAAATTTTAATTTTTAAAAGACATAACATCAAAACATGTTCAGAAAAATTTATTAATGATGAACACGAATATTTATGGATACTTTTTAAAAGGGGCTGGGAAAAATCAAATTTAGGAACAATATTGGTTAACAATCTTTTTTATATATATTTTTTTGAAGATTTATTAAAGAACGCACCACAACAAAAAATTGGTTTTTATTTGCTAGAGAATAAAGGTTGGGAAAGAGCTCTAATTTTTTTTTGGAGAAAATATAATCATGGAAAACTAATTGGGGTTCAACACTCTACTTTAAACTTTTGGTTTATGTCTTATTTTGACAATCCAAAAAATTCTTTGAAATCTTCATTTAATAAACTTCCAAAGCCGGATATTATTGCAATAAATGGCCAGCATGCATTGCAAATTCTTAAAAATGCAAATCAAAAAAATGATTTATTTAGAAAATCTGAAGCTATAAGATATCAATATTTATTGGAACTAAAAAAAAGAAAAAAACAAAATATTAAGGTAAAGAATGAAAACAACATATTAATTTTGGGAGATATAATTCAGACAAACACAGAGAGAATGCTTGATATTATTCTGCCAGTAATTAAAGAAGAAAATTCAAATTATAAAGTTATATTTAAAGCGCATCCTCAGAATAAAATTCGTTTGGATAATAAGTTTAACTCCTTTGTAACTGTTTCTGAAAGTGATTTGTATGAACTTATTCTTGAAACTAATTTAGTCATTTGTTCTGGTAACACTTCATCTGCTTTGGAGTGTAACTATATTGGATTAAATGTTATATCTTATTTAGATAATCATAACCTTAACTCAAGTCCACTAAGAGGAAATAAAAACGTACATTTTTTTAGTAATAAGGAAGATTTTATTGAAATCTTAAGAAAAAAAGTATTTAACTCAATAAATGAAAAAAGTGAAAAAAACTTCTTTTGGCTTAATAGCAACATGAATCTTTGGAAAAAAATTTTAAGTGATGAATGATTTAAATTATGAGAAATATTTTCAAAAATAAAAATGTATTAATTACTGGCCATACGGGATTTAAAGGTACTTGGCTATCAATGTGGTTAAGAAGTATTGGAGCTAATGTAATCGGAGCAGCTCTCCAACCTGTGACAAATCCATCCCATTTTGAACTTCTTTCATTAGACGAATTAACCGACAGCAATATATTAGACTTAAGAGATCATGAGAAATTAAATGAATTAGTAATTAAAAAAAAACCAGAATTTGTATTTCACTTAGCGGCACAACCACTCGTTGGTGAGGCATATGATAAACCTAGAGATACTTTTGAAATAAATGCTATAGGAACTCTAAATTTATTAGAATCATTGAAGAAATTAAATAATGAGTGTGTAGTAATAATTATAACAAGTGATAAGTGTTACGAAAATGTAGAGTGGGTTTGGGGCTATAGGGAAACTGATAGGTTAGGTGGATCGGATCCATATAGCGCCTCAAAAGCAGCAGCTGAAATAATAATTAAATCTTACATTGTGTCTTATTTTCCAAAAGATGGGAACATAAAAATTGGGATAGGAAGAGCTGGAAATGTTATTGGTGGCGGAGACTGGTCTGAAAAAAGAATAATACCAGATGCAATCAGATCATGGTCACATAAAAGGCCTCTAATTTTAAAAAACCCTTCTTCTACAAGACCTTGGCAACATGTTCTTGAGCCATTAGGTGGATATTTGAGACTAGCTTATATACTCAAAATGGAAAACAAACTTCATGGAGAGGCCTTTAATTTTGGTCCAGCATCTAGTGAAAATTTTACTGTTCTTGAAGTAATAAGTGAAATGTCTAAAGATTGGGATAACGTAGAATGGGAAGTAAATAAAAGCAAAAAAGAATTTTCTGAATCAGGATTGCTTAAATTAAATTGTGATAAAGCTTTATATCATTTAAATTGGAAGCCAATTTTGGAATTTTCAAAAACTATTAAATTAACTTCTGATTGGTATAAAGAATTTTATAATGGTTTTGATATTTTGAAAACTACTGAAAGGCAAATTTCTGAGTATAATGAAATTTTTATGAAAAAATATAATTATGAAACAAGTTAGTTTAAATGACATTAAAGTAATAGAATTAAACAAGATCTCTACAAACAAAAGTGGCGAAGTTATGCACTATATTAAAAGATCTGATATTGGATATATTGACTTTGGTGAAGTTTATTTTTCATGGATAAATTATGGAATGATTAAAGCATGGAAAAAGCATTTAAAAATGACTTTAAATCTAGTTGTTCCATATGGTTCAGTTAGGTTTGTTTTTTATCTGCCAGATGAAGACAAGTTTAGAATAGAAGAAATTGGCTATAAAAATTATAAAAGAATAGTTGTTCCGCCCGGAATATGGTTTGGTTTCAAGGGTATTGAAAATGAAAAAAATTTAGTTTCTAATTTTTCTGATGTCCAGCACAATCCAAATGAAGTGATGCAGGTTGATAAAAATAAATTTATATTTGATTGGTAGGCAATTATGAAAGTTGTTATATTAGCTGGTGGTTTTGGATCTAGAATATCTGAATACACAGAGGCAATACCTAAACCAATGATTAAAATTGGCGATAAACCTATCTTATATCATATTATGAATTATTATGCATCGTATGGGCATAATGAGTTTATAATTGCATTAGGATATAAATCAGAAATAATTAAAGACTATTTTTTAAATTATAAAGTTTTAAATTCAGACTTTACTATTAATATGTCTTCAGAGCAAATTACAGTTCATAATAAAAGTTCGATAGATTGGAAAATTACTTTAGTTGATACAGGCTCTAATGCGATGACTGGAGGGAGACTTATTAAATTAAAGAAATTTATTGGAAAACAAGATTTTATGCTTACATATGGCGATGGTCTATCGAATGTAGATTTAAAAAAACTTTTAAAGTTCCATAAAAATCATAATAAAATGGTAACGGTTACTGCAGTAAGACCATCTGCCAGATTTGGTGAATTAAAAATTGTTAATGATAAAGTTGAAAGGTTTGAAGAGAAGCCTCAAATTAGCGATGGCTGGATTAATGGTGGTTTTTTTATAATGAAATCAATATTTATTGATCTTATTAAAGATGAAAAAACAATTTTAGAGAGAGCTCCATTAGAAAAAGTTGCTATTATGAACGAGTTAAATGCTTATAAGCACAATGATTTTTGGCATTGCATGGATACTAAAAGGGATAAAGATAGACTTGAAGAAATTTACTATAGTGGAAAAGTTCCTTGGATAATTAATGACTAATAATACTATACTGATAATTGGTGGTACAGGATTTATAGGATATCACTTAGCTAAGAATTGTGTTCAGAGAAATTGGGAAGTGACATCATTATCACTAAATAAAAAAAAAAACGTAAGAAGAATTAATGGGGTAAAATATTTATTTTGTGATCTAACAAATGAAAAAAATATAAGTTTTCTTAAGCATAAAAACTATAACTATATTGTTAATCTAGTTGGTTACGTAAACCATGCCAATTATTCAAAAGGTGGTAATAAGATTTTATTACAACATTTTGATATTCTAAGAAGTGTAGTTAATCAAATCAATAAAAAACATTTAAAGTGTTTTGTAAATATTGGTAGTAGCGATGAATATGGCAGTAAAAGCGCTCCTCAAAATGAAGATATGAGAGAACTACCCATCTCTCCTTATTCATTTGGTAAAACAGCATCTGCCCATTTTATTGAAATGCTTAACCGAACGGAAAACTTTCCAGGATGTAATTTAAGACTTTTTTTAACTTATGGATATAAACAAAATCCAGAAAGGTTTATACCACAAATAATTAAAGGATGCTTAAAAAATATGCCATTTGCTGTTTCAGAAGGAAATCAAATAAGAGATTTTTGTTATATTAGTGATATTGTTGAGGGTATTATGAAAGCCTTACAAAGTAATAAAGTCTATGGAAAAACTTATAATTTAGCCTCTGGAAAACCAATTAAGGTAAAAACTATAATCAAAAGTATTACTAAAATTATTGGAAAGGGAAAACCAATTTTTGGTGGTCTAAAGTATAGAGTTGGTGAAAATATGGAGCTTTATGCGGATATATCAAAAATAAAAAGTGATTTGGATTGGGAGCCAAAAGTTACAATACATCAAGGTTTAAAACATACTATCAATTGGTATTTAAATAATGAACTACCCAAAAGTTAGTATATTAATGAATTGCTATAATGGTGAGAAATACCTGCGTCATGCAATTGAAAGTGTTTTGTTTCAGACCTATAAAAATTGGGAGATTATTTTTTGGGATAATAGGTCCACTGATAATAGTGCATTTATACTTAAGTCTTATGAAGATAATCGCATAAAATATTATTTGGCTTCAAGTTTTTCAAAATTAGGAGCAGCAAGAAAAAAAGCATTTTCCAAAGCAAGTGGAGAATTAGTTGGTTTTCTTGATGTGGATGATATCTGGGAAAAAGAAAAACTTGAGAAGCAAGTCAAATATTTTAATGATCAAAAAATTGGAATAGTTATATCAAATGTTTATTTTTTTAACGAGTATAATAAGATAAAAATTTTTACAACTCCCCCACCATCCGGTTATGTTTTTAATGAGTTATTAGCAAATTATTATGTATGTTTGGTAAGTTTGTTGGTAAGAAAATCTTTTGTTGATCAATTGAAAATAGATTTTGATAGTGATTTTAATCATAATTCTGATTTTGATTTAGTGTTAAGATTAAGTAAAATCTGTAAATTACAGGTTTGTAACGAGGTGCTAGCAGGTTGGCGAGTTCATGGAAAAAATGATACTTTTAAATCGCCATATAGTTTTGTTGAAGAGACAGAAAGATGGATTAAAAAGCATTTAGAAACAAAAGTTTTAGATAACAAAAAAAATAGAAGTAGTATAAAACATTTATTAAATAGAAATAACAGGCAAATTGCAATTTTTGAATTAATTAACGGAAATAGATTAAATTGTATTAATAAATTATTTAAATCAGGAAACTACTGTAGTCTTAAAAATATATTGGTTTTTTTAGTTGCGATTTTTCCAATTAAATCTAGTTTAATAAAAAAACTTTATTTGAAAAGAATTTCGAAAGGGTTGATTTGAATACTTTAAAAATTTTCCAAACATTTTAGATTTCTTATTTAAATTTTAAAAATTAATTTTGTACTATCAATTAATATAATTTTTTATGAACAAAAAAATATTAATAACAGGTTCACAAGGTTTTATTGGCAAAAACTTGGTTTTGAGTTTAAAGCATAAATTTGATATTGAAGAGATTTCAAGAAAAACTGTATATGATATTAATAATCTTCAAAGCTTTAGTGAAATGGAAAAAATTGATACTGTAATTCACTGTGCAGCGAGAACTTTTGTTCCAGACTCATTTGACAAAAAATATAGTTTTTATAAATTTAACATTTTAAGCACTCTAAATATTGCAGAGTTTTGTCTAAAAAAAAATGTAAATAAAATAATTTATTTAAATGCATATCCTTACGGCAAACCTTTATCTTTGCCTGTGGATGAAAATCATCCATTAGAGCCACATTCTCCCTATAATACTTCTAAATTAATAGCTGAAGATTTATTATTTAAATACTTAGATGGTGTAACAAGCGTAACTTCTTTAAGAGTATTTAATGTATATGGTAATTTTCAATCTAAACATTTTTTGATACCTACAATTATAAGTCAAGCACAAAATAATGGAAAAATTATTTTAAATGACTTAAGGCCTAAAAGAGACTTTTTATATATTAAAGATTTAATAAATTTGATTGAAAAAATAATTAATACCAAATCTGCAAAAGGAATTTATAATGTTGGTTATGGCAAAAGCACTTCAATAAAAGAAATTTGTGAAGCTGTTGCAGTTTTGCTTAAAACAAATGTTGAACTTATTTCTAAAAACAAAATAAGGCCTAATGAAGTGCTAGAATTATATTCGGACATATCAAAAGCAAAAAAAACTTTTAATTGGAAACCTAAATATAATATAGTAAGAGGTTTAACTGATTACTTGAAAAATGGCCAATAATAATAAAATCAGAGTTTTATTTGTCGGTCCAATTACTAAAAATCATGGGCAAGGGATAGTAACATACTTTACTTTAAAGATTCTAACTTCATATTTTTTAGTTGATCGGATAAATACCAATATACAAGACTTAAATTTTATTAAAAAAATTATATTTTCTTTGAAAATAATTTTTACAATTTTATTTAAAATTATATCATTGATGTTCCATAGAGAAGAAACAATAATCTATTTTACACCTTCAAGAAACTTTTTTAGTTCTATGAAAGATTTCATTCTTTTACTTGGTGCTTTGCTTTTAAAAAAAATAAATAAAAATATTTATTTAATTGGCCATTTACACGGATCTGACTTGATAAATCTTTTTAAAAAAGGAATTTATGGAAAATTTCTCAAGATTTTATACAAAGAAAATATTGATAGACTTATTATAAATTCTGAAAGCCATAAAAAATTTTCATTAGGCACAGAATTTAACAAATATAAAATAATTGATAATCCAATCGAAATCAGTACATCCACTAAGGACAAAATTAAAAATAAATTATTATATAGGGAAGGAAAAATAAAAATTTTGTTTATTTCGATACCGACTAAGCAAAAAGGATTAATGGAAAGTATAAAATTAGTAAAGAAAATTTTTAATAATGACGATTGGGTGATGAATGTAATTGGTTGGGATAAAAATATGTTCAACAAAATCTATCAAGATGAACAGAATATTGATGCAAAAACATTAAAAAAAATAAAATTTTTAGGCAGAGTAAATGATGATCATAAATTTGAGTTACTTTTAAAAAGCGACTTATTTATCTTGCTATCATATAAAGAAGCACAACCATTATCAGTTATTGAGGCAGGAATGTTTAAGTGTGGAATCATTCTAAGTGAAATTGAAATGTTGTTAGAGTTTAAAAAATTTCAAAGTGTTTTATTTAATAACCAAAAATTAACAAAATCAAGAATTTTAAAAGTACTTAAGAGTAATTCAAGTTTGACAAAGACATCTAATGTTTTTTCGAGGTTGCATTCTTTAGATAGTTATAAAAAAAATATTATTAATTCATTTATGTTTTGAGTTATGCAACTAAAGGTCAATTATAGTTCAATAAAAAAATTTTTTGAAATTATAATTATATATTTTTGTTTGTTTCCATATGTTTCTTTTGGATTAAACAGAATGGATTCTCAACCATGGGCATTAATATTAGTTTCAGTATATATATTGTTCAATTTAAAATTTGAAAAAAGAAATATTTTTATTCTTTGGCTAGTATCTATATTTGTCATCATTTGTTCAATCTTATATGTTCAAAATGATGTACATTTAAGGGAATTTATTAGAGCGGTTTCTAATTATTCAATTGTTTTTTTTATTTGGTTATTTTCTATAATTATTAATAGAAAATATAATCCAGTCAAACATTATATTATTTCTAGTTGGATATATATATCTTATGCAATAATTCAATTGAGTGGTCTAAGATTTCTTGATTGGATGTCTCCCAACAGAACCTCTTTAGACAGGGGTGTAACAAGTTTTGCGGCTGAACCAACTTTCTTTGCTATAATATTATTTTTTATTTCTTGGCTTATATTTAATGGTATTTCAAAAATAAATTGTAATAATACAAATAAGTTTTCTACATATAGAATTGGCTTTTCAACGATTGTAATTAATCTGTTTATGATAATATTTGTTGCAAAGTCTGCAACTGTAATTCTGCTTCTATTAGTAGTTGGAATTTCTACATTCATATTATTCATAAGTAAAAAAACTTTATACTTTCTTTCAGTTTTTGTTCTTTCAGCTTCTTTATTTCTATATTTAAATTTAAAACCAAACTTCTTATTCAAAGATGGTCTAGAACAAACAAGGCCAATAAAGATAGCTAAATTAATGTCTGAGTTAGATTTACAAACTTTACACCGGATTATATATAATGATGAGAGTATAAATGGAAGAGTAGCTCAGGTTGCAATTCCGTATATTGGAATAATAAAAAATTATGGGGTACCAGGTGGTTATTTTACATTTGAAAAAATTTCAAACAAAATTGTTCAGCCAGATAACTTCTTTTATTCAAGGTTTGGAAGGACCCACAAAATACAATCATTCATTGGTGTTTTTGTATATGAGTTGGGAGCATTAGGAGTAATTCTCCTATCTTTTATGGCTTTTAGTTTGAAACGAGAATTTAATTGGAAATGGCGAGAAATATTTATACTTTTTATTTCACTTATTCCAAGTGTTCCTTTAGGTATGGGCTTAGTACCATTATTGTTTGGAAGTAAAATAATTTCAAAACATAGTAATTAATAATATTATATTTAGTTATAGATTTAGAAAAAAAAATGGATTATTGATATGATTATTTTTATGTATTAAATTAATCTTTATGTCTACTATATTAGAATTTTGGGAATTTTTAAAAAGCACTAAAAAGTTTTGGTTGATACCAATACTAATTATTCTTTTTGTGTTTGGGGGATTAGTTGTGTTGTCACAAGGATCAGCCGTTGCCCCTTTTATTTACACTCTTTTCTAATATGACTTATGTTCTTGGCATTTCTGCCTTTTATCATGATAGTGCTGCTGCATTAATAAAAGATGGTGTAGTAATAAGTGCAGTTCAAGAAGAAAGGTTTACAAGAAAAAAACATGATGCCTCATTCCCATCATTATCTATTAAGTTTTTAATTGACAGTGAGAAAATTTCTTTAAATAAAATTTCCAAAATAGTATTTTATGATAAACCTTTTTTGAAATTTGAAAGGTTGCTAGAAACATATATTTCAACTGCGCCTTTTAGTTTTAATTCATTTAGAATGGGTATGCCTATCTGGCTAAGAGAGAAACTTTTTTTAAAGAAAATAATTATTAATAAAATTATTGATATAGATAAAACATTTTCGACAAATAACCTTTTTTTTTCTGAACACCATCTAAGTCACGCTGCAAGTGCATTTTATCCTTCACCATTTGAAGAAGCTATAGTTCTGACTTTAGATGGTGTTGGAGAATGGGCAACATCAACAGTTTCTATAGGGCAAAAAGACAAATTCGAAATAGTTAAAGAAATAAATTTTCCACATTCTTTAGGCTTACTTTATTCTGCATTTACATATTATACAGGTTTTAAAGTTAATAGTGGTGAATATAAGTTAATGGGACTAGCACCTTACGGCAGACCTGTTTATAAAAATAAAATTTTAGATAATTTAATTGATATAAAAAATGATGGGTCATTTAGATTAAACCAGAAATATTTTAATTATTTATATGGGTTAACAATGATTAACAAAAATTTTGAAAACCTTTTTGGGCAAAAATATCGAAATCCAGAAAATGAAAAATTAACTCAGTTTCATATGGATATTGCTTCATCTATTCAGTTAGTAATAGAGGAAGTTGTAATAAAAATTACAAATTCACTTTTAAATGAATATAAAATAGAAAATTTATGTTTAGCTGGTGGTGTCGCATTGAATTGTGTTTCTAATGGGAGGTTATTAAAAGAAGGAAAGTTTAAAAATATTTGGATTCAACCTGCATCAGGAGATGCAGGTGGTTCACTGGGGGCAGCCTTGGCTTATTGGCATATAGAAAAAGGAAATAAGAAAACAAAAAGTAAACAGGATCATATGCAAGGATCTTTTCTAGGTCCAAAATATGAAAGATCAGAAATAAAAACTAATTTAATTAAATTAGGTGCAAAGTTTCAAGAAATGTCAGAATTAAAAGTTATCCAAAAAACTGCTAAAGCTCTTTCTCAAGGAAAGGCAATAGGCTGGTTTCAAGGTAAAATGGAATTTGGTCCTCGAGCTTTAGGTTCGAGGTCAATTCTAGGCGACCCACGTTCTGATAGCATGCAAAAAACACTTAATCTTAAAGTCAAGTTCAGAGAAAGTTTTAGACCATTTGCACCATCAATTCTTAGGGAAGACTTGGAAAATTGGTTTGAGCTTAGATGTGACAGTCCATATATGCTTTTGGTATCCCAGGTTAAAAAAGAACTTTGTTTTAAAATGACAAATGAGGATGAAAAACTTTTTGGAATCGATAAGCTAAATGTTAAAAGATCAAAGATACCAGCAGTTACTCATATTGATTACTCTTCAAGAGTACAAACTGTACATGAAGACACGAACAAAAGATACCATTCTTTAATAAAAGAATTTAAAAGATTAACGGGATGCCCAATTTTAGTTAATACTTCTTTTAATGTTAGGGGTGAACCTATAGTATGTTCACCAGCGGATGCATTTAGATGTTTTATGGGTACAGATCTTGACGCTTTAGTAATTGAAAATTTTTATTTAGAAAAAAATATGCAAGATATAGGACTTTATGAGGATTACAAAAACAAATATGAGTTAGATTAAATATGAAAAAATTATTTTTCTCATTAACCCTCTTGTTTGTAATTTGTATACTGTCTTTAGTTATTGTTATAATTAGTGAAATATATTTAAGGTCAATTGGTTTAGGTGACCCAATAATATATGAAGAAAATATCGCTTATGGTTATGCTCCATTACCTAATCAAGAGAGTATAAGATTAAGAAAAAGCAGGGTAAAAATTAATTCCTCAGGCTTACGATCTGATCAGGACTGGACAAAAGAAAATGTGAAAAAAATATTATTTCTAGGAGATTCAGTAACATACGGCGGTAGCTATATAGATAATCCTAGGCTTTTTTCAGAGCAAGTATGTAAACATTTATTAGATTATGATGTGTGTGGAAATGCAGGCGTAAATTCATATGGTGTACTAAATATGGTATTGAGAAGCAGATATGACTATAGAATATCTGATGCTGATATAGTTGTATTTGTTGTCATTAATGGAGATTTTACAAGAGGAATTACTAGTTCAAATGTAGCACATTATTTTTTAAATAATCCAAAAACATATTTTCCTGCGGTTGAAGAGGCACTTAGCTATATTGGTTACAAATATGACATTAATAAATTCATTGCAAAATCTGGTTCTAAACCAAGTGATGAGAAACTTTATAATAATTCAGTTATAGGTGCTATTGAATTTGCAATAATAACATTAAACGACGAAATTGAGAGACTTAATAAGAAGGGCAAAAAAGTTTATGTATTTTACTCACCTTATTTAAATGAAATATCTTCCAAAAAACAAAACACTGCTACAAGTATGATTAAAAAAGAAGTAACTAATCTAATTGACATGACAGAATATTTCAAAAATAAAAAAAATTTATTTTATGATAATGTACATTATGAGAATTCTGGACATGATTTAGTAGCACAAATCATTTCTGAAACAATTGAAAGATAAATTATACAATTAACTTAGTACTGCTTATCCATAGGCTCTAATTTTTTTTTTCTATCAACCCAATAAGTATCAACTTCTTTGTCATATTTAATCTTCATTGGATCTTTATTAGTAATTATAAAATAGATTTTTGTTGGGACAAAAGTCAGAATATAAATTAATGGCATAATTATTGGTGATATTATATTTCCTAATAAAATTCCAAATTTAAACCATAAAAAATTTGGAATTTTAAGTAATGAAGGCAAACATAATGTAATTACAATAAATAAAAAACCTAAGAAAATAAAAAATAAATTTAGATCATCTTTACTAAATAATGGCCAAAAACCAATTAGAAAAAAAACAAAACTAAATACAACTCCAAAATTCCTATTGGAACCAAGCTTAATTTCAACTTTTGACTCTAATTCATTCATATTTTATTGTTATAAACTATACTTTGATATAAATATTTAACAAACTATTCCATAACTTACATAAAAGTAAAAGTTTTATAAATGATTATTATTGAAGCAAATGAAATTCCATTAGAAGTATTTGAATGGTATGCAAAAAATAGTAGAGGTATGATTGCTGATACTATTAGAAAGTTTGGAATTACACAGACGATTTTAGATGACGTTGAAGAAGAGTATTTGTATCCGTCTCAAGCTTGGGCATCAATTTCTACTGGATTAAATGCAGAAAGCCATAAAATTAGGTGGTATAACGATGCAAAGCCCAGTAATAACTTTTATTGGAGAGTTTTAGCAAAAAATAATAAAAAAATTGCTTTGATGAATGTCTTGCATTCTGGTTCTATTACTAAGGATGAAGAAAGTCTTTATGATTTTATTTTCCCAGATTTCTTTTCCTTAACCCCTGAAGTAAAATTAAAAAAGTATAAAAATTTTCAAATTTTTAATCATAAAATGTCTATTTCTAGTGGGAGGAAAACATCAAAAAAAACAATTATTTTTAATGCCATTAAAAGTTTTTTAAAATCTCCTTCTTTTGGGGGTTGGGGGATATCTGTTCGTGATTTTGCAAAATGGAAAAAAATATTTTTATCTGTAGGAAAAGATAGTGAAATCCTAAGAAATGCTCAATTTATATTACAACAGAGAATTTTTTTAGACATTGTTAAAAGGAGATTAGGAAGTGATTTGTCTGTGTTTTTTACAAACCATGTTGCGTCCTGCTTACACCGGAATTTTCACAATCTAAATGAAAATTATAAAGAAGATATTGATAAAAAAGAAAAAATCTATCAATCAATGAAAATATTGGATGAATTTATTGCAGAATTGAGGGACATAGATAACAAAAGGGATATAATATTACTTTCAGCAATGGGACAAAAGTTAAATCAAAAAGTAGATGAAGAATATAAATTAGAAAATTCAAAAGATTATAAGTTGATTAACCATAATAAATTTTTAAAATTTTTTGGAATTGATACAAAATCTGTAGAAATATTGTATGAAATGATCCCACAGTATACATTTAAATTCTCAGAGAAAAGTGAATTAAATGATTTTATAAAAAAAATTGAAAGTATTGGTTCAGATCCTTCTGCTATGAGATTTGGTTATTATGTTCCAAGAGGAAGAAAAATTGAGAATACAAAGGGTTTTTTCTGTCACCTGGATATTAAAAATAATCAAATAACTTGTACAATGACTGTGCGACCAGATAATAATGGGAAAATTCTATTAAATAATGTAAAATATCATTTTGAGGAAATAGGATTTCAATCCTTAAATGTTAGTGACTTTCATAATGGGGAACACTCTAAATATGGCTGTATGATCTCATTAAACGAAAATTTAGGTAAAAAAGAAAAACATTTTACAGAAATAAAGAAATATATTCTGTCAAAAGTTTGATTAATGAGAGTGAAAGAAGATAAGTATAACTATGATTTATCTATTGTCACAATAGCGTACAATGTAAATCATGAATTAGAAAGATGTATAAATTCGTGTGAATTTTCAAAAATTTCAGTTGAGCATATAATTGTAATACCTAAAAACCAAAAACAAATAGTTTTATCGAAATTTGAAAAAAATATCAAAATTATTTTTGATGAGGGAAAAGGAATATATAATGCAGTTAATTTAGGATTATTAAACACAAATGGCGAAAAAATATTAATTTTGCATGGCGATAATTTTCTAACTCAGCATGGATCTAAATTAATAGAAAAAAATATAAATTATGATAATATTCAATTTGGTTGCAACTATATTTTAAAAGGTAAATTTAGAAAATTCTTATTTCCTAGAGTTAATTTTTTAAATTTATTACTTGGACTATATCCACCTCATCCAGGTCTTGTTATGAAAAAATCAGATTATTATCAATTGAAATATTATAATGAAAAATACAGGATTTGTTCAGATTTTGATTTTTATTTAAAAATTTATAAATCAAATATAAATTTAAAATATATTTCGCAAGAAGTTATAAATACACCTTTAGGTGGATTAAGCTCATCAGGTTTGAAAAGTGTAATTTCTATAATGCTTGAAAGGTTTAGAATTTTATCAAAAGAATATTGGTTTATAATTCCTTTATTACCTTTATCAATAATTATTGGATATATTATTAAATTAATAAATAGAAAATTATAAAATTTATTATGAATTTTTAAAATGAAGAAAAAAGCATTAATTACAGGTATAACAGGTCAAGATGGCTCTTATTTAGCAGAATTTCTTATACAGAAAGGATATATAGTTCATGGTATTAAAAGAAGGTCATCAAGTTTTAATACTCAACGTATAGACCATATGTATCAAGAGCCAAACGTATCAAACAGAAATTTTGTTCTACATTATGGAGATTTGTCAGATGCAGGTAATATTAACAAAATCATTGGAGAGTTAGAGCCTGATGAAATATATAATTTAGCTGCTCAATCACATGTTGCTGTTTCATTTGAAACTCCAGAATATACTTCTGATGTAAATGCTCTTGGTACTTTAAGAATTTTAGAATCCATCAGACAACTCGGACTTACAAATAAATGCAGATTTTATCAAGCTTCTTCATCCGAATTATACGGATTAGTTAGAGAAAAACCTCAAACTGAAAAAACACCATTTTACCCGAGAAGCCCATATGCAGTAGCAAAACTTTATGCATACTGGATAACAATTAATTATAGAGAAGCACATTCGATGTTTGCGTGCAATGGTATTTTATTCAATCATGAGTCAAAAAGAAGAGGTGAAACTTTTGTAACCAGAAAAATAACAAGGGGTATTTCAAGAATTCTCTTTGGGCTAGATAGTTGTTTATATTTAGGAAACCTAGATGCAACTCGTGATTGGGGGCATGCCAAAGACTATGTGGAGATGCAATGGATGATACTTCAGCAAAAAAAGCCAGATGATTTTGTAATAGCAAGTGGTAATGAAATGACAGTAAGAGAATTTGTTGAAAAAGCTCTTGAAACTGTTGGCATTAGTATAAATTGGAAAGGTGATGGTCTCAATGAAGTAGCAGTAATTACAGATATTAAAAATGATAATGATTATAAAATTAGAAAAAATGATATTATAGTTAGAATAAACAAAAAGTACTTTAGGCCATCTGAGGTTAATTACTTACTAGGCGATTCATCTAAGGCTCATAAATTATTGGGTTGGAAACCTTCAATATCAATCAATAATCTAATACAAGAAATGATGGAAAATGATTTAATGGAAGCAAAGAAAGAAAAACTGTTAAAGGAAAGTAATTTTTAATCGAGGTAATGAAATGAAAAGAACTTATGTTGCAGGCCATTTAGGCATGGTGGGTTCTGCTTTAGTAAGAGAATTGAGCAAAAAAAAAAATAAAAGAGCTGTTATTACAGCTTCAAGAAAAGAACTTGATTTAACCAATCAGAGCGATGTTAATAACTTTATCAAACAAGTTATGCCAGATGAGATTATTGTTGCCGCTGCAAAAGTTGGAGGTATTCATGCTAATAGTACTTACCCAGCAGAATTTATTTATGATAACTTAGCTATAGCAACAAACTTAATACATTCTGCATATAAAAATAAAATTAAAAAGCTACTTTATCTTGGTTCATCTTGTATTTACCCTAGAGAAGCTATTCAGCCAATAAATGAAAATGAACTTTTAACTGGTCCATTAGAAAAAACAAATGAGTGGTATGCTATTTCAAAGATAGCAGGTATAAAATTATGCCAAAGCTTTCGCAAGCAATATAACTGTGATTTTATTTCAGCAATGCCTACAAATCTTTATGGAATTAAAGATAATTATCATCTTGAAAATGCGCATGTAATTCCAGCAATTATGCACAGAGCTTTTTTAGCAAAGAAAAATAATGAGCAGAAGTTGACAATATGGGGAACTGGGAATGCAACTAGAGAATTTCTGTTTGTAGATGATTTAGCAGAGGGATGCATTTTTTTATTAAATGAATACTCCGAAGATTCACCAATTAATTTAGGCACTGGCATAGAAGTATCTATAAAAGATTTGGCTGTAAAAATTTGTGAAATAGTTGGATTTAATGGCGAACTTGTTTTTGATACTACTAAGCCTGATGGAACACCAAGAAAAGTTCTAGATGTTACTAAGATAAATAAGTTAGGATGGAAATCAAAAACTAACCTTGAGGATGGGCTAAAAATTTCTTTTGAGTGGTTTTTGAATAATTATAAAAATATTAGAAAGTAATTAATTATAAGAATTTAAAATAGAAGATTTATTTTAAGAATTTCATTTCATCATTGAAAAAATATCATACAACTAAGATTATATTATTATAAATAAATAATATAATCACAAAACATGAATACTAATTGATACAAATTAAAGTTAATGAAATTTATATTTGAAATACATAATGCAAAACTTGAGGTTAATAAAATACTAATTCTTGATCGAGATGGTGTTGTAATAAAAGATACTGGTTATCCGCACAAAATTAAAGAATTAAAATTTGAAATTAATAATATGAAAAAAATTATAAATTTTATGAGGAAAAATGATTTTAATTTATGTGGATTTGCAACAAACCAAAGTGGTGTAGGTAGAGGCTACTTTTCAGAAAATCAATTTTGGAACTGTCACAATCATATAATAGAGATGTGTAGAAAAAACGGTCTAGAGATTGATTTTACAGCTGTAAATTTTTTTAAGGTGGAATCATATTATAGAAAACCTCACCCTGGAATGCTTAATCAAATCAAATATTTTTATTCAGTTAATAGCAAAAATATTTTATTTATAGGTGATAAAAGTTCTGATGAGAAAGCTGCAAAAAATGCTACTATCAATTATAAATTTATTAATCAAATTTGAATTCTAATTAAAACATTTCTTTATCACATGGATATTAAACAATGATAAATTTAGAAAGAGAAGTAATAAAAGATTTTGGAAATGAATGGAATACTTACAATCAGCATCCACTAAATAATAAAGAATTAGAAAAACTATTTCATAATTATTTCAAAATTTTTCCTTTTGATAAAATAAATAAGAATTCGATAGGTTTTGATATGGGTTGTGGAACAGGAAGATGGGCAAAATTTATAGCTCCAAGAGTACATATATTAAATTGCATAGAACCAAGTGAATTAGCTTTGAAAGTAGCGAAATCAAATCTAAAAAACTTTAAAAACTGTAATTTTTATAATCATGATGTAATGAATAATAATCTTAAAAATAATTCTCAAGATTTTGGTTATTCTTTAGGTGTTCTTCAT
This sequence comes from uncultured SAR116 cluster alpha proteobacterium, assembly GCA_902539295.1. GTDB lineage: Bacteria > Pseudomonadota > Alphaproteobacteria > Puniceispirillales. The sequence goes on from CACBIM010000005.1 coordinate 51,477, forward strand.
CATATTACTAATCCAGAGGAAGGTTTGGTAAATTGTGTCAAAAAACTTAAAAAAAAAGCTCCCTTTTTAATATATCTATACTATCGATTTGATAATAAACCGTTTTGGTTTTCCACTATTTGGAAAATTTCAAACATCTTTCGAATAATGATTTCAAATCTACCTTTTAAATTAAAAAAATATATAACAAAAATAATAGCATTTTTTATCTACTTGCCATTAGCTAGACTTGCACTAATCTTAGAATTATTTGGTTTGAATATTAAAAACATCCCATTATCTTATTATAGAAAAAGTAGTTTTTACACTATGCAAACAGATTCTTTAGACAGATTTGGCACAAAGATAGAGCATCGATTTACAAAAGATGAAATTTATACAATGATGAAAAATTCAGGTTTAACTAAAATAAAATTCAGTGAAGAAAGCCCATTTTGGGTAGCTGTTGGTATTAAGAATTAAAGTTATTTTGTAGAGATTATATTTTAAAATGAGAGATATTATTATTAACAAAACAGAAAGAGAAGGATTACTATATCAGTTCTTTCAAGACCTAAAATATAAATTTGGAAAAATTTTGAATTTGCATAACTTTATTTTAAGAAAAAAAAGGATTAGTAATTTCCTTAATAAAAATGATAATATTAATATTCAATTTGGTGCAGGTTCTGGAAAATTTGGAGAAGCAAAAAAAACAGTTTTAAGAACTTTTTTAAATACTGATATTTTTGGGAAAATACCAGTTGACATTAACTATTCTCTCCCATTCCCCAACAACTCGATAGATTTAATATTTTCAAGTCATTTAATTGAGCATATTTATCAAAGAAAAGCTGATTTATTTTTCCAAGAATCTTTAAGAATCTTAAAAGAAGATGGTCAATTAATTATTGCGACACCAACAATTAATAAAATTTTTGATATTTTATATAAGAGTAATAAAAAACACACTAATGAAATTTATGAAGAGCACAAAAATTCATTTTTAGGCAGAAAACCTACTCCAGCAAGGTTAATTAATGCACTGACACACATTAATTACGGTCATAAATTTTTATTTGATTATGAAACCCTTAATGATTTAGCAGTAAGTAATGGATTTAAAAGTTTTGAGACTAAAAATCCAAAAAATATTGATAATTTAGAAATAAAACAATATTTAGAAAGTAAAGATTCAAATTTTAAATTGCAAACTGAGGTATTTGTTGCATACAAATAATTTTAAAGTTTAAATTTTTTTATCCTACTAAAAATTTCTAATACTAATTTTTTTTCAGGCCCAAAAAAAGTTAAAACAGCTGCTAGTGTTGAAAAAATAATAATTATAATAGTAACAAAAATAACTAAATAATTATTAATATTATCTTTAATTAAATTAATTACTAATAACGTTGGCAAATTAAATATTAATAACCATAATAGCCAAGTTAAATGTTTCATAAACCTAACAGATATTTTCAAATATTTTAAATTATAGAAGCTTAAAATCATAACTATAGAATAAGATGTTGTTGTCCCTAATGCAGCACCAATCACGCCTAATTTTAACATAAATATAAAAATATAATTTAGACAAATATTTATTAAAAAACCAAAAAGCTTAATTTTTACTATAAAAGAAAACTTTTTTTCAACTTGATAAATTTGATCTATTATGGTTTGAAAGCTGAAAGGTATTATAATAAATGAGAGAATATAAATTATATTTATCACTCTCAAAGTATCATTTTCTTTAAAGGCTCCCCTCTCTAAAATAATAGAAATAAAATTTTCAGATGCAGTTAAGAAAAAAATAATTATTGGTACGGATATAAATATTATATAGCTTGCGGCTTGTGTGAATTTGGCAGACTTAAGGCCAATATTACTTTCTTCTGAATAAGCAGTTAAAAAAAAGCTAGATGCTCCTATTATTTGGGGTACTGCAACAACAAATACAGTAGCATAAGTTAATGCCGAAATATCACCATTATCTAAAAATGTAACAAAAAATCTATCTGTTAAAGAAAATAAGTAAAAGCAACTATGGATAAATAAAAGGGGTGGAATAGATGGTAGTAGTTTCTTGATAAGACTGTTAAAAGGATTATAAAATTTTAAATTTACTGATCTTTTAACAAACAAAAAGGCAAGAAAGAATGAAAAAGTAACACTTAAAGAATATGACCAATATAATGTAAATTCTTTTTCAATAAAAAAAAACAAAATTACTACTAGTATCAATGTACTGCAAAACTCTATTGTATTTACTAGAGAAAATAGTCTTAAGGATTTTAAAATCGAGCATAAAGAAAAATAGGGTAAATAGAATAAAATTGCAGGAAAAAGCCATTTAAAACTTTCTTCCAAAATGACCTTTTTGTCAGAAGAAAATCCAAAAGCCGAGAGGGAAATTATGTTTCCAAAAAAATAAAAAAGGGATGAGAAAAAAATTGAAATAACAAAAGTAAAGAGCAATATACTTGAACTTAACAAATTGAAATTCTCATATTTCTTATTTGTCTGATATTTTACTAGTTTTGGAATTGCTAAAACATCAAAGACAACTGCCCAAGAAGTAATTAAAACTCCATAAATTGCAAGGGCCATATAAAAAATATCCAGTTGGCTAGATAGCCCAATGTACCCAGCAATAATAATATGCTTAAATAGTGAAATTAAATGTTGGCCAAACCTTACAATAAGATTGTTTAAAGCTGCAAATAGTACACTTTGTTTTTCAATCATAATAAAATTAAATTTTATGTTTCATTAATATTTAAAATTATCAGGAATAGCTATAATGAAATGATAAAATGCCGGGTCAAGACTTTCAGTAATTTCAATACTATAAAATTCTTTAGTAATTAGGCACAAAAATCTAAAAATATACTTATTTATCCATGGTTTATTTAAAAATGGTAAATTTGATTTCCTTTTGATTACTCCAAATTGATTATAATTTAAATCAACTAAACATTTTTGAATTTTTCTAAAATTATCTGGAAAATCATTTAACTGCTGTTCAAAAATAATTATTGGTCTAAATTTTCTAATAGTCTCTTTTGATCCTTGTATAACTTCAAATTCATGCCCTTCAACGTCAATTTTTAGTAAATTAATTTTTTCCTTAATAATATTTATTTCCTGGTCCAGTGTAGTTAATTTAATGTCGATAGTTTTTTCTGATTTTTTGTTAGTTAATTTAGAGCCCCCAATATTTGATTTATTTTCTAATAAATTTGAAATAACTTCTTTATTAGAAAGGCCAATTTTTTTTACATAAATATTGTTACTTAATTTCGAATTTATCTCAAGTAACTTAAATGTTTTTGGGTTGGGTTCAAAACTATAAACCTTTTTAAAGAATTTTGAGAAAAAGACGCTATGGTTTCCTATATTTGCGCCAACATCAATTGCAACACCATTGAAAATATCATTATGTATTTCTTCTAGCCAGTTAGTTAATGTTAATAAATAATCTTTTTCGTAAATGCCATCTAAATTAATATCATGACTTATATGATCAGAAGAAAAAACTGCCATTTGTTGAAATGAAGATAAATTTTTAATGCTTAAGTAATTTAAAAAATGTCTTATTGGAAATTTAAATATCTGAAACAAAGACTCAATTCTGGATATTTCAAATCTAAAATTTTTTGAAAATTCATTTTTCATAAATAGATGTTTATAATAAAATTGAATAAAAGTAAAAAAACAAGTTTAATAGGATAGATAGTATTTAAACTTAATATATTATTTTCCAAGGAATAATAAATTTTGCTCACCAGACCTATAGTAGCATTGATAACGCCTACATTTAACAATGGTCATTTATTAAATAGGCTATACAAGTCAATTAAAAGTCAAACATACAAAAAATTTTGTTGGGTAGTCATAGATGATGGATCTACAGATAGTACAAAAAGTATTGTTAAAGAATTTAAGGGTTTAGAAATTATATATTTTAGACAAAAAAATTCAGGTCCAAACTCGGCTCGAAATAGAGCTGTGAAGTTAATGCCAACAACATGTAAATATATAATTGATATTGATAGTGATGATACATTTTACCATGCCAAAACATTAGAATTTATGGTTAAAGACGTAGAGAGTTCAAAAAAAAATATTGGCATGATTGGATACTCATCTGTAGATGGGATTTCAGGCAAAAGAAGCTCTTTTACACAAAAACCAGAAATTGTTATTGACTTTAAAGAAAGTTTAAAAGGTAAAAAAATTAAAGGTGAATTTATATTTATTCAAAAAAGAGAAGTTCTTAAGATATCTAAATGGCCAGAAAAAATTTGGGGTTATGAAGGAATAAGACACTGGGAGATAAATAAATATTATGATTTTTTATATAAGGAGAAACTTGGTAGGGTTTACTACAGAGATAGAAAAGAAAACTTAACTTCACCAGAAGGTACTATACTAAGATCAAATAATATGGTTGATGGAATAGATTACTTACTCAAAAAACATGGTGATAATTTGAAAATTTTTGCTAGAGATCAATATATATATTTTAATTTCACCAAAAGTATTTATTTACTTCTGTCTAATAAAAAATTTGAGTTTTTAAAAAATACAATATTTTTATTTAAATTGAGAAAAAGTTTCAAAATGCATATTCTTTGCCTTTTTTTATTTTTATGTATTATACCTCCTAACTTGTTTATTAAGAAAATGTATATTTTAATTAAAAGGATTAATTATAATTATAAGAAATAATTAGATAAATAAAAAATATAAGTTTTTAAAAATTAAAATTCACAAAAATGATAGTCAATTAATTATACAAAATTAAAACATTATTTAATGACAACTAAATTATTTTATAATTTGAGAGTAGGAAAGTATAGTGACCAAACTAGTTTACATTGATGTTGGAACACATTTTGGGCAAGAATTTAATTCAATGTTTGGAAGTCAGTGGTACTTTTTTTGGAAAATAATTCGCCGTATTATTGGGTTTTATTTGCTAAATAAAGGAGAAAAAATATCTATAAAAAACTTTGCAGATATGGTTCAGCAACGTCGAATGATTAAAAAAAACAAAGAAAATTTTTTGATATATTTTATAGAGGCTAATCCAAAGATCATTAATTACAGTCATGTTTATAAAAAAGCACAAGGGGTTTTTAATTGCTCTCTCACTGGAGAAGACAATTTGAATATAATTAATCTTTTCTTAGCAAACTTCGATAGTGAAGGCTCAATTAGCCAAGGGAGTTCTATTTTTTCTGATAAGGTTAATGTGAGCAAAGAAAATTATGTACCCACAATCGGCATTCCATCGAGAACTTTTTTTGAATTACTCAAAATCTATCTTGATGGTACTTTAGACAAATATGCAGTAATTTTAAGATTAAATTGCGAAGGTGTCGAAGATGATGTTATTTATGCAGCACACCAATCTTTTCGAAATAAACTAGTACTTACCATGGGTTCAATTGAGGATGTAAAAGAATGTAAAGGTAATGTAGCATATCTAAATTTAGAAAAGTATCTAGATGAAAACTCACTTTCATTTGTTAGATTTTCATCATCGGTAAATACATGGATTGAAGCTCACTCATCTATTAATGTTGTCTATAAAAACATTTTTAGTTGATATTATTTCAAAATTTAAATGACATAACCACTTAACTACTTTTGTAAAAAAACATGTACTTAAATAAGTGAAATTTTATATTATTTTTAATAAAATAGTTATATTTTATAAAATAGGGTCAAAATATTATGCTATAGACTTTCTAAAGCAATTATTATTAAAATATATATTTTACTAAATTCTTTTTCAAATATAAATAATATAAGACTTTTGTATTTATTTTAATATCAATATTAAAAAATTAATTCCATATGCCTAAATTTAGAACATTAATTTTGTTTTCATCAAGTGAAATAGGTGGAGCTGAAAAAAGCCTATCAAGACTAGCAAATAAAGGTGAAAAAAATGAGTTTATTTTAGGTTCTTTATCAGGAGATGGCATTCTTTTACAATCTAAAATGAATACTAATCTTGAAGTTAATAAATTTGGTTTTAAAAAAATATCTTTTTTCAATCTAGCTTTAAGTTGTATCAAAGCATTAATTTTTTCAAAAAAAAATAATATAGATTTTTTATATATTTGTGGTTTTAAAGCATGCACTATCATTAGAATTATTTCAATCTTTATAAAAACACCAAAGATTATTCATGCAATCAGATGGAACCCAAAGAGCACAAATAAAGATGACACAATATTTAGAAAGTTAGAAAAAATCTTTATATTTAAAACTTCTGGTTGGATATGTAACTCAAGGTCAGCAAAAGATACACTAGTTTCATACTGTGGAATACCACAAGAAAAGATTATAACTATCTATAATGGCATAGATATCAGTGAAAAAATAATTAATAATAATATTAATGTCAAAAAAGTCGTTCTTACCTTATCAAATTTTGCCCCAAGAAAGGGGATTATAGAATACTTAAGCATCATAGAAAAAGTTATTACTTTAAACAAAAAAGTAACTTTTATTCTAGCTGGTCGAGACGATATGAACGGAATTGTTCATAAAAAAATTAAAGAAAAAAAATTAGATAAATTTATTAAGACACCTGGTTTTGTTTATGATGCCAATGAAGTGTTAAAAAAAGCTGATTTAGTTGTTTTGCCATCATTACTACCTGAGGGTTGCCCAACAAGCATATTAGAAGCAATGTCGTTTGGCAAACCAGTTATTGGATACGATATTAATGGATTAAATGAACTTGTAATTAATAATAAAACAGGCTTCCTAATTCCTTTAAATGACCAAGCATCCATGACCTCATGTATAATAGAATTATTGTCTAGTTCAGAATTAATAGAAAAATTTGGAATTAATGGCTATAATACAGTTAAAAATAACTTTTCTTTGAATGAAATGTTAAGAAAACATAGAAATTATTTAGCAAATCTTTAATATTTTCAAAATTAGAATAGGAAAATTATGTGTGGAATTGCTGGTTTGATTGGATGGACAGGTACAGAAAATCAAATATCAGACATAATAAAAAAATTTCAATCATCCCTTCATCACCGAGGGCCTGATAATAAAGGGTATTGGGTCTCAAAAAAAGAAATGATAAGCTTAGTTCACACTAGATTATCTATTTTGGATCTTTCAAAAAGTGGTAATCAGCCTATGCATTCATCTTGTGATAGATATACTATTTCATTCAATGGAGAAATTTATAATCATTTAGAAATAAGAACTATTTTGAATAGTTATAAAAAAAACATTTTCTGGAAAAGCACCTCAGACACTGAAACACTTTTAGAATCTTTTTCAATTCTTGGTATAGATGAAACGCTCAAAATTATAAGGGGAATGTTTGCAATAGCAGTATATGATAAAAAAAATAAAGAAATTAATTTAATTCGTGATCGATATGGTGAAAAACCTCTTTATTTACTTAAGCTAAAAAATCAAATATTTGCATTTTCTTCAGATATAATTGCATTCTCTGATATTAAAGAATTTTCATTATCTTTAGATTTACAAGGATTAGCATGTTTTTTTCAACGCGGCTATATAGCTGCTCCATTAAGTATTTGGAAAAATGTAAAAAAAATAATGCCTGGAACAAAAACAACGATTTCTTTAGGCAAAGATAGAAAATACTATTTATCAAAGGAAGAAAAATATTGGTCAATAAAGGATAATGCTATATATGGACAAAAAAATTTATATCAGGGAACTTATGAAGAAGGTAAAAAAGATTTAGAAAATTTATTTTTTGAAATTTTAAAAGGTCAGAGTTTATCAGATGTTCCCTTAGGGATTTTTTTGTCTGGTGGAATTGACTCATCATTGATTGCCGCCCTATTAAAAAAAATTTCACCTTCAAACATTAGAACTTTCTCAATTGGTTTTGAAAATGAAATGTATGATGAAAGCAAATATGCTGAGGCAGTGGCTAATCATTTAAAAACCGAACATATTACACTTCATGCAAAATCAGCAGACGCTCTAAGGCTTGTAGAAGAAATGCCAAAAGTTTACAGTGAACCGTTTGCTGACTCTTCACAAATACCAACTACACTATTATCAATTCTAGCAAAAAAATATGTTACTGTTGCTTTATGTGGTGATGGGGGAGATGAATTATTTTCTGGTTACACTAGATATATTTTTGCGAATAACTCATTCAAATATTTTACTATGGGACCTAATTTAGTCAGACATACTTTATCAAGAATAATTAAAATGTTTCCTCCAGAAGTACTAAATAGTTTTGGGAAATATTTAAAGGTAAATAGATTAGGTGATAAATCTTATAAAGCTTCAGAAATAATTGTATCTCAAAACCTAGAAGATTATTATGATAAACTTATATCTTATTGGCCCAATGAAACAATAGTTTCCACAAAAAATACAATTAAATATGAGTTTTCTAAAGAATTAGGAAATATTGAAAATATGATGCTGGCTGATCAATTAAGCTACTTACCTAATGATATTTTGGTTAAAGGCGATAGAGCAGCAATGTCCCAAAGTTTAGAAACCAGATCACCATTTTTAGACCATCATTTATCTGATTTTGCTTGGTCAACTCCTTTAGAATGGAGAATTAAGAATAACAAAGGCAAACAAATTCTTCGAGATATATTATATAAACACGTTCCAAAAAAATTAATTGACAGGCCAAAACAAGGATTTGGTTTACCTGTTAATGAATGGATCAGAGGCCCGCTGAAGGATTGGGCTATTAACCTTGTTGATAAAAAAAATTTACCAAAAGATGGATTTATTAATGGAGAATTAGCTAGGAAAATACTTAATGAACATTTAAGTCATAAAAGAAATTGGGATTATAGATTGTGGCCAATATTAATGTGGCAACAATGGAATATTGAGAGAGGAAATATAAAATGAATAAGATTATTATTTCGATTTCAGGTCTAGGCTATGTAGGACTTCCTGTTGCTGTAGCATTTAGTAAAAATAATTATAAAACTATTGGATATGACATTAATAAAAAAAGAGTTAATGAACTCTTGAAAAATGAAGATATTACAGGTGAAGTTTCGAAAAAAGATCTTGAAAAGTCAGATATCACTTTTACATCAAATTATGAAGATTTAAGTAAAGCAAACTTCCATATTATCACAGTCCCTACTCCAATAGATAAATTTAATAAGCCTGATCTTTCATTGATTGAATGCGCTTGCGCTCAGATTGGAAAAATATTAAAGAAAAATGATATAGTTATAATTGAAAGCACTGTTTATCCAGGAGTTACAGAAGAAATTGCTGTACCAATGATTGAACAAAATAGTAATCTTAAGTTTAATATTGATTTTTTTATGGGTTATAGTCCTGAAAGAATAAATCCTGCTGATAAAAATTATAAATTTGAGAATATCAAAAAAGTTGTATCTGCCAGCAATAACAAAACTTTACAAATATTAGAGGAAGTTTATGGGTCTGTTGTGAAAGCTGGTATTTATAAAGCTTCAAGCATTAAAGTAGCTGAAGCAGCAAAGGTAATTGAAAATACACAAAGAGACTTAAATATAGCTTTTATGAATGAGCTTGTTAAAATATTTGATGCCCTCAATATTAGCACAAATGAAGTTCTTGAAGCAGCCTCTACCAAGTGGAATTTTCTTCCATTTAAGCCGGGATTTGTTGGAGGCCACTGTATTGGTGTAGATCCTTATTATCTAATACACAAATCTCAACAAGCAGGAATAATACCCGATTTATTAATGTCAGTAAGAAAAATTAACGATGGAATGAGTATTTATTTTTCTCAAAGGATACTTAAATTGCTAAATGAGAAAAATATTAATTTCAATCATTCAAAAATTCTACTGTTAGGATTATCATTTAAAGAAAATTGTCCTGATATTAGAAACTCAAAAATCATTGATCTTATAAATGAACTAAAAAGTTTTAATGTTTTATTAGATGTTTTTGATCCAATAGTAAATTCTGGCGAAGTAAAAAAAGAATTTGGTTTGAATGTTTTAACACAACCCAAGAGAGGCAAGTATGATTTGGTAATAATAGCAGTCTCGCATCAATTCTTTAAAGAATTGGGGATAGAAAAAATTAGATCATGGTGTAAAAAAGATGGATCCATTATGGATTTAAAAAGCACATTCCATCAAAATTTAGTAGATTATACAGTTTAAAGTATTTGGTAAAATATGTCTAATTTGAGAGTAGCATACGTAATTAATGATGCAGCTTTTTTTGTTAGCCACAGATTACCTTTAGCCCTTTCTACAATTCAAAAAGGTGGAAAAGTTATTGTCATTACAGGGCAAAATATAAATAAAATTCTAGAAGATGAGGCTATTGATACCCTAAGAAAGAATAAAATCGAATATAAATGTTGTATGTTTAGTCAAGGATTTATTAATCCAATTTTTGAAATAGTAGGTCTTTTTCAATTAATCTATTTTTTATGGGTTTTTAGACCAACAACAGTTCATTCGGTTACATCAAAAGGTAATTTTATGGCAGCTATAGCTCTAAATTTTATAAAAAAAACTAAAATCATAATTTCAATTTCTGGTTTGGGAACAATATTTACTGGTCATACCACTTTAAAAAAATCAATTTTTTTATTTATATATAAATCAATATTAAAAATTTTATACTTCAGACTGAATTATACTATAATTTTTCAAAATCAAGATGATTTTAAAAAACTTGAAACAATACTAAACCTTAATTCAAACAATGTAGTATTTGTTCCTGGCTCTGGTGTAAATACGACATATATGTCACCACTGAAAAATAAAACTGAAGAAATGAATATTTTACTTCCTGCAAGAATACTATTTGAAAAAGGAATTTATGAATTTTTTGAAGCTGCAAAGATTGTTAAAAACAAGAACTTAAAAGCTAATTTTTACATTGTTGGAGACAATAATAGTCTAAACCCATCATGTATAAAAAAAGAAGAAATAAACTCTTGGGTTAAACAGGGTTTCATTCATTACCTTGATTATCAAAAAGACATAAAAAGTTTATATGATAAAACTAGAATTGTATGTTTGCCCTCTTGGAGGGAGGGTTTTCCTAAAGTTTTAATGGAAGCTGCATCTTGTGGAATTCCCACAGTAACAACTGATGTCCCAGGGTGTAGAGATGCGATAATTGATAAAAAAACAGGTTTCCTGGTTCCATTAAAAAACCCAAAGGCCATTGCTGATAAAATTGAAATTTTAATCAAAAACAAAGAACTCCAAAAACGAATGGGTAAGGCTGGTAGATTACTAGCGATAAGAAAATTTGACTTGAAAACTATTATTCCTCAAATAGTAAATCTTTATGTATAGTAATAATTTAATTCAGTTTATTAATTAAGATTGGTATTTGAATTGATTTATTTATTTTGCAAAAATACGATTAAAGAATTCTTTTTATTTTTAAATACCAAATCATATTTCCAAAGAATTTTAATTTTAATTTGGACGTTATTGCCTTTTTTTATGATGATAAGTAAATCTTTAACTGACTTATTTATCGTTTTAATAGCAATATCATTTATTTTTTCTTCTATTTTTAAATTTTCCTGGAATTGGTTAAACACAAGCTGGATAAGATTAGCAATTCTTTTTTTGCTCTTCTCATGCATATCTGCCAGTATTTCATCACTTTTTGTTGTGTCTTTTAGCAATGGCTTTGCTTGGATAAGGTTCCCATTATTTGCTGGAGCAATTTCATTTTGGTTAATTAAAGATAGAGAGGTTCTATACTTTGCTCTATTAATAAATTTTATATCAATTATATTTATTTTTCTTTTAATGGGTGTTGAAACTGTTTTCACAGATCATATTGCTTTTGAATGGCCATTTAGAAATCCTTTAAATGGACCATTTATTCATAAAATAGGAATTTTATTTTTTTGTGTTTCTTTTTTGATAGTTTTTTTAGAGTTAAAATATAAAACACTAGCTTTATTTTTTATTTTTGTAAGTGTTATATTCTCTTTGTTATCAGGTCATCGTTCTGGTAGCTTTTCATTTATCATTATAATTTTTTTACTTTCATTTTGGCCAAGTTTTAAAATTAAAAGATCGCTATTTATAGTGTGTTTTTTCTTTATTGTTTTGCTCTTATATTTTTCATTTAATATTGAAAAATTAGATAGATATCTTTTTGATATTTTCAATTTTTCTAATACTTCTCTATTGCAATATTTGGGTCAATGGAAAACAGGCTTAATAGTTTTCTTTGATAACCCAATCATTGGTGTAGGTCCAACAAATGTTCAAAACTATTTGTCTGAAAACCTTATAGTGAATTATGATCCATTTAAAAATAATGAGCATCCTCATAATCACTATATTCAAGCTTTTGCTGAAACTGGTTTGATAGGTGGAATTTTATATATTGCTATGTTTTTAAACATAACATTTACAAGTTTTAATAATACTAAAAATGAAAAAAATATAATAGAAAATCTAATTAATAAAGCTGTTTTTATAACTTGTATTTGTATATTTTGGCCATTTGCAAATAATTACGATTTATATGGTCAGCAACAAAATGCATATTTATGGTATGTTATAAGTATAATTCTAGTATCGCATCAATTAAATAAAAAATCCTAAGTTAAATATAAAATAAACTCATATATATAAACCTGCTTTATAAATTCTCTTTTTGCAATTTTCAGGAATTTTGTTATTAGGAATAAGTTTTCTTCTTAGTGAATAATTCATTACTAAAGCTAACTGAAATAAGAACTTTTTTAATCTCAATAAAATACCTGGACGTTGAGAAAAAATTTTTGCATTTGTAGTAAATTTTGATCCTATAATTCTAATGTCTTTACATGCCCTTTTTTGTTCCAAATAATCAAAACAATCTTCAAGCTTATTAGGATAAATAGAATCAGGTAAAGCTAAATTAATTTGATTTACTAGTATTAAATTTGCACCTCTTACATCTAGTAATTTATAACCATTTTTAGTTGCAAAATTTACAACAGCTAAAGCAGAGTGTCTAAATACAACACAATCTTTTGGGTCTTCATAATCAACCCATACTGGAAACTGGTTATTAAACTCAATTACAACTATGTGTGTTGAAGAATGATCAATTTTTTTAAAAATTTCAAGGTCATTTGAGTCTATGTCAATTGATAAAATTCCTATTTTTTTTGGAAAATTATATTTTTTTATAATTTTATTTAATGAATTTTTTACTGAAACAAAATCATTTATGACAGTGCAATTTTGATTAGAATTTTTTTCCAATTGTTCATAAAGATTTGGATTAGGTTCAATTAATAATGATCTAAATCCTTTTTTGTTCCAAAAATAATAGGTATTTGAATTTGTAATTCCATCATAAGCACCAAATTCAATACATGTTTTTGGTAAGCCATAATCCTCATATATTTTCTTTAAAATTCTAACTTCATCAAACTGTCCATACATGAAATGCCTATCTATGATTTAATATTTTATATAATTTGAAAAATAATAATCTTTTAATTTTTTTATAAAAGAATAACCTAAATTTTCCATCAAACTATTAAATTCTTGAAATTTTTTATTGTTTGTAATTTCAACTTGTATAAAACAATTATTCTTTTTTAGAACGTTTTGTGAGCCAAAAATCACCTCTTTTTCATGACCTTCCACGTCTATTTTCATAAAACAATTTTTTCCATTTTCAGTAAAAATTTTATCTAAAGTTTTAACTGGAATATTATAATCACCATTTTTGTTTATTCTTTTAGCTCCTCTATTAGCTTCATTTAGAATACCAAATGGGACTTTTGCACTTTTACTTGACAAGCCAAAATCATAAACTTTTATTTTTTTTTCAAATTTATTTAAAAAAAGATTACCATATAATTGGAATCTATTTTCATCATCAGGTTCAAAAGCAAAAATCTTTAAATAAGAAAAATTTTTTTTTAAAATTATAGAATATAATCCACCATGAGCTCCTATATCAAAAAAATATTCTGGTTTATGTACATTAATATTATTTATAAAGTAATTTATCTGTTCATCTTCAAAAAGCTTGTAAGCCATTTTTTTATCTACTGTGTTTGACCAATCTATTAACCATTTGCAGTCATAAACTTTTTCAACAGAAAAGCCATTACCTAATAAAATATTCTTTCTTTTTGCAAAACTAGATAATAATTTTTTAACTACTTTCACATTTGCACCCTAATTACTTTATAATGAAATCAATCAGTTGATTAGTAACAATATTACTGTTTAACTCTTCTTGAAATCTTTTAAAAGCGCTACTTCCATAATCTTTTCTCTTATTTGAATTATTTATAGACTCAATAATTGTATTAATAAGATTTTCTTTATTACAAGCGTCAACACACCAACCAGTTTTATTATTTATAACTGCTTCAGAAGCCCCCCCAGTATTACCTGCGATAGATGGCACACCATATTTAGCTGCTTCAATGTAAGAAAGTCCAAATCCTTCAATTGAATTATTATCTTGAAATGTAGGCATTAGAAAAATGTCAGATTTCTTTAAACTTTTTTCTATATCTGTATATTTATCCATCCTTCCATGAAATCTGATATTCTTTTCAAGATTTAACTTCGAAGTCTCATTTATAAGAGTTTTTAGATAAGGACCATCCCCAATAATATCCCATTTAAAATCATAACCTTCATTCAAAACAACTTTTAAAGATTTTAAGCTCTGAAACAAACCTTTTCTTTTTTCAATTCTGCAAACAGAAATGAAATTTATTCTTTCATTATTTTTTTTAGGCTTATATATATTTTTTATTTTTTTTATATGATAGGTAGGATATATAACTTTAGCATTCAGATTTGAAATATCCCATGATTTTTTGATTAAATTTAGAGTGTAATTTGAAGACGCAATTAAAAATTTTGATTTTGCAAGACTTTTAGATATTCGATATTTATTTTTTTTATCATTTAAGTACTCTTGTCCATGTGCAAAAACTACAATATTTTTATATTTTTTGGGAACAGCTTTTACAGATTTCCATGTATCACAAAAAACTAAATGATTTTTATCATTTAAAAATGTTAAATACATTTTTTTAGCGATTGGGCGCAACAATTTTGGAAAATACAAGTTAGTTATTTTAAACTTGTTATTTCCTGGGTAATAGTGATCTGGAATAACATGGACATCATGACCTAAATCAGAAAAATTATTTGCCAATGAGTACATAACATTTTGTATGCCACCTATCCTAGGTGGAAAATTTTGTGTAATAATTTTTATTTTCAATTTATTTATTTTGTTTATTTTTCATTATATGTTCAAATTGTTTAATGTCTTTGAGCCATCTTCCAAAAGCTGAAGATAATGACAATGCAAAACCATAAGTGCCTGCACGAAACATTCCCCGCAAAATAAACTTATGAAAAAAATAAACTGGAAAACCAAACCAAATTCTAATGAAAATTTCAGCAAAAGATTTTTTAATGGGCTGATTTGCAAGCATTGTACTGTATTTATTAAGTTTATCTAAATGCATATGTATGCCAGTAAAAGATGGGTGCAACAAACCATTTTTGAGTTTTTTTACTACAAGTTTTTCATACTTAAACTGATCCCAAGCTTTGTGTGCCGGTATTCTAATTCTCTTCTTATTGTAAAGTTTTACACGATGAGCTTTTGCAAAATTGTACCAAGGTTTTCCAAATGGAGGTACTGTAATTATTGGAGTTAAAAATCCGTCTAGCTTGGGTGCACCATTTCTAAAATATGTTTTAATTTCATTTGCCATTTCATCAGAAACTAATTCATCTGCATCAATGTCTAAAACCCAATCATTTTTAGATTTATCTTCACCTACCCTTTTTTGAAAGCCATTACCAAGCCATGGTTGCTCATGTACTATAGCCCCTAGCGATAATGAAATACTTTTAGTTCTATCAATAGATAGACTATCTATGATTACAACTTCACTACATATTTTTTTTGCTGAAGAAATGACTTCACCAATCAAACGTTCTTCATTTAAAGTTCTTATATAACAAGAAATAGGTAATTCAGAAAAAGTCATAATTATAAATAATTAACTTTAATTTTCATTAAATTTTTGTGGGCCTTTTGAGCCCAATACTATAATACCGGCAATAAAGAATACTAGAACAATTAACATTCCTGCCCGTTCTACGCCAGTAAACATTACAAGCCAACCATAGATTGCTGGTCCTATAAAAGATGTAGATTTTCCGGCAAACATATAAAAGCCAAAAATTTGTGCTCTATGTTCTGTAGGAGCATATCTTGCAACTAAAGATCTGCTTGAAGATTGAACTGGTCCAATAAATATACCAACTAGTAAAGCAAAAACCCAAAACCAAATTTCAGTTGGGGCAAGTAAGATACCTGATCCAAGCAACAATAAACAAAAAAGAGATAATCTTACAGTTTTAAATGCACCTATTCTGTCTTCTATAATGCCACCAGCAATGGCTCCAATTCCACAAAAAATATTTACAGCTATCGCAAACATAATTACTTTATCTTGAGGAAAATCAAATACTTTGGCAGCATAAATCCCTGCAAAAGCAAAAACAACAGTTAAACCGTCAGTATATAACATTCTTGCAATCATAAACCTCAACAAACCAGGGATACTTAATATAATATTAAAACCATTAATTAATCTTTTAACTGGGCTTATTTTTTGAATATTGGTTTTCTTTTCAGATATAAAAATAAATGCAGGGATACTAAAAACAAAAAGCCAGACGGCTGCTAATATCATTGTTGCTCTTACTGGACCCGCATTATCCCAAGTTAGTCCAAAAGGAGGCTCTTTAGCTTGAATAAAAATAAAAAGTGCCAACAAAAGACATGCAATAGCGCCAAAATATCCAAATCCCCAAGAAATTCCAGAGACAAAACCCATTTGATTTGGTTTAGCTACAGAGGATAAAAGAGAATTATAAAATACAAATGTTATTTCCATTGCAAAAATTGAGATGAATGAAATTATTAAGGCTTGCATCATAAATGAATTTTCTGGAAAAATATTCCATAAAAAACATGTGCTCACACCACCAATTAAAGTAAAAATAAAAAGCATCAATTTTCTAACTGATCTAGCATCAGCAAAGCCACCGAGAAAAGGAGCAATAAATGCCACTGATAATGAAGCTAGAGCAGTCATATAGCCCCAGTAAGATGTTCCATTTTCAGGAGCTATTTGAGTTGTAAAATAAACTGCAAAGATAAAAGTAGCATGAAGTGTCGGCACTGGAGAGCTTGCCCAGTCATAAAAAGCGTAACCCAAAACACCCTTCCAATTATACTTGCCTTTAGAATTATTATCTGTCATTTAAATTTACAATATTTAAATTTTTGATTTAACTTTAATACAATTTTTATAAAAAGCTAATTTATTTCACACAGTTCTTAAACTCCAAGCGACCTTTATGAAGAATAGGTTCAGTATATCCAGATGGTTGTTCTTTTCCTAGTAAAACTAAATTAACAGCTGTCTGAAATGCAATTGATTCATCTAAATCTTTAGACATAGGAATATAATCTGGATCATCCGCATTTTGTTTGTCAACAACGGCAGACATTTTTTTGAAAGTATTAAGGACTTGAGACTTATTACATATGCCGTGGTGCAACCAATTTGCAATATGCTGTGAAGAAATTCTTAAGGTTGCTCTATCCTCCATAAGTCCTATATTATTGATATCTAATACTTTCGAACAACCAATACCATTATTAACCCATTTTACTACGTACCCAAGAATACCTTGAATGTTATTTTCAAGTTCATTGTTAATTTCATCTTCTGTCCAGTTTGGATTATCAATAATTGGTATATCTATTAAATCATCAACTGAAACATTTTTTTTACCAGTATTCTGTTTTTGTAGGCTCATAATATCAACTTTATGGTAATGTAAAGCATGTAGAGTGGCCGCTGTAGGCGAAGGAACCCAAGCAGTATTTGCACCAGATTGACAATGGGAAATTTTCTCTTCCATCATTTTTGACATCATATCAGGCATCGCCCACATGCCTTTTCCAATTTGAGCCAATCCTGAAAATCCACATTTTAAACCAATTTCAACATTCCACCTTTCATATGCTTGTATCCAATTTACATTTTTCATTTCAGTTTTTTTTATCATTGTACCTGCATCCATAGAGGTATGAATTTCATCTCCAGTTCTATCAAGAAAGCCTGTATTGATAAAGAAAACTCTATTTTTTGCGGCTCTAATACATTCTTTTAAGTTAAGTGTTGTTCTTCTTTCCTCATCCATTATTCCGATTTTAATTGTATTTTCTGGAAGTTTTAGAAGTTTTTCAATTATTGAAAACGTATCAACAGAAAACTTTACTTCCTCAGGGCCGTGCATTTTTGGTTTTACAATGTAAAGCGATTTAAATTTAGAGTTTTCAGAATTATCAATAGTTTTTAAAAAACATAATGCAGTAAGTAAAGTATCAATTATTCCCTCGCCAATTTCATTTTTATTTTGATCTATTATTGAAGAAGAAGTCATCAGATGGCCAACATTTCTAATTAAAAGAAGTGATAAACCTTTCATATTATCAGCTTCCCCATTAGGCTTCTTGTAACTTATATCTTTAGACAGTTTCCTTATAAAAGAAACATTATTCTTTTTAACCTCAGCTTGAATAGTGCCATTTAATAGCCTTATCCAATTTCTAAAAGTTGCAATTTTATCATTGGTGTCTACAGAGACAATAGAATCTTCACAGTCCATAATTACTGATAGCGCCGCCTCTATAACTATATCTTTAAGATGAAAGCTATCAATTTTTCCTATTGGATGCTTTTTATCTAGTTGAAGACGAACACGAAGACTATTTTTTTCAAGAATAATTTCGTCAGGGTTTAACTCAAATCCAATATAACCACAAAACTGACTAGGATTTAGCAATTTCTTTAAATTAGAGTTTTTGTCACTGAAAATTAATTCATTATTAATAATTTGAATTTTTGTTACTTCTTCATAAGAACAACTATCTATTGGAAAGAAAGTATTTAGGTGAGCTTTCGCAAGCTTTATTACTTCTCTTCCTCGGCTTTCATTATAATTTTTAGTAATTTTAAATTTGTTTTTATTTGGAATTATATCAGTTCCATATATTGCATCATATAAACTACCCCACCTACTGTTTGCAGCATTAATTGCGTATCTTGTATTAGATAGTGGAACTACTAATTGTGGGCTAGGGATGGATGAGATTTCTGGATCAATATTATTAGTATTAATTTTAAAATCTTTTTTTTCTTCAACTATGTAGCCTATCTCAAATAGAAATTTTTTATAATCATTTTTATTAAAAAACTTACCTTTGTTCTTTTTATGCCAATTTGTGATTTTGTTTTGCAAGAATGCTCTTTTTTCAATTAAATTTATTCTCCTATTTTCTAATTCTGAAATTATGTCGCTTAACTTTTTCCAAAAGATTTCATCTAATTTAATTTTTTCACTTTTAAGTTCTTTACAAATAAAATCATGTAAAGATTTATCTATATTGTGATTATGAAACTTTATATATTCTTGCATTTAGATTAACTTTTTGATGAAATTTAAAATATATTATTTATTATATTAATTTTGTCTATTTAATTGAGGTTTTATGAATGAAAAAAATATTCTTGTAGTTGGTATCTTTGTTGTAGATTTATCTTTTAAAGCAAAAAAATTACCTTCACCTGGTGAAACAATAATTGGTGAAAACTATATAATTGGTCCTGGAGGCAAGGGATCTAACCAAGCAGTAGCAATTTCTAGAGCTGGTGGAAAAGTATCATTAATTGCAAGGATAGGAGATGATCATTTTGCTGATATTGGATTAAATCTTTACCAAAAAGAAAATGTTAATACTGAAGGTTTAATAATAGCAAAAGGCGAAAACACGGGTTCAGCGGCAATCTCAGTAGATAAAAATGGTATGAACTCAATTATAGTTGTTCCAGGTGCTGCGTCAGGTATTGATAAATCAGTGATTGAAGAAAAAATAGACATGTTTAATGATTCATCATTATTATTAACCGGGTATGAAATACCGTTAGAAGTCACAAACCATTCCCTTAATTTAGCAAAGAAAAAAGGACTTAGGACTATCTTAAATCCTGCACCATATTTTGAAAATGATAAAGAAGTATTCAAACTAGTGGATTACTTAACACCAAATGAACATGAAGCATCTTCTCTTACAAAAGTTTCTGTAAAAAATATAGATGACGCTAGACTAGCTGGTCAAAAAATATGTGAGCTAGGTGTTGGAACATCAGTTATTACCTTGGGAGAAAAAGGAGTTTTATGTACCAGAGGTGTTGATGATCAAGACGGTCTTTATTTCCCGTCATTTAAAATAAAGGATGAAGTTATTGATACAGTTGGAGCAGGGGATGTATTTAATGGTGCTTTCGCAACAGGAATTTCAGAAGGTATGAGCTTGGAGTATGCTTTGGAGTTTGCAAATAAAGCTGCTTCATTATCAGTTAGAAAAGCTGGAGCAGCATTATCTGCACCTTATAGAAATCAATTTTAAAAATAAATAATTTTTCTAAAAATAATCATGAATGTTTTTATCAAAACCAGCTTTGTTTAGGAAAAAATTAATTTCATTGATAAGAGTTTCTAAATTTTGACTAGATGTACTTTCTGCGCGAATGATGAGTGCAGCTTGTGTATTTGAAGCCCTTAGAAGCCACCAACCCTGTTCGTTTGTGACCCTTAAACCATCTATTAATAATAATTTAGATGAATCATAACATGAAGAAGCAATTTTTTTTACTGTTTCTACAATTTTAAATTTATTTTTTTCTTCACATTCAATTCTGATTTCAGGGCTAGAAAAAGATATTGGAAGCGTTTTCAAAAAAGATGACAAACCTCCTTTATTTGATTTGATTTCTTGTAAACATCTTAGAGCTGAATAAATAGCATCATCAAACCCAAACCAATTATCATTGAAAAAAATATGTCCACTCATTTCACCTGCTAATGGTGCATTTATTTCTTTAATTTTTGCTTTAATTAAGCTATGACCAGTTTTCCATATTACTGCCTTACCATTTTGATCTTTTATTGAATTAACTGCTAAGTTACTTGATTTAACATCCAGTACAATAGGTTGATTTGGATTTTTTTTTAAAATACTACCAGATAAAAAAGCTGTAATTAAATCACCTGGGACTAAAAATTTATCTTTTGATAAAATGCCAATTCTATCGCCATCTCCATCAAATGAAATTCCTAAGTCTGCTTTTTCAATCATCATTTTTTCTTTAAGCGCAGTAAGATTTTTTTCTACTGAAGGATCAGGGTGATGATTTGGGAAATTACCATCTATTTCTTCAAATAAAACTTTATGAATACCTGGAAGATTTTTAACAATATTACTTATAATTTCACCTGTTGCTCCATTTCCACAGTCCCAAATTACTTTTATATCTGGAAAAGGACCTGATCTTTCTAGCAGGCATTTTTCATATTTTTTTTTTACATTCTTTTTTGTTAAAATTCCTTTACCTTCAATGAAATTATTATTGAGTATGTACTTGTAAAGTTTTTGGATGTTTTCTCCATAATAACTATTATTATTTAAAGTCATTTTAAATCCATTGTGATTTTTAGGGTTATGGCTTCCTGTTACCATTATCCCAGCATCACAATTAAGCAAAAAAGAAGCAAAATATAACATGGGTGTTGGGCCGCATCCAATATCAATAACATTGACCCCAGATTTTTTAATCCCTTCAATCAAAGAATTAACTATGCTTAAGCTAGAAAGTCTTCCATCTCTGCAAACAACAATATTACTTAAATTTTTATTAAGAGAGCAAAATCCCCTTCCAATTAAATAGGCAGTATCTTCAAAAAGGGATTCATTTATAATTCCCCTAATATCGTATTCTCTGAATATACTTTTTGATATTTTATTCTTAATCATGAATTAGTTTTTTAGTAAAGATGATAACCAATCATTATACTCTTTTCCAATTTCGTCATCTTTTAGGGCAAAATTAGTATTTGCTTTAGTAAAACCAATCTTAGTTCCACAATCATATCGTGTTCCTATAAAATTATAAGCGTAGAAAGGATATTTACCAATTTGTGATGACAAACTGTCAGTAAGCTGTATTTCGTCATTTGTTCCTTTTTTTTGAAGGGCCAAATCCTCGAACACTGAAGGTTGGATAATGTATCTCCCTACCACAGCTATATTTGAGGGAGCGTTTTTTGGTTTGGGCTTTTCAACAATGCCACGGACTTCAATTTTATCTCTAATAATTTTCCCAGGAGTTATTATACCGTATGAGGAGGTGTCTTTATCTTCAACATTCATTGTGGCAACCATATTACCACCATCCCAGTTTTCTATCATTTGTTTCATGCATCCTGGATTAGCTTCTATCAAATCATCTGCTAAAATAACCGCTACTGGTTCGTCAGAAATAAAATTTCTTGCACACCAGACAGCATGGCCTAGTCCTAGGGGTCTTTGCTGTCTTATAAAAGAAACCGAACCAGGTTTTAAAACTGTCTTTTGAATAAGGTTTAAATTTTCTAGATTTTCTTTATCTTTCAGGTTACTTTCAAGTTCAATTGAATGGTCAAAATAATTTTCAATGGCACTTTTTCCTCTGCCAGTAACAAATATAAATTCTTCTATGCCCGCTTCTATAGCTTCATCAACAGCGTATTGAACAAGAGGTTTATCAAGAACTGGAAGCATTTCTTTAGGTATTGACTTAGTTGCAGGTAAAAATCGAGTACCGAGACCACCTACTGGAAAAATTGCTTTACGTATTTTTTTTGAAAATTTTGTCATTTAATTAGTTTTGCACATCTAATTATGAAAAGTTCTATACCAAGAGATAAATTTTGGTATTCCGTCCTCAATTGAGGTTGAAGGAACAAAACTAGTTATTTGATTTAATTTGCTTATATCAGCAGCAGTTTCTTCAACATCACCTGGTTGCATTTCGAGATAATTCTTGATTGCCTTTTTATTTAAATTTTTTTCAATCAAAGAAATAAAGTATTCCAATTCAGTTGGTTTGTTATTTCCAATATTAAAAACTTCCCAAGGAGCACTACTGTTTGAAGGATTAGGATTTTTACCAGACCAATTTGAATCCCCAGATGGTTTTTTATCCAATAGACTGAAAACACCTTCAACAATATCATCTATGTATGTAAAATCTCGTCTCATTTTTCCAAATCCAAAAACATCAATTGGCTCACCCGCTAGTATTTTTTTCGTGAAAATATACAACGCCATATCAGGTCGACCCCATGGACCATATACAGTAAAAAATCTTAAGCCTGTACAAGGTAATTTAAATATATGCGAGTATGAATGAGCCATAGCTTCATTTGACTTTTTTGACGCCGCATAAAGACTCACCGGATGATCAACATTATTTGTTTCTGAAAAAGGAAAAACTTTGTTTAATCCATAAACTGATGAAGAACTTGCATATATCAAGTGCTCTGTTGAAAAATTTCTGCAATTTTCTAAAACATTTAAAAATCCTATTATGTTACTGTTAATATATGCATGAGGATTTTCTAGAGAGTATCTTACACCTGCCTGAGCCGCTAAATTTATTACAATAGTTGGTTTGTATGAATCAAAAAGTATTTTAATTCTATCTGCATCAGCAAGATCAATTTTTGAGAATGGCATCCCTTTTTTTGAAAGAATTTCTAGTCTAGCTTTTTTTAACCTTGGATCATAATATTCATTCAAATTATCCAAGCCATGAACATTTATTCCATTTTCTAAAAGTTTGTTGCAAATAGAAAAACCAATAAACCCAGCTGCTCCAGTTACTAATACTTTTTTCATAACTTTACTAAAATTGCTCATTTGAATGGTTGATTGTATATAACTTATTAAGATATATAAATACAGTTATTATTAGAATTAATATTCAAAATCAAATTTTTTTATAAAGGTAAAATAATTGAATATTACAATCATTGGAACAGGTTATGTAGGTCTTGTATCAGGAATATGTTTTGCTGAGTTTGGTTTTAATATTACTTGTGTAGATAAAGAGATAAAAAAAATTCAAAAACTGCAAGATGGGAAAATTCCTATTTATGAACCAGGATTAGAAGTAATACTTAAAAGAAATATTGAAGCTAATCGGATAACATTTACATCAGAATTAGAAAGTGCTGTTCAAAATGCAGATATAGTTTTTATTGCAGTTGGGACTCCATCAAGGAGAGGTGATGGGCATGCCGATTTAAGCTTTGTCTTTAGTGTAGCCAAAGAAATAGCAAAAGCAATTAATGGCTATACTTTGGTAGTTACAAAGTCAACTGTCCCTGTTGGGACTGGCAATCAAGTAAAGCAAATTATTGAAAAAGAAAATGATAAAGCAGAATTTGATATAGCTTCAAATCCTGAATTTCTAAGAGAAGGATCTGCTGTAGAAGACTTTATGAGGCCTGATAGAGTTGTCGTTGGAGTTGAAACTGAAAGGGCAAAAAAGATGATGGCAGCTCTTTAT
This sequence comes from uncultured SAR116 cluster alpha proteobacterium, assembly GCA_902539295.1. GTDB lineage: Bacteria > Pseudomonadota > Alphaproteobacteria > Puniceispirillales. Next base: position 75,979 of record CACBIM010000005.1, read on the forward strand.
AGGCCATTGTTCTTATTGGAAACTCCAATTGTTTACACCTCATTAGAAAGCGCAGAATTAATAAAATATGCTTCAAATGCCTTTCTTGCGGTTAAAATTTCTTACATAAATCAAATGGCGGATTTGTGTGAGAAAGTGGGCGCAAACATTGATGATATCGCCAAAGGGATGGGATTGGACAAAAGAATTGGTAATAAGTTTCTGCATACTGGTCCAGGTTATGGAGGTAGCTGTTTTCCAAAAGATACACTTGCATTAGTGAAAACTGCTAATGAATATAAATCAGAAGTTTCAATAGTAGAGCAAACTATAAAATACAATGATTTAAGAAAAAAACAGATGGTCAAAAAAATTCAATCTAGTGTAGATAGCTTATCTAATAAAAATATTGCAATTTTAGGATTGTCTTTTAAACCTGAAACAGATGATATGAGAGATAGTCCTTCAATAGATATAATTAATGGTCTTTTAAATCTAAATGCTAAAATTTTTGCTTATGATCCAGAAGCTATGAACGAGGCAAAAAAAATTTTTTCAGACAAAATTAACTATTTACAAAATACTCAGGAATGTATTTCTGGCAAAGATATACTAGTAGTTCTGACTGAGTGGAACGAGTTTAGAGCACTAAGTCCACTAGAAATATCAAAATTAATGAAAGGAAACATTGTAATTGATTTAAGAAATATTTTTGATTCTAAATCTATGTTTGATGCTAAACTAGAATATATACCTTTAGGTAAAAAATAGAACTAATTCATTTAAAAAGGAATTGGATATTTCCTGTGTATTTTTGTAATCTCAGTAAGATGCTGTTTTTCTAATTTTAAGTTTGTTGACTTAATGTTATTTAACAGTTGAATTTCATTTGTAGCCCCAAAAATAACTGATGTCATAAAAGGCCTGCTTAGACAAAAAGATAGAGCCATTTGGCAAGGATCTAAAGAATATTTTTTAGCTAACCCAAAGTATTCTTCTGCTGCTAAATTAGTTAACTTTGAATTCCTGTTTCCAAGACTGTTATTAATACTTTTCCTTGTGCCATTTGGTATTTTATTGTTTGAATATTTTCCAGATAGAATACCACAAGCTAAAGGTGAAAAGGAAAGTAAACCTATATTTTCATGGTGACAAACTTCAGCAAGGTCCAGATCAAAGTGTCTACACATTAAACTGTATTCATTTTGGATTGTTACAATTTCTGGAAAACTATTTTCTTTTGCAATATTAGAAAATTGTATTGTGCCCCATGCTGTTTCATTTGATAAACCAATGGTTCTAATTATACCTTCCTTAACAAATTTATCTAATTCATTTAGAATATTGTACATGTCATCTAATTCTTTTTCTTGAACTGATGGATCATAATCCCAATTCTGCCTAAAATGGTATGAACCTCTATTAGCCCAATGAAGTTGATAAAGGTCAATATATTCAGTTTTTAATCTTTTTAGACTTCCTTCTAGAGCTGGTCTTAAATTTGAAACTGAAATTGGTTCTCCATTTCTAATTGCTTTAAAACCTTTTCCTGTGATTTTAGTAGCTAAAATTATTTTGGACCTTCTTTTTGTTTCTTGCAGCCAGTTTCCTATAATTCTTTCAGTATCACCTTGCGTTTTGGATGATATTGGCGTTGTTGGATACATCTCAGCAGTATCTAAAAAGTTTATCCCATGATCTATTGATATTTCAATTTGTCTATTTGCATCTGATTGTGAATTTTGAGAACCCCATGTCATAGTTCCTAAACAGAGTTCACTTACTTTGATTCCACTTTGACCTAAATCATTATATTTCATTATAATATTTTACCTTGCATAAGTTTTCATTTTATACATTTAATTTAATATGAACAGGTTTTCAATTCTCCCAAAGATTATGGTTGCTCCAAATGGAGCAAGAAAAACTAAAGAAGATCATCCAAATTTACCTATTACCATCTCAGAAATAGTTAGAGAAGCAGCTAATTGTTTTAATAAAGGTGCAAATGCAATTCATGCGCATGTTAGAGACAAAAAAGGTGATCATTGTTTAGATGTCGGTTTATATAGAGAGTTGTTAAGTGAACTAGATATAAAAATCCCTGAATTGCCTGTTCAAATCACAACAGAAGCTGTAGGCAAATTTTCACCTGAAGAGCAATTTGAAGTTGTGAAATTAGTACAACCGGAAGCGGCATCAGTTGCCTTAAAAGAGATGATGCCCAATATTAAATATCCCAGGCTAGCACAAAATTTTTATAATTTTGCAATTGAAAATAATATTCAAATTCAGCACATTTTATATTCAGTAGAAGATTTAAAGTTGTTTAAAAAAGCTATTGAATTAAACGTTATACCAAAAAAAAACTTACAAGTTCTTTATGTCCTGGGAAGATATGATAAAAACTTTCAAAGTAAAAAAGAGGATCTGGATTTATTTCTAGAAGAGCATAAAAATATAATCTCTGAAATTGACTGGGGAATTTGCGCTTTTGGAAGAGCTGAAACAGATTGTTTAATTAAATCTAATCTTCATGGTGGAAAAGTTAGAGTCGGATTTGAAAATAATTTCTACAATCAAGATGGAACTTTAGCCTCTTCAAATGCTGAAAGGGTTGCGGAAGTATCAAAACTAATTAATGCCTAACCTTTAGTTGCCCCCATTGTAAGGCCACTTATGAATTGCTTTTGTAGCAAGAAAAATAAGACAACAGGTGGAAGCGCGACTAAAATAGAACCTACAGCCATAACATTATACTCATTATAGAACCTACCTTTTATAATTGTTGCCAGACCTGCTGGGGCAAGCATTCCTGATGGTGAAATTGGTGAAAGAATTAGAGACCAGAAAAAGTCATTCCAAACAAAAGAAAAAATAAGAACAGCTAATGCAGCCATAGCTGGTCTGACAAGTGGCAATACAATTTTATAAAAGATTTCAAACTCTGTAGCTCCATCAACACGAGCGGATTCTAATAATTCATTTGGTATTTGTGAAATAAAGTTTCTCATGAAGAAAACACAGAAACCAGCTTGAAAGGCGCCATGGAATAAGATGATAGCATATTTTGTATTCCAAATACCAATATCTTGGGTCAACCTTAAAACTGGTATCATTAATACTTGATATGGTATAAAATTTCCCCCTACAAAAATTGCAAAAATAATCATCATTCCTCTAAAACGAAATTTAGACAAAGCATATCCTGCCATGGTTGCGAGTGATATTGATATGATGGTTACAGGAATTACAACCATAAATGAATTTAAAATTGAGGCCATGAAAGGCTCATTCGTTAACGTTCGTTTAAATGCAGTTAAAGTAAAAGGATCTGGAAGAACAAATCCCCTACCACCGGCATTAAGTTGATCTGCTGTTTTGAAGGCAGCAAGTGTTATTATCATCAGTGGAATTAACCAAAGAAGCAAAACTAGTGCAACTGAAGAGTAATATATAATCCTATTTGTTTTAGTAGTTTTTTCAATTGGGACTGGGAACATAAACTACCTTAAATTTTCATCTTGATAATACATTCGAATAATAAATGCGATTATAAAAATCAGCATAAACATAAACAATAAAACTGAAATACTTGATCCGTATCCATAGTCTTGATCAAATAATGTTTTTTGGAACATGAACCTAGACATTACATCTGAAGCCCCTCGTCCAGGCCCACCTTCAGTCATTATCTGGGTCATATCAAATGAATCAGTGCGCAAAGCTCCAATTATAGTAACAACAAGCGCAACAAATGTTGAAGGCCACAATTGTGGCAAAACTATATATCTGAAAAGTTTCCAACCTGAAGCACCATCCATTCTAGCAGCTTCAATTTGTTCAGAATTAACTGAGGTTAAGCCAGCTAAGTAAATGATAAGACAATATCCAATTTGTCTGTACCATGCTGCAGCTATAATGCCGTAAGTAGCTTTATCTTTATCACCTATGATTCCATCTTTCCAACCGAGATATTCATATATTGGTGAGAGCAAACCCCCGTTTGGATCATAGAAAAATTGAAATACAAAACCAATTACAGCTGCCGAAATAACGAATGGAAAAAATATTAGTGATTTACTTAGTTTAACAAACCATCCTATCTGGTTCAAAAACAGTGCTAATCCCAAACCTATTGGAATTGCTAAGGGAAAAAATATTAACCACTTAAGGGTATTTAAGATTATTTTTGTTTCAATTGAAAGTCTTGGCCATTTTGTTTTTTTACCGTCAGTCAAAGTGCTTATTAAGCCTATTCCTTGATCTAATACTGGTACTCCAATTTTATTATCTCCAGGGTCAAAAACCTTTTGCCAATATTTTTTGATTTTATTAAAATCTTTGGGTGTTTTTTTAAAAAATCTCTGATAGTTTTCGAAACCAACATATTTCATATCAGGAATTTTTCTACAAAATTCATTTTCTTGAAGAGACTTTATATCCCTGCCATCTGAACACTTAAATTGTGTTCCATTCCAGTCATGAAAGCTTATGTGAACACTTCCAATAATTGGATAAATCACCATTATTGTAAAATATACTAAAGCTGGAGCAAGAAATAACCAGGGAGTAAGATTTAACTTTATTTTCATTAGATTAAAAAAAGGAGCTTTTAAAAAAAGCTCCTTTTATTTTTAATTATTTATCCGCCAAAAATTCTTGAACGTTCTTCTTCTATTTCCTCAAGAATTTCCATCATGTTTTCAGGCTCTAGCATAAAATCAACCATTAACTGCATTGCCGCTTTTGCCATTTCAGGAGTGGTGTCTCTGTCAAAAAACTGAGCTGTTTTTGATTTTGAAAGCATCTCGGCGCCAGCCCTTTGAAAACGATCTGAAGGAGCTGCTGAACCAGAATGAGTTGACAGTTGACCAAGGACATTATTCATTACTGTTAAATTTTCAGGTTGTGCAAAAAAAGCCATGAACTTTTTACCATTTTCGACATTTTGTGCATTAGCCGGCATAAAAATAATCTCCGTTGGTGCATCCTCACCTAATTCCAAGCTTGGATCAATTGGTGGGAATTGATAGAAATCAAGCTGTGCCTGAGTTTCTTCTGGTAAATTGTTAACAATAAAATTCCCAATAAGATAAGATGCAGCCTCACCATTTATTAAAGGAGGTTGAGCTTCCTGCCAGCTATAGTTTTGATGGTCATCCATAAAACATCCGGCATCAATTGCTCTTGCCCAATTCTTAAATGTATTTACAACGCCTTGATCAGTATATTTGGTTTTACCAAGCATTAGATTAATATGGTAATCAAGACCATTAGTTCTCATATTTATATAGTCAAACCAGCCAGCTGCAGTCCAAAGATATTTAGTACCTATTGCAACTGAAGCAATTCCTTTTGCTTTAAGTTTTTTACAATTATCTAAAAACTCATCATAAGTTTTTGGAATAGATATACCGTTTGCTTCATAAATATCTTTTCTATAGTAAATACCCCACTGGTAGTATGAATATGGTACAGCATATTGTTTCCCATTAAACGAAACTGAAGGCATTGTTGATGCCATAGAACTATCCCATCCTTCACTAGCCCAAACATCAGAGATGTCAGCAAAAAGACCATCAGCAACAAACCCAGCCATTCTATTTCCTGCAAACCATGTAGCAACATCAGGTCCTTTGTCTGCAGCTAAAATAGTTCTAATTGCAGTTTTGAAAGCTTCATGTTCTGTTGTATTTAAAACAACTTCTATATCTGGATTAGCAGCTTGGAATTTTGCTACAATATCTTCAAAAGCTTTTTTTGGTGCAGCATCTGAAGCATTAGATGCAATAACTAACTTGCCACCAGCAAAAGCTGAATTAATTATCATTCCTAAAGCAAAAAATGATAATATTAGTAATTTTACAAATTTCATATTTCCTCCTAATTTAAAAATTTCTTAAATAACAAAACAAAGAACTTAAAAAGTTTCAAGTTGTTTATTCGATATTTTAAGTTAAACATTTAAATACAAAACAAACTATTGGCAATTTGATAAAATGAATAATAATTATGTTTAGCTTAAAAGACAAAGTAGCTATAGTCACAGGCGCATCTAGAGGAATTGGCAAGGCAATAGCAATTCAATTATCAAATTCTGGGGCAAAAGTGGTCGTTTCTTCAAGAAAGCTCGAGGAATGCGAAAAAGTTGCTGATGAAATAAAAAATATGGGCGGAAAAGCAGTGGTGATTCCCTGCCATGTTGGCAAAAAAGATGAAATTTGTAACTTAGTAAAAGAAACCATTAATAAGTATAATAGTATCGATATTTTGGTAAGTAATGCCGGCACAAATCCAGCCTTTGGGCCTTTGGAAAAGCTGAATGATGATGCTTTTGATAAAGTTTTGGATGTAAACCTCAAGTCGTCTATCTGGTTAGTAAATGAAGCTAGTCCTCATTTAAAAAAAAATAAAACCAGTTCTATAATTATAATGTCCAGTATTTCTGCTCTCATTGGAACAAAGGATATTGGCGCTTACGGAATTTCGAAAGCTGCAGAAGTTTCTTTAGTAAAAAATTTAGCAGTAGAATTAGGGCCTTATGGAATAAGGGTAAATGCTATCGCTCCTGGATTAATAAAAACAGAATTCTCTCGTGCTTTATGGTCTGATAAAGACAAATTAAAAAAACAAAATGAAAATACACCACTTCAAAGAATTGGTTACCCCGAGGATATATCTGGGATTGTACATTTTTTAGCTAGTGACGCATCATCTTTTATTACTGGGCAGCTAATTGTCGCTGATGGTGGAGAAACAATTACATCAACTATAACTTGATTAAAAAATTGATAAATTTAGCCATTCACAAACAATTGCTGGTTTTTTAACATTTTTTATTTCAATTGTTAAATCATGCTTAAATAAAATTTCATTTGGTTTTCGTCTTGTTACTTCTTTCAGTTTGAAAACGCCTCTAATCATATCATTTGATTTCACTGGATTTACAAATCTTAATTTATCAAATCCATAATTTATGCCCATTTTCTCTCCTTCAATTTCACCCACTACATCTACAAAAAATTTTGTAGAAAGTGATAAAATCAAAAAACCGTGAGCGATTGTTGAACCAAATGGTGTTTCTTTCAGGGCTCTTTCTTGGTCAATGTGAATAAATTGATTGTCCATTGTTAAATTGGCAAAGTCGTTGATTAAATTTTGATTAATGTTTATCCATTCAGATTGCCCGATAGTAGTGCCAATTTTGCTCTTAAAATTATCAAATAAATTATCAATACTTTCCATAATATAATTGACCCTTATTCTATCATATGTATCATATGTTATTCATTTCAATTCAATAAATTTATAAGTAATTTAATGACTAGTATATATCTTGTAAGGCATGGGCAAGCTTCTTTTGGAAAAAAAGATTATGATAACTTATCAGAAATTGGTGAGAAGCAAAGTTTTCTTCTTGGTGAATATTTTAAGAAACTAAAGTTAAACTTTGATAAAATTTACGTTGGAACTCTCAAAAGACAAATACAAACTTCCGAGCAAATTTTAAAACATTATGAAAATAAAATTAATATTGAGAGAACACAGTTACTAAATGAATACGATGTTAAGTCAGTTTTAACAGGATTTGTTAATGGAAGAGATCTTTCATATGACGAGCTTCACAATAAGAAAACACATTTTAGTCTTCTTAGAAATTCAGTTATGGCTTGGTCAGAAAATAAAATAAATTATTCTGTTAATGAAACATGGGATCAATTTGAGAAAAGAGCAGAAACTTTTTTAAATTTATTTAAAGAAACCAAAAAAAATAATATCTTGGTTATTTCATCAGGTGGAACAATCTCTATGATACTCAGGTTATTACTAAATTTACCATCTGATCAATTTGCTAATTTTCATTTTCAAATTTACAATTCTAGTTACTCAAAAATAAAAATTAATGAAAATGGAATGGCGCTTTCGCTTTTTAACTGTATTAGTCACCTAGAGATGGAGCGTAACTCAGATATTATAACTTATGTCTAATTTTTCTTTCAATTAATTTTGAATAGTTTATTTCTAACTTAATTGAACAAAAAGGGAGTATAGAATGCCACTAAATATGAATAGTGAAGTTTTTATAACTTGCGCAGTAACAGGATCTGGAAGCACTCAAGATAGAAGCGAGCATGTTCCAAGAAGCCCAGAACAAATTGCAAATTCAGCGATTGAGGCTGCAAAGGCTGGGGCAGCTGTAGTGCATTGTCATGTAAGAGATCCTGAAACAGGGGTTCCATCTAGAAAGGTTGAATACTACAGAGAGGTTACTGAACGCATTAGAGAAGCTGACACAGATGTGGTGTTAAACCTTACGGCAGGAATGGGTGGAGACATGGTCTTTGGTTCTACTGAATCACCATTACCATATTCTCAAAATGGTACTGATATGGCTGGTGCTTCTGAAAGAGTAAAGCACCTAGAGGAATGTCTACCTGAGATTTGTACCCTAGATTGTGGAACGATGAATTTTGCTGAAGCAGATTACGTAATGACTAATACTCCTGGTATGTTGAGAGCAATGGCAAAAAAAATGACTGATTTGGGAGTAAGGCCTGAGATAGAAGCTTTTGATACAGGACACCTCTGGTTTGCAAAGCAACTTGTTAAAGAAGGATTAATTGAAGATCCAGTTATGGTCCAACTCTGTATGAATGTTCCCTGGGGTGCTCCTGATGATTTGAATACCCTTTTAGCAATGGTAAATAATGTTCCAAGCAACTGGACATTTTCAGCGTTTTCTCTTGGGCGTCATCAAATGCCTTATGTTGCGGCAGCTATTCTGTCTGGGGGTAATGTTCGCGTAGGATTGGAAGATAATATTTTTCTAGAAAAAGGAGTTCTGGCTACCAATGCTCAGCTCGTTGAGAGAGCATGTAAAATAATTACTAATCTTGGAGCAAAAATCATTGGACCCAGTGAGGTTAGAGAAAAACTTAAGTTAACAAAAAGAGTGCCAAAATGAAGGCAGCAATTATAGGTGGTGGTGTTATTGGAGGCGGATGGGCTTCTAGATTTTTACTCAATGGTTATGATGTAAAGGTCTATGATCCAGATAAGGAAGCCAAGAGAAAACTGAATGCTATGTTGAAAAATGCAAAACGAAGCCTCCCATCTTTATATGACTTCGCATTGCCTGAAGAAGGTAAATTAACTTTTTGTAGCACAATAGAAGAAACTGTTCAGGGAGTTAAATGGATACAAGAAAGTGTTCCTGAGAGATTAGACATTAAACAGAATGTTTACAAACAAATTCAAAAATTTTGTGACAGTGATGCAATTATAGCGTCTTCAACTTCGGGATTTAAGCCATCAGAATTAAACGAGGGATCAAATAACCCAAAGCAAATACTTGTTTGCCATCCTTTTAACCCTGTTTACCTTCTCCCTTTAGTTGAAGTTGTTCCATCATTATTAACAGATAAAAACATCATAAGTGAATGTTGTAAATTTTTAAAAAACATAGGAATGAAACCACTTCTTGTTAGAAAAGAAATTGACGCTCATATAGCTGACAGGTTAATTGAGGCTATTTGGAGGGAGGCACTTTGGCTCGTCCATGATGATATAGCCACAACTGAGGAAGTAGATGACGCTATGAAATACGCCATGGGTCTAAGATATGCATTAATGGGCGTATTTGAGCATATGAGATTAGCTGGAGGTGAACAGGGAATGCATCATTTTTTAAAGCAGTTTGGCCCTTGTTTAAAATGGCCATGGACTAAGTTGATGGATGTTCCTGATCTCACGGATGAGTTTGTTACGAAAATTGCAACACAATCTGATAATCAAGCAAAGGGCAGATCAATTCAGGAACTTGAAATAAGCCGAGATGATACTCTCGTTGGAATACTACGAGCATTAAGGGCAACTGAGAGAGCTGCTGGAAAAACAATTAATGAACACAATAATGATTTAAACATTGATCTTGGTCATGATGTAGAGTTGTATTTGACTGTAAAACGTCAAATACCTCAGACATGGACAGATGTTAATGGCCACATGAATGAGACAAATTATTTAGAAGTTTGCAGTCAGGCTACTGATAAGTTTATGGAAATGATGGGAATGGATGTTGATTATATCAAAACAAAACAAGAGAGTTATTTCACAGTTGAGACGCATATACGCCATCTAAATGAAGCCAAAGAGGGGATGTTAATAATAGCAAAAACGCAAGTTTTGGAAGCATCTGGAAAAAAACTTCGACTTTTTCATAAACTTGAAACTGATAATGGGACGTTAATTGCGACAGGAGAGCATATGCTCTTACATGTAAGCCTTAAAACAAGAGCTTCATGTTTGCCAAGTAAAAAAATAGCTGAAAATTTAGATCACCTTTTTAAAAAACATTCAAAATTATCATTACCTGAAGGAGCTGGGCGTTCAGTAGGGTACAAAGGTTAAATGCCTCGAAATGTTTTAATTACTGCAGGAGCATCTGGCATAGGTAAGGCTATGGCTATGACTTTTGAAGTTAATGGAGATAATGTTTGGATAGCTGACAGTAATAAAGAACAACTTGATAATTGTCCCAAAGAATGGAAAAAATCACATACTGATGTACGCGATGAAAGAGCGGTAAAAAAACTTTTTGAAAATATAAAAAATGACTGGGAAACAATTGACATACTTTGTGCAAACGCCGGTATAAAAGGCCCTACTGCTTTAATTGAGGACATTAGTTTAACTGAATGGAAAGAATGTATCGAAGTTAATATTGATGGTATTTTTTTGTTTTGTAAACTGACTGTTCCTTTAATGAAAAAACAGAAATCAGGCTCCATAATAATTACTTCGTCTACAGCAGGAATTTTTGGATTTAGTCATCGCTCACCATACGTTACTTCAAAATGGGGTGCCATTGGCCTAATGAAATCTTTAGCTATCGAGTTAGGGCCCTACAATGTTAAGGTCAATGCAATTTGCCCTGGATCGGTTGAGGGTGAGAGATTGGAAAAAGTAATTGAAGCTGAAGTCAAGTCAAAAGGCATGACAAGGGATAAAATTTATCAAGCTTATACAGAAGGCACTTCAATGAAAAAGTTAATTCATCCAAACGATATTGCTGATATGGCATTTTTTTTATCGAGTTCAAAGTCAAGGCTTGTAAGTGGCCAGGTCATTGCTGTTGATGGTAATACAGAGGTACCAGATCCAAAATTCTAACTTCGAACATATATATTTACTTTTCTTCTGATTTTGATAAGTTATTTTCTTAAATAAAATATATACCCAAAAATTTATGCATCCAATTTTAAGTACATTAATAAAGAGAATAGGTTTAGGTGTTGTTTCTTTATTTTTTGTTAGTTTAATCATCTTCAGCTCTATTCAATTGTTGCCAGGTGACTTTGTTGAAGCGCAATTAGGACAGGCCCGAACAGAAGAAACTGTAGCAGCATTTAGAAAAGAACTTGGATTAGATAAGCCATTTTATATTCGTTACGTTAACTGGGTAGGTGCGGCAGTTCAGGGAGACCTTGGGAGTACTTTTTCAGGGCGAAACGCGTCATATGCAAATCAGCCACAGCAAAGTACTGCTAGAACTGTAACAAGTTTATTAAAACCTAGATTATATAATACTTTTTTCTTGGCTGCTATGACTGCAATTATTGCTGTCCCTTTATCTCTGTTGTTAGGTATTACGGCTGCCCTTTATAGAAACACCTTTTATGATCGCGCTGTAAATGCGTCTGCATTGACTACAATCTCTATGCCTGAATTTTTTGTTGCGTACATACTAATAATCTTTCTGGCCTCCATTTACCAGTTTTTCCCATCACTATCTAATGTAACATCTTCAACACCTTTTTTAGAACGCGTCTACCTTTCTATCCTCCCAGCTTTGACGCTTACTTTAGTTACAGTTGCACATATGATGAGAATGACGCGAGCTGCTATAATAAACTTATTATCGTCACCATATATTGAAATGGCTGAGCTTAAGGGCCTATCAAGATCTAAGGTAATTATGAAGCATGCATTACCAAATGCATGGGCCCCTATATCAAATATAATAGCATTTAATTTAGCTTATTTAATTGTGGGCGTTGTTGTTGTTGAAGTTGTTTTTGTTTATCCAGGTGTTGGCCAGTTAATGGTAGATTCAGTTATCAAACGAGATATACCAGTTGTGCAAGGATGCGCACTTGTTTTCGCTCTAACTTATATTCTTCTCAATTTATTAGCTGATGTAATATCTATAATTACTAACCCGAGGTTGCTGTATCCAAAATGAGCAAAGTTATTAATCAATATTCGGCCAAGGATGAAGTCGCTTCAGTATTTGTAAAAAGAACCTTCTTACAGAGGATTTTTATAACTCTCAAAAAAGCTCCATTCACGGCTTGGTTGGGAATGACTATAATTGTATTTTATCTTTTTGTAGCTTTGTTTGCTCCCTTAATTGCCCCATACGGAGAAGCGGAAATATTTAAAACACCTTATGCACCATGGGATGAGGTTCATATTTTTGGAACTGATCGCTTAGGAAGAGATATTTTAAGCCGATTAATTTATGGTGCTAGAAATACTATGGGAATAGCTATTCTCACTACATTGCTAGCATTTTTAATAGGTGGTGGTCTTGGGTTATTATCTGCTATTTTAAGAGGTTGGGTAGATCAATTTCTAGCCCGTTTTGTTGATGTTTTAATGGCAATTCCTAGTCTTATTTTTGCTTTGATGCTTTTATCAATTTTTGGTTCAACTGCTCTAAATTTGATTATTATAATCGCTGTATTAGACTCAACTAGAGTATTTAGATTATCTAGAGCTGTTGGCATGAACGTAGCAGTTATGGAATACGTTGAAGCTGCAAAACTTAGAGGAGAAAAAATTGGTTGGATAATGGGAAGAGAAATCTTACCAAATATTTTACCCCCTCTTGTAGCTGAATTTGGTTTGAGATTTTGCTATGTATTCTTGATGATTGCATCACTTTCTTTTTTGGGTGTTGGCATTCAACCTCCAACAGCTGATTGGGGGTCTATGGTTAGAGAAACAGGGGAGCTTATTCAATACGCTCAGTATGATATAACAGCTGCTTTAACTCCTATTCTTCCAGCGGCTGCAATTGGGATCTTAACTATTGGAGTAAATTTTGTAGTTGACTGGTTTCTATATTTAACAAGTGGTTTAAAAGATGAGCAAAAATAGAGACAATTCAATTTTGCTTGAAATGAAAAATATTTCAATTGAGGGTTACAGTGATGAGGCATGGCATCCTATTATTAAAGGGGTAGATCTTCAAATTCATCGTGGGGAAGTATTAGGACTGATTGGAGAATCTGGTGCTGGAAAGTCTACTCTAGGTTTGGCTGCAATGGGGTTTGTTAGGGCTGGTTGTCGATTTACAGGTGGGTCTGTTCTTTTTGGTGACCAGGATTTAACAAAAATGAATGAAAATGAAAAAAGAGAATTATGGGGTACAAAATTTTCTTACGTTGCGCAGTCAGCAGCAGCAGCATTTAACCCTGCTCACAGACTTATAAATCAAACAATTGAGGCTTCAGTAAGCCATGGAATTTCTAAGACTGAAACCCTTGAAAAAGAAGCAATAAAACTATACGAGGAAATGCAGCTTCCTAACCCAACAGAAATTGGCGGCCGATATCCACATCAAGTTTCTGGGGGACAGCTTCAAAGAACAATGACAGCAATGGCGATGTCTTCAAAGCCTGATTTAATCATTTTTGATGAACCAACAACCGCCTTGGATGTTACAACCCAAGTAAATGTTTTAGTAACTATTAGAAACATTGTTAAAGAACACAATACAGCTGCTATATATATAACGCACGATTTGGCCGTAGTTGCTCAAATGGCTGATCGTATTCAAGTGCTTCGTTACGGAGACACTATTGAAGAGTCTGAGACCAACAAAATGCTTAAGTCTCCCAAGGAAGATTATACAAAATCTTTATGGGCTGTTCGATCTATAAAAAAGAAAGAAAATAAAAATAAAGAAAAAATATTAAGTATTAAAAATATTGATGCTTCTTATGGTTCTGGTCCAAAGGTACTGCAAAATGTATCCATTGAGGTTCCAAAAGGTGGTACTGTTGCCATTGTTGGTGAATCAGGATCTGGAAAGTCAACAACAGCTCGAGTTGTAACAGGCCTTTTACCTCCAGACAAAGGAGAGATAATTTTTCAGGGACAAAAATTAACACCTAATCTTTCAGATAGATCAAAAGAAGACTTAAGAAAAATACAAATGGTTTACCAATCGCCTGATACCTCAATGAACCCTCGGCATACTGTGAGGGACATAATCGGCAGGCCTTTGGAATTTTATCATAATATAAAAGGAAAAGCTTACACAAATAGAGTTATAGATCTTCTGAAAATGATTGAACTAGATGAAACATTCATTGACAGATTACCAAGTGAATTATCTGGCGGTCAAAAACAAAGGATTTGTATTGCAAGAGCTTTAGCAGCTGAACCTGATTTGATCATTTGTGATGAAGTAACATCTGCTCTCGATCAGATTGTTCAGGAGGGGATTCTTAAACTTTTACTCAGACTGCAAAAAGAATTGAGTATCACATATATTTTTATAACGCATGACATAGCTACAGTAAAAGCTATATCAGATGAAGTTGTTGTTATGCATAATGGATTAGTCGTAGAGCAAGGAATGAAGAGTGAGATATTTTCTCCACCACATCCTGATTATACCAAACTTCTTCTTTCTTCAGTTCCCGAAATGGATCCTAATTGGCTTACAAAAATACTATCATCTAAAAATTAATCTTTTTGAAAATTTAATAATCTAAATTAGAATAGTTTGTATTAATCCTTTCCCTTTTATTTCGATGGTTTTTTTCTGGTGTCTGATATTTTGGTTAATTAATTTGAATGTATTTTCTGACACATGAATTCTGCTAGGTACACCATAACTTTCTAATCTGGCAGCAGTATTAATTGTATCTCCCCAAATATCAAATGAAAACTTAGACTTGCCTATGACACCTGATACAGCAGGTCCTGAATGAATTCCTATTCTTAAGGTTATAGGGTCACCTTTATGGTCTCTATAATTTGAAGCAATTTTTAGAAGTTCTTGTCCAAATTCGAATAAAATAGAGGCATGATTTTTATTCTCGGAAGTAAGGCCTGAGACAACCATATAGGCATCTCCTATTGTTTTAATTTTTTCGACTTCATATTTTTCTGTTAAGATGTCAAATTTAGAGAACATATCATCTAGAAATCCAACAATTTTTTCTGCAGAAAGTTTTTCTGACAAAATAGTAAAATTTACTATATCAGCAAATAATACAGATATTTCTGGATTATCTATAGAAATAGTCTCTTTCGTTTTCTTTAGCCTATCTGCAATTGCTTTGGGCATTATGTTGTGTAGAAGTTGCTCAGATCTATCTCTTTCTTTCTCTAAATAAAGTGAATACATTCCCATTGGCATGCCCAAAACCAATAAACTTCCAAATATATTACTTAATCCTAAAATATTTTCTGTAATTGAGGGTATCTCATAAATTGGTTTATTTTCAGAAAACAATAGATATAATAAACAATAAACACTTATAAATGATAATGCTAAACTCAATTTGAACCAGGTTTTGAGAGGCACAGCGATTATTAAAATTGCCAAGTTAATGTACCAAAGATGGAAGAAAGTCGACCATCCAATTAAAAAATTAAATGCCGTGGCTGATCCTATTCCTGCTACACAAGATAAGATTATACCCCATTGGGCAAAACCTAAAGTATGAAGAAGAAAGCCTAAAGCGATGAAAATACCAAAAAATAGCTCTGAAAAAATTATAATATTCCATGCATCAACTGTAGTAATAATTAATAAATCTCTTCCTAATAATCCAAAACCACCAGCAATAAATCCTAATTGCATAGCAGCATAAGCAGGCTTCCAGTTCTCAGGATAGCGTGAAGAGGGTGAAAAAATTAATGAATTTATTATCTTTATCAATTTTAATTTAAAATCTAATAATCAATAAACATAAAATTAGCATTTTTTATTTTTAGGTATTATGCAAAAAAATTATGTTTTAAATTCATAAAAGGCAATTTAATTTAAAGAATCTTGCAAATCTCTAAACACATCAATGAGAAGTTTTTCTCAAAGCTTGGACTAAGTGGCTGTTTTCTTGATGAGAACATAATGATAGAAATTTCATTAAGAGGATCAATCCAAATTTTTTGGCCATGAATTCCGCTAGCATATATTTCTTTATTCTTAAGTCCAGTTTGATACCATTTTGAACGATATGAACCATTAGGAAATAGATTTCCTTTTTCAATGCTGGGCCAATTATAATCATTATTATAATCAATAAGTTCCAGTATAGTTCTTTCTTTAATTATTTGTTTGTTTTCATAAGACCCTTTACATCTCACCATTTCAGCTAATTTTGCTAAATCATCTATAACCATGCAAATGCCACCTGCTGTTCTTGGTGATTTTTCATGGTCTAAAGTGATGAATGCATCATATTGGGGGTCACATTTTTGGAATATTTCTTTTGAAAAGTAATTTCCAAAACTAGTTCCTGTAACTTTTTCAATGATCCATCCTAGAAGGTCTGTATTAGGAGAGCAATAATGATAATGACTACCATGTTTCTCTTTGGATTTAGGCATAAGTTTTAAGAAATCTTTCAATCCTATATTATTATCGGATGTTTTCGGATTAAACCCTGTAGCTTCCCTGTATAAGTTAAATATTCCAGTTTTATCAAGATACTCTTCTTTAAAATTTGTAGAAATAGTCATGTCTAACAAATTACGAATAGTAGCATTTTCAAAGGCACTATTTTTGACTTCAGGAATATAAAAAGTAATCTCTTGATTAGTATCTATTAATTTATTTTCTACAAGCAATCCGATCGCAAGAGAAGTAAGTGACTTAGAAACAGAAAATAAAATATGTCTATTACTCTTAAGGTTATAATTGTCAAACCATTCAAAAATTTTATTTCCTTTTTTAAATAGCTGAAAACTATCAGTTAAATTCTTTTCAAAAAAATTAATTATTGTTTGTTTTTCGTTGTATTTATCAGAAAACTCTAATGAAGAAATATCTTCGATTTTAGAATCAAACTTTATTTCTTTTGTTCCTTTATGAATAACTTCATAAGGAAGAATATTATCTACTTTGGAAAATGCTATCCGGTTATATGGGTGAGTTCTCCAATTTTCTAAAGATATTTTATCACCTTGTACATTTTTATGTAAATTATTAGTCAATTATCAATTTTCCATCAAAATTTGGTTTCTACTTTATTATATGTCTGAAATTAAACAAAATTAAGGTTTTATTAGCTTTATACCTTGAAAATAGGCCAATAGTATGTATTGATATTCTACATAAGATATTTAGCTGTTAAGTTTTATATTTTGATAAGTTAATTTGCTTATATATTGTCAAATACTAAAGGGAGAAAATAAGTGTATACAATAGAAAAGTTGAAAGGTCTATTTGCTTCAGGCAAAATTGGTAGACGTGACTTTATCCAGGGCGCTGTAGCGCTCGGAGCCACAATATCAGCTGCGACATCAATGTCATCTTCTGTTATGGCTTCACCTAAAAAGGGTGGAACGTTAAGACTTGCCATGAGTTCTGGAACAACAACTGACATTCTAGACATGTCTGTGTCTACAGGTGCTACATCTGAATTAGTTCACGGATATGCTATATATAATAATATCGTTGAAGTTGCTGCTGATGGTTCAGTTGTTCCTGAGTTAGCTGAAACAATGGAAACAGACGACGCGAAAACTTGGAGATTTAAAGTCCGAAAGGGTGTTGAATGGCATAATGGTAAATCATTAGATGTTAACGACATGATGGCATCAGTTAACTATCATAGAGGAGATGATAGTAAGTCTTCAATCAAAGGTCAGTTAGCCGAAATCTCAGACGTTAGAGCTGATGGTGATTATTTAGTAATTGAACTAGAAGGTCCAAACTCAGACTTCCCTGTTATGCTGAGTGATTATCACGCACCAGTTCAAATTGGAGACTCTAATGGTAAGCTAAAAGATCCACTTGCAGGAATTGGAACTGCTGGTTACGTTCTTAAAGAATTTAATCCTGGAGTAAGTGCCTCCTTTACAAGAAACCCAAATTATTGGAAAGCTGGTCACGCACATTTTGATGCTGTTGAAACAACAATTGTTGGTGATGCAACTGCTAGACAGCAAGCTCTAATGACTGACCAAGTTGATTGTATTGATGATGTTTCTGCTCCAACAGCTAACTTGTTAAAAAGAAATGCAAACCTTGAATTGCTTGCTGTAACTGGAACAATGCACAGAGTATTTGCAATGCGTCTAGATACACCTCCATTTGACAATAATGATGTCAGATTAGCAATTAAATATGCTGCTCGAAGACAGGAAATGGTTGATAAAGTATTATTAGGTTATGGACAGATCGGAAACGATCATTCAATTTCACCTACTCAAAAATACTTTAATACTGAACTAGCTCAGAGAGAATTTGATGCTGAAAGAGCAAGGTACCATTGGAAGAAAACAGGAATTGGTGATAAGCCAGTTGTTGTCCATGCTTCAGGTGCATCTCTTGATGGATCTGTTGATGTGGCATTACTGCTTCAGGCTTCAGCTAAAGAGTGTGGCATTAACCTTGAGGTGAAGAAAGAACCTAATGATGGTTATTGGTCAAATATTTGGAATAAGCCAGGTGTAGGAATGTGTACTTCTTATTGGAGTGGAAGACCAACACCAGACTGGATGTTCTCAACATGCTGTATTGCAGCTTCAGAGTGGAATGACATGGCATGGAGAGATACTCCAGCTGCGGATGCATTTAACGCTCTTGTTACAGCTGCTAAAGGTGAGTTAGATGATAAGAAGAGACACGAAATGTATTTTGAGTGTCAAAGACTTATGAATGAGGATGGTGGATATCTTACTTGGTCTTATGGTCAAAATCTATCTGCCCATAATAAGAGAATTGCACATCCTGCGACTGTTGGTGGCAACTGGCATCTTGACGGTTGTAAGATCACTGAACGTTGGTGGTTTGCTTAAACCAGCAAATATAATATTAATAAGAGCGGTATTATATACCGCTCTTTTTTTTAGGTGAAAATTTGAAAATAAAAAAAATTGAAACATTTTCAAATCAGTACCTATCTTTTGTAAAAATAACAACAGATAGAGGTGACGTAGGTTGGGGTCAAATGTCAACCTATCACGCAGATATTACTACTCAAGTTTTTCATAGGCAGGTAGCGCCTTATTCAATAGGACTTAAATTACAAGAACAACCAAATTTTGCAGATCACTTGCAACTAATTATAGAAAAAGAACACAAATTTCCAGGATCATATTTATTGAGAGCTATTGCTGGATTAGATACAGCTTTGTGGGATCTTTATGGAAGGTTGCTTGAGAAGCCTGTTGCAAGTTTAATTGGTGGAAAACCAGGAAAAGTAAGAATTTACGGTTCCTCAATGAGAAGAGATATTTCGCCGCAAGATGAGTCTTTAAGGCTACGTAAATTGAGAGATGAATTAGGCATTTCAGCATTTAAGTTCAGGGTTGGTGCTGAGTGTGGAAGAGATAAAGATGAATGGGAGGGTCGTTCAGAGGACATTGTGAAAGTTCTTGCCAAAGATTTAGGTGCAGATGTTCAAAGATTAGTTGATGGCAACAGCTGCTTCAGTCCTGAAAAGGCTATTGCTTTGGGTAAGTATATGCAAGACTATGGTGTTTCTCATTTTGAGGAACCCTGCCCATACTGGGAGCATAATCAAACTAAACTTGTCAAAGATGCATTAGATATAGATGTTGCAGGAGGAGAGCAGGATTGTGATATGTCAACTTGGAAGTCTACCTTGGAAAAGAAAGTGGTTGATATTGTTCAGCCAGATGTAATGTATATGGGAGGGCTTTACAGAACATTGGAAGTGGCAAGTATGGCTAATGAAATAGGTCTTCCTTGTACACCACATGCTGCAAATTTATCTTTAGTGACAATTTGTACTAAACATTTGTTGACTGCTATACCTAATGCAGGAAATTATTTAGAATTTAGTATAGAAGATGAGACATATTATCCTTGGCAAAAAGATATTTTTAATGGAAACCCATTTGAAGTAATAGATGGTTTCGTTGAAGTTACAACAGATCCAGGTTGGGGAGTAGAAATTAATTTAGAATGGCTTGAAAATTCAGATTATCGGGTAACTGAAATAAACTAATTTATTTTTTTCTGGGGAATGTTTTTCCATTATGAAAAGTTTTGAATATAGGATCAATAGGCGCATAAATATTTCCATAGTTAAGTTCGAAATGTTTATGATGTAAATGGTGAAAATGATCTGCAAGCTCTAAAGTTTTTGTCTTAAATAGAACTAATTTATTAAAGCCTGCATGACTTTGCGCAGGCCCAATACCAAACCAAATGCCAGTTAATACTACAATAAATGGATCAGCGGGAATAAATGCCCACAAAGCAATCATGCTGAAATATAAAATATGTTCTATTGGATGCATTGATATCCCAGACCAAGGTCCAGTATTAATATTCCTATGGTGTAACTGATGTGCAATCTTATAAATGATTGGAATATGAAGAAACCTATGAATGATATAAAAATGAACACCTCCAATAAAAGGCATCAAAATCATACATAAAAATAAATAGATAGGTTGTTCACTCCAAAAATAAACTGTTACTCCCCCAGTTGCCTGCTTACACAATACATAGGCTTCAAAAATTGTCCAGATAGTGCAGCCACTAACAATGCTCCAAAACATATTATCTTTAACTTGGTTTTTAAAAAGAAATTTAGAATTATTCTCTGTTGGCCATTTAGCATAGTATTTATAGTCAAGTGTTTGTTTTTTTCTGATATAGAGCCACCAATGAATTCCACCAGCAAATAAAAATAGAAAGAAAAAGTTTTTTAGCCAGATGAGTGCAATTAACTTAAAATCAAAATTTAGCATTATTTGTGGATTTATTTGAATAAATAAATAGCCAAGGTAAGCCATAGCAAAATATAAAATCCACCATGGAAAGAAAAAGTTATACAGCCAATTTATTGACTGTATAACTGGAGGAGGTATTCTGTATATTGGTGGTATTTTTATTTCATTTTCGGGCGTATACCCTTTATCTTTTATTTTATTATTTTCCAAAAATATTAATCCTTAAATTTAATATAAGAATATTTGATAATATCTTTTTTAAGAAATCAATAAAATATTAACTGTCTTTTATAAAACAAACTGAATACATTGGTTTACCATCAAAAAGGTCCTTTCTTTCAGGTCCATCCATATATTCAAACTTTTGTGAAGTTATTTTACCATCCATTCTGTAGCCTTTTGATGATAGTTTGCTTCTGTGAAATTCTAATGCAGCTGCCTCAAAACTTTCTGCAATAATTGTTATTTTGTTCTCTGACATTATAATTAACCTTCTTTGATTGAAATTAGCTATTCAGCAACATCTGCAATAGTTCCTTCATGGAATTGATCTTCCTCAGTTGAACCTGATAAAGCAGTCGTAGAACAAGCGCCCCCTTTAACAGCTACAGATATAGCATCAAACCATCCAGCGCCAACTTCTCTTTGATGCCTATGAGCAGTATAACCAATATTTTCAGCTAAGAACTCTGCATCCTGAAGCTCGCTATACGCTGTCATCCCTTTCTTTTTATAGCCATGGGCTAATTCAAACATGCTGTAGTTTAGTGTATGAAACCCAGCGAGAGTAATAAATTGAAATTTGTATCCCATAGCTCCGAGTTCCTTTTGAAAACGAGCTATGTCATCCTTACTTAAGTTTGCTGTCCAGTTAAAACTTGGACTGCAATTATAAGCTAGTAACTGTTCTGGATATTCTTTTCGTATAGCTTCAGAAAATTTCTTTGCTTGATCTAAGTTTGGTGTAGAAGTTTCCATCCAAATCAAATCTGCATATTCTGCATAAGCTCTTCCTCTAGTCACGCATCGTTCAAAAGAACTTTCAGGAGTTAGAGTATAAAAACCTTCAGCAGTTCTTTCTCCTGTTAAATAGGGTTTGTCTCTCTCATCTACATCTGAAGTAATTAATTTTGCTGATTCTGCGTCTGTTCTTGCAATTATCAAAGTTGGTGTTCCAGAAATATCAGCTGCAAGTCTTGCAGCATTTAAATTTGATATATGTTGTTTGACTGGTATCAGTACTTTCCCACCCATATGACCACATTTTTTTTCAGCGGCTAATTGATCTTCAAAATGCACTCCTGATGCTCCAGCTTCAATATAATTTCTTGTAATTTCGAATGCGTTTAAAACGCCTCCAAATCCTGCTTCAGCATCAGCTATAATTGGAGCAAACCAGTCTCTCTGTGGTGAGCCATTTTCCATAACTTCAATTTCATCAGCTCTAGAAAGCGTTCGATTAATTTTTTTTACAAGTTCAGGACCAGAATTCGCAGGGTAGATAGATTGATCAGGATACATTCCACCAGCCAAATTATTATCTGCAGCAATTTGCCATCCAGAAAGATAAATTGCTTTAAGTCCTGCACGCACTTGTTGCATCGCCTGGTTACCAGTTAAAGCTCCTAATGTATTTACGTAATCTTCATTATGAAGTAGTGACCATAATTTTTGCGCACCTCTGTGTGCGAGAGTATGTTCAATTTTGACAGACCCTGAGAGCTTTTTAACATCTGCAACAGTGTAATCTCTTTTTTTATTTTTGAATCTACCTGGTTTAGCATTATTAAGCTTTTCAAAATCTTCATTCATTTTTAACTCCTTATAAAATATAATAAGCTTATATATTCTGAAAAAATAAAAATCATTGAAATAAATGCAAATTTGTAATAGTGTAAAATTTACAAAATGTTATTTTGTAAATATTTACAAAATATAATTTTTACAAATTCACAATATGCAATCTAAATCTGAAAAAATAATATTAGGTCACAAAATTAAGAGACTAAGGCAAGACTTAAATATAAGTCAGCTTGAGATGGCACAAGAGCTTAATATTTCAGCGAGCTACTTAAACTTAATAGAAAATAATCAGAGGCCTATAACAGTTAACTTACTTTTCAAGCTAGGACAATTATATAACATTGATTTTAAGGAGTTTACAGAGGATGAAACTGGAAAGCTGAGTGTTGAGCTGAATGAAATTTTTTTAGATCCAGTATTTAAATCGAGTGATATTACTAAAAGAGATATTAAAAATCTAGCACAAACCTCTCCAGTAATTGGAAATGCTATAATTAAGCTTTTTGAAACTTATCTTAAATTAAAAGAGGAAACAAATGATAATGCTGACCTGCAAAGTTTAAAGCTTGCACCATTTGAGAGCATAAGAAGTTTTTTAGATAATTCAAAAAATTATTTTCCAACACTAGAGCAAGCATCAAAATCAATTAGGGCAAAATCAAATATAAATGACGCAGCAAATATTTATTTTAAATTATGTAAGTATGTTGAGGATAAATTAAAAACTCAAATTAAAGTTCTACCTAAGTCAATTATGGAAAACTTATTTAGTAGATATGATCCTCATAGAGGTCGCATACTTATTTCAGAGGCGCTTGACATAGAAAACAAAAGTTTTCAAATTGCATCACAAATTGCTCTTATTGAGTTTGATGATTTAATAAATGAAATTATTATTAAGTCTAATTTCAAATCACCTGACGAAAAATATCTCCTAAAAATGTCTCTTGCAAACTATTTTGGACTTTCCCTAATTATGCCTTACGATGAATTTAAATCATCAGCAGTTGAGCTTAGATATGATTTAGAAATTCTATCTGCTCGTTTTTCTACAAATATAGAACACGTTTGCCAACGATTAACTACACTTAATAAAAGAACAAATTTAGGTGTGCCTTTTTTTTATTTTAAATTTGATGAGGCTGGAAACATTCATAGTAGGCTATTTTCAAAAGACATGAATTTTCCAAAAAATCCAGGGGCTAATCCTGATTGGTCTGTTCATCAAATTTTTAAAAATCCAGGAAGCACATTAGTACAAGTTTCTGAACTAGAAGGAGGCAAAAAATTTATTAATATTTCAAAAACTATTAAAAGATCCCTAGTTAATATAAATGAAACCAGCCCACTATTTTCGATAATTTTGGGTTGTGAAATAAGATATATGGAAAATCTTGTTTATGCAGATACTCTGCTTCAAAATAAAGTTCAAAAAGTATCAAAGATACATATTGGCTGTCGCTTATGCGGAATGAATGTGTGTGAACACAAGAAAAATGAAACAGATTTAGCCACTCTTCTCGATCCTAATATAAGATATAACGGTCTATTTGAATTTAATAATTGAAACAGACCGTTACTTTAAAATTTACTAAGGTAATTTAAATTTTACTCTCAAGCCTGTAGTTGTTGCGTCATTATTTGTAAAATTTCCAGTACCATATGCTGTTGTAACCGCTTTATCACCAAAAGAAGACATTGCATAACCAAAAGCTACATCAACACTTTCAGTAACGTAATTTACACCAATACTATAAGTGTCAGTTCCATTTGTGGGTGATAAAAGACTTGTGCCAGTAGCAGAGCTTCCTTCTTCAGTAGTATATGAAAAACTTCCACTTAATTTTTCACTAAATTTTCTTCCAACGCCAATATTATACTTTTCTCCATCTGTAAATGAGCTAATTGCTCCTATGCCATTTAATTTAACTTGGGCACTTGCATGCTCACCTTGGTGAATAGAGCCAAACATCAGTGTGTTATTAGCAATTCCAGTTTCAAATTCTAAAGTTGTAAAAGAGGGTTGAGAAACTGTTCCTGAACCTACTACAGTTGTGGGCACAACAATATCTATACCTGGAGCCTGAGTTAATAAAACTTTAAGAGCAATCTCTGGCATCTCATAACTAACACCTGCCACATAACCAATGCCACTATCCGGTGTTGTAACTAAGTCACCTTGAGCAGGATTGATGTTCAGTGTTGATCTTTTAATAGTCAATTGTCTTACCCCGGCAACTAAACCAAAACCTGAATTTGATAAGTTATATTTGCCAGTTAAACTCAAAGCTTGTGATCTTAATAAAGCTTTTTGGCCTGCGGGCACTCCACCAACTGTAGCTGGATATTGAAGGGTTGAAGCCATAGGTTCGTACATTTCAAAAGCATAAGAAATATTTTCATTATAATCAGATTTAAATGCTGCAGACATTAGGTTAAGTTTTTTTATTATTGATTGGTTGTCTAGCGAGGTATAAAGATTATCAGTTACAGTTGAAGAAGTTTGCCTAGTTGAAAAATTGACAGTTTTGCCTTCTGAAAACAAAATCATATTATTTTGGCGACTAACTTCTAATCCACCGGCAAAAGAATTGGAAGACACCAAAATAATTAAAGTGCCTATTTTTAAAAATAGTGAAATAAATTTACCCATACTAACCTCCCATTTTAGTTGACTGCATATTTAATTTAATTGACTGTATAATAATTTAATCCTTATTGTCCAACCAAATTGTTATTGGTCCATCATTTACTAATGAAACTTTCATATCACCTCCAAAAACACCAGTTTTGCAATTTATATTTTGATTTTGGAGTTGCTGTGTAAAGTATTCATAGAGCTTTTCACCTTGCTCTGGATGAGCCGCATATGAAAATCCAGGCCTGTTGCCTCTAGAAGTGTCCGCAGCTAACGTGAATTGACTAACAACCAAAGCCTCTCCATTAATATCTATTATTGATTTATTCAACTTTCCTGCTTCATCATTAAAAATTCTTATTTTTGAGATTTTTGAAGCCATTTTTTCAGCATCTTCCTCATTATCATCATTCATAGCGCAAACTAAAATCAGGAGCCCCTGCTTTATTTCGGAAATTGTACTATTATCTATTGAAACACTCGCTTGAGTTACTCTTTGAATTAAAGCACGCATTTACTTCTCCTTATATACTATTATAATTTGACAAAACTAGTTTAGCAGATAGCGTCAAGTAATTGAGAAAAAAATAAAATTATCATAAGAAAGGTACGTAAATGGATTGGGATGAGTATATTAAATGGGGTGAAGAAGTAGTCCATTGGGGCTCTAATTATAGGAAAAATATTCGAAATTTCCCTGTAAGGTCCCAAAATAATCCTGGAGATACTTATAATTTAATACCATCTTCACCACCTGAAAAACCTGAACCAATTCAAAATATTTTTGATGATTTTAACAATCTTATAATGCCTGGCATAACTCATTGGCAACATCCAAGGTTTTTTGCATATTTTCCAAGTAATGCTGCCCCTGCTTCAGTTTTAGCAGAAATGCTAGCAAATACTATTGGTTCCCAATGTATGTTATGGCAGACATCACCAGCAGCAACTGAACTAGAAGAAAAAATTATTGACTGGTTGAGAGTAAGTATGGGCTTACCTGATGTTTTTAAGGGTATAATTCAGGATACAGCTTCATCAGCCACTCTTACAGCTGTATTGACAATGCGAGAGAAATCATTGAATTGGACAGGCAATAAAACTGGTTTATCAGGAAGGTCGAGGTTGCGAATATATGCATCTGAGGAAGTTCATAGTTCAATCGATAGAGCAATTTGGTTTTCTGGAATAGGAGAGGAAAATCTTGTCAGAATTCCAGTTTATGGTGAGTTGAGGTCAATGGATCCAGGCAAGTTAAAAAATGCTATTGACCAAGATAAAAAAAATGGCTTCCTACCCGCTGGAATTATAGCAGCAACAGGAGGCACCTCTTCAGGATCATGTGATAATATAAGCCTCATTGGTGATATAGCTTCAAAAGAAAAATTATACTTGCATGTTGATGCAGCTTGGGCTGGTTCAGCAATGATTTGTTCTGAGTTTCGAAAACTATGGGCAGGAATTGAAAAGGCAGATTCAATTGTTTTTAATCCACATAAATGGCTTGGTGCTCAATTTGACTGCTCAGTTCAATTTTTGAAAGATCCAGTTATACAAAAAAACACACTTTCAATTTCACCAGAATATTTGAAAACAAAAGGAATAGAAGGAATTACAAACCTATCAGATTACACTATTCAACTAGGCAGACGCTTTCGTTCTTTGAAATTATGGTTTTTAATGCGTGCAGAGGGAATGTCAGGATTAAGAAAAGTAATAAGAAATCACGTAAAGTGGACTGAAAAATTATATGCGAAAATCAAGGATTTAGAAAATATTGAAATTACCACAACTCCAATTCTAAGCCTATTTACTTTTAGATTTGTGAAAAGTGGAATTTCAGACAATGACAATTTAAATGAAAGGATTTTACGTGAAATAAATGACGAAGGAAAAATATACCTTACACCAACAAAGGTTAATAATAATTACGTGATAAGATTCACAGCAGGAACTTTTGAAATGGATGAGAAAGATTTACACGTTGCTTACGATTGTATCAAAGAGAAATCTGAAAGAATATAGTTATAAGCTATTGGTTTTCCTGAATAAGGTTTTTGATTTTGGCTATGGCTACATCTGAATGTTCTCTATATGCTATGGTACCTTTTAAAGAAAAGTTTTGATTAATTAGGAAAATTGTAGATGTGTGGTCAATAGTGTAATCATCGTCTGTAGACACAATTTTCCTATATATGCCCCAAGAATTTGCTAATTTAACTATTTCATTTTCATCACCTGTGAGGCCTTTAAAGGTTTCATCAAAGTTTGATAAGTACTCCTCCAATTTTTGGACTGTGTCCCTTTTAGGATCAAGTGAAATAAACAACACTTGAATTTGTTCTTTTGATAGTTTTATTTCATTAATCCAAGAAGAAATTTCATATAAGGTTGTTGGACAAACCTCGGGACAATGCGTAAAACCAAAAAATACAATAGTCGGCCTGGAAGAAAGTATCTTTTCAGAAATTTTTTCACCTTCATGTGACGTGAGATTAAATGGAGTGTCAAACTTCAAATCATTTTTTTTTGAAACTTCATCAATTTTAAAATATGCTATTAAGGCTATGATTAATAAAATAGAAGCAGATAAAATTGATACTTTTAAAAATAAATTATTCATTTTTTTTTTAGAAATTTACATTAAATAATATAATATAGTACTAATTATAAAGATTAAAATAATTCATTGATGGTAACAATATGCAGGAAAATTTTTCACGGCGAGAATTAATTGAACCAAGCGAACTTAGAAGACTAAATGAAAAATCTAACTTTATGGGTTTTTTTCAATTGTTTAGTCATCTTATTGCTATCCTCTTAATAAGTGTTTTACATTACAAATTAATATATTCTTGGTGGTCGCTTGCTTCTGGTTTTGCTTTAGGTGTGTTGATAAATTTTCTTTATGCTGGTCAACATGAATTAAGTCATGGGACTGTATTTAAAACATTTAAGTTGAATGAATTTTTTGGAAGAATAATTGGATTTTTTATGCTCTTTCCAAGAGACTTTGATCAAATTATGCATTTTGCTCATCACAAATGGACACAAGACTGGGAAAAAGATGGTGAATTAGTTAGAGAACCATTTACCATTACAACATATCTTTTATGGTTTTGGGGGGTAACATATTGGCGTAATAGAATTGTTGGCATATTGAGGAGGGCAAGAGGTGTTGTAATTGAGCCTTACATCAATTCTTCTGAATATAAAAAGGTAATTTTAGAATCTAGATTACATGTTTTAGGTTACCTCATAATTTTTATTTTATCTTTATACTTTAACAGTTGGGCTGCGTTAACGTTTTGGATACTCCCAATGCTAATTACAAAGCCAATTCATCAAATGCAAAATACTATTGAGCATCTTGGTTTAACTCACAAAAAAGACATTCTTCAAAACACTCGTTCAAGTAGAACAAACTTTTTGATGAAATGGCTATGTTGGCAAATGCCTTACCACACTGCACACCATACTTTTCCATCAGTGCCTTTTTGGAAGTTAAAAGAGCTTAATTCAAAAATAGAAAAAAAATCAGGAAATGTTTACAGTATGGGCTACCTTGAATTTCAAATTGAAGTCATAAAAAGGCTTTGGCAAAAAGACGAAAGTCAGTGGCCCATGAACGAAGTATGGGTTATATCAAGAAAGGACGGCACTGAAGTTAGAGTGCCAGCTGAATAAACTTGCAACAAAAATTAGAGGTTTTCACTTCTTATTGGGCAATGTCGCCTCACGATGATACAGGTGAAAAACTACCTGATGAAAAAATATGTGAGCTAGTTTTTGAAGCTGGTTATAATGGTATGGCTATAGACTTAGGTGCTTCAGATGTTAAAAAAGCATTTGAATTACAACCGCTAATGGAAAAAATTGGCCTTACACCGTTAATTGTGGCTTTCCCAAAAACTATTAATTCTCTAAGTGACACTATGAAAATGGCTAAAGATTTTGGCTCGCCTTTTATTAATGTGATTGGTCAAGTTATGCCAATATCAGTGGATGGTATGATTCCAGTAATTAGAAAGTGGATTGATATGGCTGATAAAATTGGTATTCCTATTCAATTTGAAACACACCGCAATTGCATTACAAATGATCTTTATTCAACACTTCAATTGCTTGATGCAATTCCTGAAATGAGAATGTGTTCAGATCTTTCTCATTATGTTGTAGATAGAGAGTTCTGGTATCCACTTTCAGAAAGAGACTTGGGAATGATTTCAAGAATTTTAGATAGGTCAGATAGTTTTCAAGGGCGTGTAGCAAGTAGGCAGCAAATTCAACTACAAATTGACTTTCCACAGCATCAGAAATGGGTTAATCTTTTTAAAGATTGGTGGTATGAAGGTATTGAAAAATGGCGTCTAAGAAATTCAGAAGGAACTTGTTATTTTTTATGTGAATTAGGACCTCCAGAGTATGCGATGACGGATAAAAATGGAAAAGAATTATCCAATCGATGGGAGGAAGCATTAAATATTAAATTGTGGATTGAAGATATCTGGAAAAAATCTGAGGTTAATTTAGAAAAAAGTGACAAAAGTTTATAACAATAACAATGAAGTCAGAAACAAAGACCTGAAATGTATAAAATGTGGTGCTGAATTTGTTTGTACTTCAGGTCCACCTGGAAGTTGTTGGTGCCATCACTCACCAAATTTACTTGAGAGTTGGGATTTAGCTGGTGAATGTGTTTGCCCTGATTGTCTTGCTTTAGGAAAACGAGAAGAAATGCTCGCAAAAAGAAAAGAAAATTTTGCTTTAAGAAGAGCTTTAAATCCTCGCAAAAATTAAAAAAAATTATCGTAAAGCTGGATTTATTTTAAATTAACACTATTTCTCTAAAATGAATTTATTTTTAAAGCTTATCTTTGGAGCAATTATTATGTTTGCTGCCCTACAAACTAATGCAAAAATTACCGTAGAAGAATTTTATAATATTAAATTTAATTCTATAGACGGCAATAAAATTTCTTTGGAAGATTATAGAGATAAAACATTCCTTGTTGTAAACACTGCATCATTTTGTGGTTTTACAAGACAATTTACTGGATTACAAAATATTTGGAACAAATACAGAAAAGATGGACTTGTAGTTATTGGAGTGCCGTCTAATGACTTTAATCAAGAGGCTAAAACAAATACTGAAGTTAAAAACTTTTGTGAAGTTAATTTTAATGTAGATTTCATAATGACAGAAACAAGTAATGTTAGAGGAGAAAATGCTCATCCTCTGTTTAAATATATAGAAAAGAATTTGGGATCACGTAGTTCTCCCAAGTGGAATTTTTATAAATATATTATTGATAAGAATGGTATTCCTGTAAATGTTTTTTCATCGATGACAAAACCTGAAAGTTCCAAGCTTATTAATGCTCTGGAGCTAGAGTTATTTGGATAAACTAATTACTAGTTGATGTTGAAGTAGAATTATTACTTCCTCCGCTGTCTCCATCCCAGACAGAAACTACAGTCAAACCTAATGCCAGTGAAATCCAACTTAAGTTTATAGTTGAAGCTAAACCCAGGCCGTAAGAATTTATTACTTGTAGAGTATTTGCTCCGCTTTGAGCACTTGCAGCCACAGTTTTTTCTGGTGATGAGATAATTGTTACATTTGATGAGAGTGACTGTGCTAACGACGTGTTAGCTTTAAATAAAAAAAGTACTAAAAAAATGTATTTATATTTATGGCACATAACGCAAATTTTGAAATTTATTTATCTATATATAACGGGTAAATATTCAAAGAGTAAAATTTTTATTTTTGTTATTTAATGGCATTGATCTTGCTCATAGCGTTCAAGAATAATAAGATTAAAGGATCCCCACAATATGTATTCATCTCCAAATCATGCTCAGGCAATATTAGACGTTTTTTCAATAGCTATATCAGACTTAGTTTCAATGGGTTTGACTGAGCAAGAAGCAATTAGTGGGTTACTAGGGCAGGCATCTGTAAGAGTGGATCATCCAGCTATGGAACTAGCTCTTGAATTACACAGGTTATACCATAAAGACTTTTCAAAGGCTAAAATTTAAAATTCCATAAGTGAGTGGATTTTTATATCCATTTTATTCAAGATTTCTTCACCTTTTAATTCAGGTAAATTTATTATAAACCCTGCTCCAACAATATTTTTGTTTTCAAACATATTAATAAGCTTAACAGCTGCTACAGCAGTTCCACCAGTCGCAAGTAAATCATCAATTATTAAAATATTTTGATGATTGTCCAGGGCGTCCTTATGAAGGTGCATTTCAGTTGAACCATATTCTAAATCAAATTTTACTTTAAATGTGTCAGCAGGTAATTTATCAGGCTTACGCATTGGAATAAATGCAGTATTTAATTTATACGCTATTGCGCCTGCCATTATAAAACCTCTTGCCTCAATGCTTACAATTGCATCAATATTTTTATTTTCCCAAGGTTTTGTCATTTCATCAATTAAGTCATGAAATAAGTCTGCTCGTTGCAATAATGTGGTTATGTCTCTAAACTGAATACCTTTTATTGGGTAGTCTTTAATTGTTCTAACAAATTCTTTCAAAATAATACTCTTATAAGTAGTTGAATTAATTTATAAAATTTATGTTAACTAAAAATAGTTAATTTTACCAATTGCCAATATTTTTCATCGATGACCAAGGTTCTCTTATTTCTAATGGATCACCATTTTGCAATAATTCAATTGAAATGCCGTCAGGAGATTTAATAAATGCCATGTTGCCATCTCTCGGTGGTCTATTTATTTCTACTCCATAATCCATTAATTTTTGACAAAAGTCATAAATATTGTCTACTCTGTAAGCAAGGTGACCAAAATTTCTACCTCCCGTATAGTCCTCTGGGTCCCAATTATAAGTTAATTCTAAAGCTGGTGCCTTTTTGGAATGATAATTATCTTTATCCTCAGGAGCATGTAGAAAAAAGTTAGTATATCTTCCATTTTCACTTTCAACTTTTCTAGCTAGTTCCATCCCCAGGATATCACAATAAAATTTTAGTGACTCTTCTACATTTGTAATTCGTACCATAGTGTGCAGGTAAAACATTAAATCTCCAATGATCAATTATTATTTTTTTATTATCTATTCTTTTCCCAAATCAGTAAACCAATTAAAGATAAAATAATTATTAATGCCCCTATAAGTGTTTGAATACTCGGCACTTCAAGAAAAATTATGTAGCCTATAATCAAAACTGGAATTATATGGAAGTATTGAATTGGTGCGAGGAAAGAGGCTTGAGAAAGCTTAAAAGCTCGAATATAAAAATATTGAGCACTTGTTGCTAATAATCCTGTTGAAATCATGAACAACGTTTCTTTAAAAAAAACGTCTACCCAAAAATAAAGGCAAAAAGGAAGCGATAGAAAAGAAATCCCAAGTGAATACCATACCATCAGTTGTATTTCAGAAAAGCTTTTTGATAGATACTTTTGGACAATTGTCGATAAAGCACCACAACATGTTCCCAATAATGCTATTAAAGCAACTAGTTGAATTGATTGATTTTCTGGTGAAAAAACTAATAAAATTGATAAAAAACCAATTATTAAAACAAGCCATCTACCTTTTGACTGTTTTTCACTTAAAATAAAGTACGCAAAGATACTCATGATACTTGGTCTTAAGTAACCAATTGTGCTTACTTGTGCTAATTGAATATTTGATATTGTAAAAAATTGAATAGATATAGCTAAAAAAGATAACACTACCCTTGATAGATTTACTCCTAGATTAGAAAAAATATTTTTTTGTCTCCCTGTAAAGAATAGTATTGGAATTAGAATAACAGAGCTTGAAATAGAGCGCATAAAAACAATCTGAAATATCGGTAAATCTGCTACGAGTGTCTTTATTAAAATAATATGAACAATTAAAAAAAGTTCATTAAATATCAGCCAGTAGAGGCCGTTAAAATTATTATCTTTTATTGTCAAAATAAAGTTACTAAATATTTATTTTTTCAGAATGTTCACAAAAATTCTAAAAGCACCTGGCACCAAATTATCCATTTGATAAAAAAGATTTAGAGCACAATGTATATGCCTACCAGAACCGTAATCTGCAGCTAATAAACCTCCTAATAAAGGCTGCTCATTATCATCAGACATCATAAATAACGGCTTATATTTTTCATCCCAACTAGAGGCAAAATATAATCCCCTTTCCTTAACCCAATTATTGAAATCATCTTCCTTAATTTTATTAGGAAATTTTAACAGTGGATGATCTTTGTCTACGAAACCAACTTTTGCTAAAGGGTTTGTTACACGCCATCTTATTGAAGGACTACCTATTTTTAAAAAATAGGGGCCACTCATGTTCTCGTCCCAGTTATCTTGCGGTCTATGATATTCAGTTACATAGTTTCCACCATCTTCTATCCATTTATTTATTTTATTAAATACTTTATGAATTGGCCTAGAAGCGCCAGCAAAAACACCTGAAACTATTGTATTAAAATCAGAAAAATCTTGATTAATAATTTGTTCATCAGAGAGTAACTGGACATCTGCACCAAGCATTCTTGCCCATTTCCAGGCTTTGTCTGCGTAGCCGTCTATCCAGCCGATTTTGATGCCTTTTAAATCTTGGCTTATCAAATTAAGTATGGATAGATCACATCTATCTTCAAGAGTTATTCTTCCAGTATGGGTATAACCAAATTCTGAAGATTTTGATATTTTTGTATCTTCATATGTTAAGAAAACTTTTGTCAATCCTTCATTAATTTGAGCTGGTATTTCTATTTCAGAATTAAACGGAGTTGTCTCAGAATTATGATTTTCTTCCAATTCAAAAGACGTATTACTACAAACCCATCTGTCTGGGATACTGAGCATTAATTCAGCAGGGCCAGGAGAATGTTTTTTAATGAGAAACTTAATTGATAATTTTGTTAAATCATTACTTTGTACACCTTCCTGTGTTAAATTAATGATTTTATCATTTTCTAAAGACCCAATAATATCTGGGATAATGGCAAAATTATTTCTAGGCATTACATTTGTTGAGAAGGAAGTTCCATTAACATTAAAATTTAGCTTTGCGTGGACACAATTAGGTTCAAGAGCAATTCCATGCCATTCTTGATAAAGATCCTGATAACTCTCTTGCTGATTTATTAATCCTTTATAAACATAGTTAATTCTGTTAGATGCAAATTTACTTTCATTAGAAAATTTTAAGTCAGTTTTGAAAGGAGCAATAATATCATGTTTAATATCAGTTAATTCAAAACTTTCATTTTTATGTATTGATAAACTTGCTTCAATACTTCCTCCTGCATAATGAATATCCTGATTAAAATTGAGATTTGGCAATAGAGATATACAATCAACCATTGCTGATGAGCATTGTTTCTGTTTCAAAGTTATTCTATGAGAATGATTATCAGGAACTAAAGTTTCTTTTGTATCTAGTAGGTTCTTTAGTTTGCACAATGAAGTTACTAAATGCTCAGGTTTGTTAAAGTTTTCAATGGCATCATTAGCAAGTTTGTGGCATTCTATAAGTATTTTTTTCCCATTCGCATTAACTGCAAAATTAGAAAGTTCAAGAAAATTCTTTGGTATTAAACCTCCAGTTATATCTCCATCAACATATTTACCTTTAAGCAAGTGAAGAGGGACATCCATTTTATCTTCATAAGCTAACTTTCCAATATTTTGAGTTGCATGATATGAGCGAGACCACTCACCAATTTGATTAAATGTTCCACCAAATATATGATTAAAATTACCAACGTGAATGAAATGAGTTGCTTCTGGGGGATCTTCTTCATCGTCATAGGACCCTCCACCTCCACTCCAAGCAGGGAGAAACATCTGAGATATTTTCCATGGTCCAAAATTGTCATCTGGAAATATATTTGGATCATTGGACTTATCAAATGCTTTAATGGTTGCCCTTGTGACAGCTCTATGGTGCCCATGCTGACCATCAATATCTAAAAAGGTAGGTATAATAATGTCAGGTTTATAAGCTCTGACCATTCTGATCATTCTTTGAATTGTATAATTTTTATCCCAAAATTCAAAAGTTTCTTCTGCTGATTTAGAAAGACCAAAGTCAACGATACTATTATTTCTACTATCAGCAAGCCAACCAATATCAACTCTTAAAACTGACATAGCTTTAAGTAATTCATAAGTTCGTAACGCACCTAAGTTATCGTCTCTTTCAGGACCAATACTGTTCTGGCCACCCTGGCCCCTTACTGCGTTTACATAAGACACGTAATAACCTTCATCTAGAGACAATTTAGCAAGAAGACGGCTAGTTTCATCATCAGGATGAGCTCCTGTCTGCATGAAAGAAACAGTAGACTTTAGTGATTGTAAATTAGCCCACAAAGACCTGTTAAGGTAACGATGCTCTTGATTTTCAATTTCTTCTTTTCTCATAATACCACTTGTAAAAATCCCATATATAATATTAGTGTTATAGTGTTATAAAAATCAATAATTTATGTTAAGATAAATTTGTTATAATAAACTTAAGAGATGGAGGGTACATTGAAAAATATAAAATTATTTTTATTTTCTATATTTGGTTCAATATTTATTTTCAGTAGTCTAGTTGCAAATGCAGTTGAAATTGAATATTGGCAATACACATACAAGGCAAGGGTTGAAGCAATTGACAAATTAATTGCAAATTTTGAAAAAGCTAACCCAGGCATAACTGTAAAGCACACTAATTTTCCTTATGCTGACTATCGAAAAAAAGTTGCAATTGCAATTTCATCCGGAGATGGACCTGATTTAGTTCAGCTATACTATGGGTGGTTAAATGACTACAGAGACAGCGGTCTAATTCAGCCTCTACCAAAAGATGCTTTTTCTCATAGTGATATAGAAAGTAATTTTTTTGCTATGGTATCTTCTATGAAAGTAGATGGAGATTATTGGGGTTTGCCTACAGCAGTTAGATCATTAGCGCTATTTTACAATAATGATTTATTTAAAGAAGCAGGCCTATCAGGCCCGCCTGAGACATTAGACGATTTTGTCGCTTATGCAAAAAAATTAACAAAAAGGGACGGAAGTGGAAATATCATACAAGAGGGCCTCGCCTTAGATGGTGGTATTGGTCAAACTCACCATTTCTGGAGAGAAGTATTAGTAAGACATTTTGGTGGCCAGCCATACTCTGATGACGGGAAGAAAATTGCTTATAATAATGAGGCAGGAGTCAAAGCTCTAACTTATCTCACCGATTTTGAAAAAACACATAAGACTACAAGTAATGGTTTTATGAATAGAGGTCAGGATGCTTTCGCAGCAGGTAAAGTAGGATTGTATATTGATGGATCATTTAGGATATCAAAGTTTGTGAAAGCAGAGGGACTGAATTTCTCTATTTCTGAACTACCTGGGCATAATGGAAAAAGATACAACTTTTCTTCTTTCTGGGCCAACGCTTTAAGTAGTAAAGCAAAAGGCGAGAAAAAAGAAGCTGCTGCAAAATTTCTTGCTTATTTGACTTCAGATGAGGCAATGCAGATATGGTTGGATACTGTCGGTGAACTTCCAGCGAAACCTTCTGTAGCACTTGTAGATGCCAATAAACAGCATAAGTTATATGGTCCATTTATAAGAGGACTAGATTATGCCACTGCAACCACGTTTATTTCAGAAAAGCCACAACGCCAAGCGGTTGTTGATGCATACGATATGGTGGTATTAAAAGGCATGTCTCCAAAGGATGCGCTTGCTAAAGTTGCTAAAGATGAACAAGAAGTTTTAGACGAATTCTTTGAGTAATTGACAATATTTAGAGAAGGCTATTTAGCCTTCTCTAACCTAAATGTATGTTTAATAAATTTTGGTCAGATTTATCAATAAACCAAAAATTAGCTATTACAGCATGGATTTTTTTGGCTGTCCCTATTATTTTTTACGTGACAATAAGGTTCTATCCGACATACGAAGCCTTTTACGTATCATTTATGAAGTGGAATTTATTAGGTGCTAAAAAATATATTGGCTTTAAGAATTATTTTAAAATCTTTGGTGACGATGATTTTTGGATTGTTCTTTGGAATACTATTAAATACGCTGTTATTGGAGTTCCTATAAGTCTTCTAATTTCTTTTACGGTTGCATATTATTTAAATGAAATTAAATTTGGCCACCAAACTATTCGTGCCTTTTATTTTATACCTTTTTTAACAACAGCTATTGCTATGGCTTGGGTATGGAGATGGTTTTACCAACCAATGCCTATTGGATATTTTAATATAATTCTTTCTTGGGTTGGTATCCCTCAACAGCCTTTTTTGCAATCTGTGGAACAGGGACTTTATGCAATAATGGCACCAGCAGTATGGGCAGGGTTAGGTTTTCAAATTGTAATTTTCATTGCGGGTATTCGAGCCATTCCTAAAAGTCACTTTGAAGCTGCGGAAATTGATGGAGCTGGAAGAGTACAGATTCTGAGAGAGATTATTCTGCCTGCACTTAAACCAACTACAATTTTTTTAGTTGTTATTTCAACAATTGGATTTTTAAGAATTTTTGATCAAGTTTATAGCATGAGTGAGGATAGTGCTGGTGGTCCACTAAATTCTACAAAACCACTTGTTTTAATGATTTATGATTTTGCTTTTGATGAATATAAATTAGGAAGAGCTTCGGCATTAACTGTGATTTTATTTTTACTTCTTTTGACTGTAAGTCTTCTCCAATTATGGTTCATGAGGAAGCAAAGATGAGTAGTAATGTTCATATGATTGAAAGACTAGAGAAAATCAATCCAAAGAAAGTTATAATTTGGACGCTTTTATTTATTGGAAGTATTATAATGGTTACTCCAATAATATTTATGGTCAGTATGTCATTTAAAACTGGCCAAGAAGTTTATATCTTTTCTTTATTCCCTGAGAAAGCCACTTTTGATAATTATCTATTTGTTCTTAAGGAATCAAAATTTTTATACTGGGGTTTAAACTCCCTTTGGGTGGCAACTTTCAGTACACTTTCAGTTTTGTTTTTTGATAGTTTAGTTGGTTACACACTCGCAAAGTATAATTTTCGAGGTCGTGAAATAGTTTTTATCGCTATATTGAGTACGCTGATGATACCTACTGAAATGCTTATTATCCCATGGTATATGATGTCACGAGAATTCGGTTGGATTGATACTTATTGGGGCATTGCCTTCCCTGGACTAATGACTGGTTTTGGAACCTTTTTAATGAGGCAATTTTTCATGAGCCTGCCAGATGAACTTATTGAAGCTGCTAGAATTGATGGGTGGTCAGAGTTTGCTATTTGGTGGAAAATTGCTATGCCTCTTGTTATTCCAGCTTTATCTGCATTGGCAATTTTTCATTTTTTAGGTAATTGGACGGCTTTTCTTTGGCCCTTAATTATTACTAATGATCCGGATATGTATACTATTCCTGTAGGCTTAGCATCATTTAATGGCGAAAATGAAACTAATTGGGAAATTGTCATGACAGCCTCTTGCTTGGCTACCATTCCAACATTGTTTGTTTTTATTATTCTTCAGAAATATATTATTAAAGGCATAATGCTAGCAGGATTGAAGGGTTAAATAAATGAATAAATATGACAAATTTCCTGCAAAAATTTATATAGACAGTTTTTTAAAGCCAGACCTTTTTATTTACAAAAACATATTTAGAGATGCTCTTTTTCAAATTAATTATGCTCAGTGTATTATGTTGAATGAGCAAAGCATAATTAATGATGAAGAGGCCAAACTAATTTTCAAAAATCTTTATAAAATTAATCATGAATTTGATTTTGATAATTTAGAATATGACGCAAAGTTTGAAGATCTATTTTTTTTAGTTGAGAAAACTTTAATTGAAAAAATAGGAGTTGATATAGCAGGTAAACTTCATACAGGACGCTCACGCAATGACATGGAACATACCATGTTTAGAATCGAATTAAGAAAGAAATTAATTTCTTTATTAAAAGAGATGATCGCTCTTATAGAACATCTTGTTGCCAGAAGTGAAAAAGGGCTTTCAGAAATTATTTTACTGTATACACACGGACAACCAGCTCAAGCTTCAACACTTGCCCATTTTCTCTGCGCAGTGATTGAGTTTTCATTGAGAGACATTGATCGATTAATCAATTCTCTAAATTTAGTAAATATGTCACCAATGGGTGCTGCCGCAATTACCACCACTGGATTTCCATTAAACAGAGAGCGAATGGCACATCTGTTAGGGTTTGAAACAATTGTCCAAAACTCTTATGGCGCAATTGCAAGTTGTGATTATATTACTTCGACCTATTCTTCTTTAAAGATTGCTTCAATAAACCTTGGTAGATTTGTTCAAGAATTAGTTACATGGACAGGTTTCGAGGTTAGCCAGATCTATGTACCAGATGGATTTGTGCAAATATCATCAATTATGCCACAAAAAAGAAATCCTGTTCCATTGGAGCATTTAAGATTAAAATTATCATTATGTAATGGAGAATGTGATAAAATTATTAATACTATGCATAATACTCCTTTTGCAGATATGAATGACTCCGAGAGGGAAGTTCAATCTGAGGGTCATAAGGCATTTGGTTTTATGTTTAGAATAATTCCTCTTTTAGCAGGGTTTGTGGAATCCATTCAAATAAATAAGAATTCAGTTGATAATAGAATAAAGTTGTCAATGGCGACAATTACCGAATTAGCAGATTCATTAGTAAGAGATGAAAATATAAGTTTCCGTCAAGCGCATGAAGTATCCCAACAATTATCAAAGGAACTAATTTCTAAAAATATATCTTTAGATGATGTTGACTTTACTTTCTTCTCAAAATTATTTGAAAAATTAGTAGGAACTCCGCTAAAGATGAATGAAAAACGTTTTAAAGAGGTTTGTTCACCTGAACATTTTATCAAGATAAGAAATTTACCCGGTGGTCCCTCAAAGCACTCAATTACTAATAGTTTAGAAATTTATAAAAAAGACTTATCAGGATATAAAAATATTATAGTTAAGTGTGAAAATTCGATTGATGAAAGCAAAAATAAATTGATTAATTTTTACAAAAATCATTCTTAAAGTTAGAGGCAAATATGGCTAATGTTCAATTTGAAAATCTGTTTAAAAATTATGGCGATGTAAAAGCTGTAGAAGACTTCAATCTAAAAATTGCAGATGGAGAATTTATTGTATTAGTAGGCCCTTCTGGATGTGGAAAATCTACTACACTTAGAATGATAGCAGGATTAGA
Source organism: uncultured SAR116 cluster alpha proteobacterium (assembly GCA_902539295.1). GTDB lineage: Bacteria > Pseudomonadota > Alphaproteobacteria > Puniceispirillales. Next base: position 116,602 of record CACBIM010000005.1, read on the forward strand.
AGATATAACTGCTGGTAATATTTACATTGATGATAGCCTAATCAATAAAGTTCATCCTAAAGACCGCGATATAGCAATGGTTTTTCAAAACTATGCATTATATCCACATTTATCAGTTAAAGATAATATTTCATTTGGACTTAGGGCACAAAAGTTACCCAAAATGGAGGTAGAAAATAGAGTTTTAGAGGCTTCGGAAACATTAGGTTTGCAAGGGCTTTTGTCAAGAAGACCAGGAGAATTATCAGGAGGCCAAAAGCAACGTGTAGCTATGGGAAGAGCCATAGTTAGAAATCCTAAGGTTTTTTTATTCGATGAGCCATTGTCAAATTTAGATGCTAAACTGAGGCATAAAATGAGAGCTGAAATGAAAAAGCTTCATAAGCAGGTTGGTACAACTACAATTTATGTCACACATGATCAAATTGAGGCAATGACTTTAGCAGACAGGATTGTTATAATGAAAGATGGAGTAATTGAGCAAGTAGGCACGCCAAACGAAGTATATAAAAAACCAAATAACATTTTTGTTGCAAGTTTTATAGGAACACCTGCTATGAACTTTTTTGAAGGAAAAGTAAAGAGTTGTTCAAAATCATTAACTACAATTACTTTAAAAGATCAAAAAGAAATAAAACTTACCAGTAATATATTTGAAAAAGATCAAGATATTATATTTGGGATAAGACCAGAGGACATAAGTGTAAATCTTGATAAAAAAGGTAAAATGAAAGATTCAATTGAAATAGATGCTGTAATTTCAGTTATTGAGCCAATGGGTCACGAAACTATTGTAATATGTGATAGTAATTATGGAGAACTTACAGGCAAAGTAGAAAGTAGCCATACTCTAAAAGAAAACATGAACGTCAAACTTATTATAAAAGAGGAAAAGATATATCAATTTGATAAAATGTCAGAAAAAAATTTATTATTATAAGCTCATTCTTGATAGGCTGCACAACCTTTTAAAGATACTAAATCATCATTAATAATATGAAGGGGTATATTATTCACATATTCTTGCATTCTGCCATTAATTAAAAAGTTTTTTAAAAGTAAGTCATTTGGTAAAATTGGGAAAAGTCTCTCCAAAAGACCCCCACTTAAAAATACTCCACCTCTAGCTCCATATACTAAAGCAATAGAAGCAGAAAATTTACCAAGTAATTCGAATAATATTTTACAAGCATCATATTCAAATCCTTTTTTATTTTTTACAGCATTCAGTACAATTTCTTCTGATGAAAGATTTAATTTGTAATCTTTTAACAAACAAAGTGCTTTAAAAATTAAAGACAATCCTGGGCCACTAATAAGTCTTTCAGATGAAATTCTTGGATAGTCGTCCTGAATAATATTAATTACATCTCGCGAAATTGTATCATTTGCTGTATAAGGAATATGACAATATCCACCTTCCCCTGAAAAAACTACTGACTTATTTTTTAATTTTTGCACACCCGAAACACCTAAACCAGTGCCTAATGCAATATATGCAAAGTTATTATTCAAAGACTTTCCATAGTTAACAGTTTTGTAAGATTCTTTTTTAATCACAGGTAAATAATTACATGCGGCTTCAGCGTCATTAAAAATTACAACATCATCAATTTTACTGAATTCAGAAATTTCTTTTTTGGAAATTATAAGGTTACTATTGGTTATCTCTATTTTCTCATTTTCAATTGGTCCAGCAGCACAAATTCTAATTTGATCAATGTCTTTAAAATCGTTTATATAGTTTGAAATTAATTTTATGGATGAAGCTTCGTTATTATACCTAATTTTAGATATATTATTTATTTCTAATCCGTTTGATATGCCAATGCGTAAGTGAGTGCCCCCAAAGTCTGCTACTAATTTTTTTAATTGATTATTCATAAGTATTTATACTTTAAAAATATAAATACTTCATAATAAGTTCTCAATTAATATCAATTAAAAAGTTTGATACAATTAACGCTGAAAATGATAAAAATAGTGAAATACTAAATGCAAAACCTAAGATTAATGAGAGGTTTAATACAATAATTAATATACTTAAGCTTTGAGAAAGTTTTAAAATAAACATTACTACCAAAAATTTGTTC
>CACBIM010000006.1 GCA_902539295.1 uncultured SAR116 cluster alpha proteobacterium
TTCGAATTCTTGACATTATACCTTTCCAAAATACCAGATTTTTGCGGTCCTCCAGATGGCCTAACGTCTGTGTGCATAAACCAATCACTTACTTTTCTAGCAAAATTTTCTCCGTAATGCTCTGAAATAAGTGTATACATTAGATCTAAAGGAGCTATTCCCCCAGCACAACTAATTCTGTTTTGATCAATTACAAATAAAGATTTCTCTAGTGAAATACTAGGCCATGTTTCTTTAAAAGCATCTGAATGCTCCCAGTGCAAGGTCATCCTTTTACCTCTCATAAGACCAGCTTTTGTTATTATAACTGGCCCCCCTGAAACACCTCCTAGTGATGATCCTTCCCTAGACTTTTTTCTCAGCCAATCAAAAACTTTGCTATTATTATATGAAAATGGATCACCACCTGCACAAACAAAAATAATATCCAATTTTTCTTTTTCATTCCCTATTATAATAGTATCTACTTTTGCACCACTAGAGCTTGTTGAAATATTTCTCGAAGAAAGATTTGATATGCTGTAAAGTTTTTTTTCAGATAATAAATTAGCAGCTCTTAGAGGTTCAACTACTGAGGAGTAGGACATAAGAGCGAAACCATCAATTAAAAGCAATCCAATTTTTATCATAAAATGTCTTTTTTTATAAACTTTATGACTAAATATCAAAAGTCAAGAGTATAAAATTATATAAGAATAACTTTTATGAGATATTCTTTATTAAAAATTATCAAAGAGGGCTTAACAGGCAATAAAGGCTGGAGGCCTATTTGGCGCAACCCAGAACCTAAAAAAAAATATGATGTTATAATTATTGGAGGTGGCGGACACGGTCTCTCTACTGCTTATTATCTTTCAAATGTTTACGGCATTAATAATATAGCGGTTCTAGAAAAAGGATGGATTGGTTCAGGGAACATAGGAAGAAATACAACTATTATAAGGTCTAATTATATGTTGCCGGGTAATGAACCATTTTATGAACTATCTTTGAAATTATGGGAAGGACTAGAACAAGACTTTAATTATAACGCCATGATTTCTCAAAGGGGAATTATTAATCTTTTCCACAGTGATGGTCAAAGAGATGCGTATGCAAGAAGAGGAAATGCTATGTTGCTCGAAGGAGCAGATGCTGAGCTTCTTGATGAAGATAGTGTAAGAGACATTTGCCCTTTTCTAGACTTTAATAATGCACGTTTCCCAATAAAGGGTGGCCTCATGCAAAAGCGTGGTGGAACAGTTCGGCACGATGCAGTTGCTTGGGGGTATGCAAGAGGTGCTGACAATAAGGGTGTTGATATAATTCAAAACTGTGAGGTAACAGGTTTCAAAATAGTGAATGGCGTTTGCAAAGGAGTTGAAACAAATTTGGGGCCTATTAGTGCAAATAAAATTGCCTCATGTGCAGCTGGTTCATCTAGTCGTGTAATGAGTTTAGCAGGTATAAAATTACCTATTGAAAGTCATGTACTTCAAGCTTTTGTTTCTGAGGGACTAAAGCCTATTCTTCCAAATGTTATCACATTTGGGGCAGGACATTTTTATGTAAGTCAATCAGATAAAGGAGGCTTGGTATTTGGTGGAGATATCGATGGATATAATAGTTATGCACAAAGAGGAAATCTGCCAGTTGTTGAAGATGTTTGCGAAGGGGGCATGGCATTAATGCCCATTATAGGAAGAGCAAAACTACTCAGAATGTGGGGTGGTGTTATGGATATGTCTATGGATGGATCACCTTTTATAGATAAAACTCATATCCAAGGACTATATTTCAATGGAGGCTGGTGTTATGGAGGCTTTAAAGCTACACCTGCGAGTGGTTTATGTTATGCTCATCTTCTTGCAACTGACGAACCACATGAAGTTGCAACAGAATTAACTTTAGACAGATTTATTCATGGTAAAATAATAGATGAAAAGGGAGTGGGCGCACAACCCAACTTGCACTAGTCATGGTAATTAATCATCCTTTATTAGGCCCCAGAGACTCTAGCGAGTTTGTTTACTTAGGAGACGCCTCTCTTATGAATAGGCCTAATTGGTTAGACAAAGATGCCGGACAAAAATTTTATACGTACCAATATTTAAGGGATAATCCTCATTTAGAGCATAAAGAACTATGGTTTCATGAACAGGGTGATAGGTCTTGGCTTATTGTAACAAGAAACACATCAACGCATGAGATATTAAAAGTTGAATTAGCTAAGAAGTTCTTTGATAAGGGGGGTTAATTATGAATAAGTTAAACCCAATTGAAGATAATATAATTGAAAAAGATCAATCACAACAAACCCCTGCAAAACTTGAATTAAATAATCATCAAATAAATAGACTAAAGTCGGGTCAAATTTTAAATAATAAAAAAATCTCTTTTAAATTTAATGAAGAAAAACTTCAAGGTTATGAAGGAGACACTCTTTCATCAGCATTACTTGCTAATAACAAAATTTTGGTTGGAAGATCTTTTAAGTACCATAGACCTAGAGGTATTTTTTCTGCCGGCACTGAAGAGCCTAATGCATTACTGGAAATAGGGAAAAATGAATACCAAGAACCAAATGTTAAAGCTACAACAATTAAACTCTTTGAGGGTTTAGAAAGCAGAAGCCAAAACCACCTTGGATCATTAAATTTTGATTTATTAGCAATAAATGATTTTTTACACCCATTCTTAGGCGCTGGCTTTTATTATAAAACATTTATGTGGCCAAAGTCTTTTTGGGAAAAATTTTATGAACCCGCAATAAGAAGGGCAGCAGGTCTTGGGTCGCTCTCTGGGATGCCTGACCCTAGTACTTATGATAAAGGCTTTTTACATTGTGATGTATTAATAGTCGGTGGAGGCCCAGCTGGATTATCAGCAGCACTTGAAGCAGGCCGCGCAAATTTAAAAGTTATAATTGCTGATGATGATTTTTTATTCGGGGGCAGACTAAACTCTGAAAATTTTATAATCGATGACCAAATAAGCTCTGAATGGTCAAAAAAGTCTGTCGAAGAGCTCTTAAATATGAGCAATGTTAGAATAATGCCAAGGACTTCTATTTATGGCTCTTTTGATCATGGAATATTTGGGGGGCTAGAGATTAAATATGATAATTATAAGGATCAGATAGGTAAGCCAAGGCAAATTCTATGGAAAATTTATACTAAGTTTGCAATTATTTGTACTGGTTCAACTGAGAGGTCTATAGCTTTTGGAAACAATGATAGACCAGGTATTATGCTTTCTGGCGCAATAAGGTCATATGTGAATAGATGGTCTGTTAGCCCAGGCAAAAATGTTGTAATCTTTACTAACAACGATGACGGCTGGAGAACCGCTCAAGATCTAAAAAATAAAAATATAAATATTAAAGCAATTATTGATTCAAGAGAAAATATAAATCTTAAAGATAAAGAAATTCCTATTTTCAAAAATACTTCAATCATAGACACCTCAGGTAGAAAGCAAATTTCTTCAGTAACCTTATCAAGCGGCGAGGTTATAAAATGTGACTGTCTTGGTGTATCTGGAGGTTGGAACCCAAATGTACATTTAACATGCCATCAAAGAGGAAAGCCTATTTGGGAAAAAAGTATAAATGCTTTTATCCCAGGTAAAACACCAAGTAATATGCTTGTTGCTGGAACTGCAGCTGGCCTTCTACAGCTTGGAGAAAATTTAAAATCCGGACATACAAAAGCACAACAAGTTATTTTAAGTTTAGGATTAAAATGCTCATCTTATACCCCACCTAAAGCAGAAAATGAAAATGCTACCAATTCAAGCTTCTGGCATGTTGGGGCATCAAGAAAACGATCTTGGGTGGACTTACAGAATGACGTTACAACGAAGGATATAAAGATTTCGTATGAAGAAGGTTTTAGATCAGTTGAACATTTGAAAAGATATAGCACTCTTGGAATGGCAACAGATCAAGGCAAAACATCTAACATACTAGGTTTAGCTGTTCTTGCTGAGTATTCTGGAAAATCTATTTCAGATACTGGAACTACAATTTTTAGACCTCCATATAATCCTGTTCCCATTGGAGCATTTGCTGGGAGATCTCGTGGCAAGGAGTTTAAACCAGTTCGTCTAACACCTAGCCACAAAGAAGCAGAAAATTTATCTGCAACTTTTGTTGAAGCCGGACTTTGGTTGAGAGCACAGTGGTATCCATTAAAAGGTGAAACACACTGGAGAGAGAGTGTGGACAGAGAAGTTATCCAAACTAGAAAATTTGTCGGAATATGCGATGTTACTACTTTAGGTAAAATTGATATTCAAGGCCAAGATGCAGCTGAGTTTTTAGATTGTGTCTATACAAATGGTTTCTCAAAGCTTGATGTTGGCAAAGTAAGGTATGGGCTGATGCTGCGTGAAGACGGAATGGTAATGGATGATGGCACAACTGCACGTTTTGATTTAAACCATTTTGTAATGACCACCACTACAGCAAATGCAGTTAGTGTTTTTAGGCATTTAGAATTTTGTCGTCAATGTTTGTATCCAAATTTAGATGTCCATCTTATATCTGCAACTGAACAGTGGGCACAATTTGCTGTTGCAGGCCCTAATAGTCGAAAACTATTAGAGAAAATACTTGATAAAGAATATGATATTTCAAATCTAAATTTCCCTTACATGGGATGTAAAAAAATTACTGTCTGCAATAATATTCCAGCCAGATTATTTAGAATTTCTTTCTCGGGTGAATTGGCCTATGAGATTGCAGTTCCTTCAAGGTATGGTAATTCTATGTTTAAAGTCCTGATGGATGCTGGATCTGAATTTAATGTCGTGGCGTATGGAACCGAAGCTCTTGGCGTTATGAGAATTGAAAAAGGTCATGCAGCCGGAAATGAGTTAAATGGTCAAACTACAGCTCAAAACTTAGGTCTTGAAAAAATGATGTCAAAAAAGAAAGATTTCGTTGGAAATGTATTATCTAGGAGATCAGAGTTAAATAAAGAGAGCATTGTTAAATTAGTAGGCTTTAAACCAGTAAATAAAGAAATTGAATTAAAAGCAGGTGCACATTTTATTTCATTGGGGAAAGAAGCTTGTACTAAAAATGATGAAGGGTGGATGAGTTCAGTAGCATTTTCACCTTCATTAAATCACTCAATAGGGTTAGGCTTTATAAAAAATGGTAATAATAGAATTGGCGAAATTGTAAATGCAGTCGACCCATTACGTAAAAGCAATGTAGAAGTTGAAATAGTTTCACCTCATTTTTTAGATCCAGAAGGTGACAGATTACGTGAATAATTTTAATTTAGTTGCAGAACCTCCCCTAGGGTTCAATCAAAAGAAATTTAAAAATTTAATTCTCTTTGAAGAATTAGAGTATTCTTTAATTTCAGTTTCTTTATCTGATAATCACTACACTTTATTTAAAAAAAATATATTTAATAGTTTCAAATTGGATCTTCCAAAAGTTGGATCAACAAAAATATCAACTGTTGACAACACTAAAATTATTGCTTTGCAGCCTAATCAATATTTCTTTATGTATAAAAGAATTTCTGATTTTCCTGTCGATGAATTAAAATCTCATGTTGGAATAGGCTATTATTCAGACCAAAGTGATAGTTGGTCGATTATCAAAATTTCAGGTGAGAATACAATTCCTGCACTTGAAAGAATTTGCCCAATCGATCTCAGTATTGAGAAATTTAAGATTGATGGAGTAAGCAGAACTCAGATGGAACATCTAAGTGTCATAATGATTAGAATTGCAGTCAATGAATTTATACTTATGTCGCCCAGATCATCATCCCATTCTTTTTATCATATTCTTACACAGTCAGCACAAAACATATTGTAATGCAAAAACCTACTATTTTTGTCACTAGAAGATGGCCTAAAGAGACTGTAGAGGAGATGAAAAAATTTTTTGAAGTAACTATAAATCACGACGATAGACCATTAACTCAAAATGAAATTGCAGATGGATTTGAAAGTCATGACGCATTAGCCCCAACTGTTTCTGATAATATAGATCAAAATATTATAAAAAAGGGGAGTGGAAAAATAATCGCGAATTATGGTGTTGGTTTTAGCCATATAGATTTAGTGGCGTGTAAAGAAAATAACGTAACTGTCACGAATACCCCCGATGTTCTTACAGACGCTACTGCTGATCTTACAATATTACTAATGTTGATGATAAGTCGTAAAGCAATAGAGGGCGCAAAGGAAATTGAAACAAAAAGTTGGATGGGTTGGAAGCCTACGCATCTTGTAGGAAGTGATTTAAGTGGAAAGACACTTGGCATAATTGGCATGGGAAGAATTGGTGAGGCAGTAGCTAAGAGAGCATTATTTGGTTTTAAAATGAAAATTATGTTTTTTAACCGATCAAAAAAAGAAAATTTAAATTTTAAGGCTGAACAAGTGAAAAAAATTACTGAAATTTTTGAGAAATCTGACTTTATAAGCCTTCACTGTCCAGGAGGAAATAATAATAAAAATATAATAAATGAAAAATCTTTACAACTAATGAAAAAATCAACTTTCCTTATTAATACTGCCCGTGGAGAACTGATTGAAGAGAACAGTCTTTGCAAAGCTCTAAATAATGATCAAATTGCTGGTGCAGGATTAGACGTATATAATAATGAGCCAGATATTAATCCGAAACTTCTAAAGGCTAAGAACGTTGTTTTATTACCACATTTAGGATCTGCTACTTCTAAAGCAAGGAATGCAATGGGTTTCAAAGTAATTGAAAATTTAAAAAGTTATTTTAATAGCGGCAAAGGAATTGATATTGTAAATTCCACTAAATGACAATTTCAGTTAAACATGTTAATCAATTAAAATCAGCTTTCTTTTATGCTGTTGAAGCAGGAACACCTGAGAAAATTTTTTCAAATGAAATTAAGTCATTATTACCTAAAGACAAAGAACTAAAAATATTATCTTTAGGTAAAGCTGCGTCAAGCATGGCTGAGAAAATGGCTAATATGAATATATCTCAGACTGGAATTGTTGTCACAAATGATGAAAATTTTCGCCCTATTGAAAATTTTACATGCCTTGCAACTGGACACCCATTTCCAGATAAAAGAGGTCTTAATGCTGCAAAAAAAGTTGAATTGTTTTTAGAAGAACTCTCAGATAAAGATCATTTAATACTACTACTAAGTGGAGGTGGTTCTTCCTTATTACCAGCTCCACCAGAAGGAATAACACTTAAAGAAAAAACATATATCAATAAAGTATTACTTGAAAGTGGGTTAGATATAACTGAAGTTAATGCTGTTCGAAGAGTTTTTTCAAGATTAAAGGGTGGTCGACTTGCTCAAAAAGCATATCCTACTGGAATTACACAATTTGTATTCTCTGATGTCTTGGATGACAGTCTAGAAACGATTGCAAGTGGAGTGGCAGCACCCGATCCTTATGAGTTTTCAGACGTTCAGAAAATATTAACCAAAGCCAAATTGAATAATATAAAGTTTGTTTCTGACTTTATCGCAAAAGTTGGTAAAAATAAAAATTTACTGCCTCTTAAAAAAGACAACAAAGTTTTTGAAAAAATAAAAACTTATTTACTTGCAAATAATGAAACCTGCGTCAATGCTGCAAAAATTTTTTTTGAAAATGAAAATTATTTTGTAAATTCATTTTGTCAAAAACTTCAAGGTGAAGCATCTTTAATAGGTTCTCAACTTGCAGATTCTATCATAAAAACAATAAACAAAGATAAATCATTGAGTATTTTTGGAGGTGAAACAACAGTTACAGTTAGAAATAGTTATGGTAAAGGCGGGCGCTCACAAGAACTTGCTCTAAGTTTTGCCATATCAATGAATAAAAATTACTATCAAAAAAAGCCGTGGGCTATTCTCTCTGCTGGAACTGATGGACGGGATGGCCCAACAGACGCAGCTGGAGCTATAATCACATCCAATTCAAAAATAAATATTTCTGATGCTATTAAATCTTTACATAAAAATGATAGTTATAATTTTTTAAATAAAAATAAATTATTATTTAAAACTGGTGGAACCAATACAAACCTTGGGGACCTAGTCTTTATTTTAAATTGATAATTTTAACAAATTCAAAATTGAATCACAGGAATTTATCATTTTCATTCTCATTTAATTGATGCAAGGTGATCACTTGCATTAAAATATGGAAGAACATCTCTGTTGGAACAACCCATGATAGTTAATCTTTCAGCAATTTTTATTGCTTTTTGGTATTTTCTTTCATTTTCTAATTCCGAGTTCTCAAGCATTATTCCACCACATACAGATATGCCGTAATTCGATACTAAAGAACCAATAACCCTACCTGAAGACAAACCATCCGCCACCATTGCTAGTTCAAACTCATCTTGCTTAACTATTTGAATTTCATTCTCAACTAGAAACTTTCTTATATTTGTTTCTGCCTCAAGGGCAATATCCCAATACCTTGTTTCAGATGCAGTTGCTTCTCCAGAAGCAACTTCAAAGGCCTTGCAAAAAACCAAAAACATTTTTTCTTTTTCATTTGCACTATTCCAAGCAGCTTTACCAAGACTTTTCCATATACTTAAATTCATTTCCTCATAAACTTTTGGAATTCTATCAAAGAATAGTTGGTGTAGTCCTGCCTCAGTTTGTGTACTGTCAAGCATTTGCTCTCTTTGAATATCAACAGCATCAAAGGTTCCACACATTGGGCACGCGTCATCACTTAAAGTATTTTTTTTATAAATGTAAGAACATCTCATTTTATTAGGTAATTGATTTTGGCATAGAAGGTAAACCTGATTTTCATCCATGCCATTTAATTGTTCTGCTAACCAATTAAATCTATTCTTAAATCTTAAATAAGACCTTCTATGGCTCCAAAGTTCCCATTTTAATTTTTCAACAGGACCAAAGGTGCTCCAATTTGAACTAACGTCAATAACTATGCATTTGGACTTATCTTTTGCGGATCTTAGACCTCTGCCTACAGATTGGCCCCATAATACTTTTGATAGCGTTGGTCTTAAATGAACAATTATATTACAATTTGGATTATCCCAACCTTCTAACAAAACACCAACAGAAACAACCGCTTCAATATTTCCTTGTTCGTGATCAGACAAAACGTTCATTCTTTCACCTAAAGGTGTTTGGGCAGTTACAATTGCACAAGAAATACCTTGTTTTTCAATATTTTCGACGGCAACTTCTGCAACTGAAACGTCAGGACAAAACCATGCACTAATCGGTTTTGGTTTAACTTGTTCTCTTTCTTTTTTGTAAATATAAACTGAATATTCTATCATAGAAGATTTCACTATTGCAGAAGCAAGTTTAGTTGTAGGAAAATCGCCTGAACTGATATCTATATCTTTTAGATCTAAATCATGCACAAAATATGGTTTATAAATAGGTGGTACTAAAATTTTTTCATCTATTAGATTTTGAATGTCAGCACAATCAATAATAGTATCAAAGGCTAAGTGCAACTGGTCTCTTTGGTCACCTGTTCTTCTTTCAGGAGAAGCAGTCAATCCCATAAATCGTGCGTTGTCTTTAGAATTCTCACGAAAGTTATCAATAATAGCTTTATATCCCCTACCATTCGGTGATATTCTGTGCGCCTCATCAACAATTACCAAATCTGCCATCGGTATAGCTTCAGCAATAATTTCTTTAGCACGCATATTTGTTGATAGTAAAATATCATAACCGTCAAAAGCTATACTAGTTTCAGAAACAGCAAGTTTTCTAATTTTATGTTCCTTTTGAAGAGCCTTTTCAAGCTGCTCTAAGAGTACTAATCTGTGACATAAAACTATTACTTTTTTTCTATTGTAAAATCTCTTTATTAACTCACTTGCTAAATAAGTTTTGCCCGCACCTGTTGGCGCTTTAAGGATGAACCTTCTATTGTCTTTAACAATTGATGGGAAGTCATCAATTATTTTTTGCTGCCAGTTTCTTATTTCCATAAATGAGTATGATTTTCAATAAAAGTCTATTGAATTTTCAAATAAAATTTCAAAAAATTAGCATACATAAAAACAGCAAATGGTCAACAAATTTAATACAAATCTGTATCTAATTTTCTTTTAAGGTTTATATTGACTATAGTTTTTATTTAAATGGAGTTTCAATTGAAGATTGGCATCCTTGGTGCTGGAGCAATGGGTATTTTATATGGAGGCCTTCTAAAAAGATTGGGGCACGACGTGAACTTAATTGTTAGAGATTACAATAAAAAGAAACTTCTTGTTGATAAAGGTATATGCCTAAATTTAGATCTTGGAAGATTTACAGTTTATCCTGAAATACTTCACATTAAAGAAAGGTGTAGATTTGAAGTTATTATAGTTTTCACCAAAACAAATAATACAATTGAAGCTTTGAACACGTTTAAAGTAAACATAGATAAAGACACCTATTTAATGTCGCTACAAAATGGTTTAGGAAATCTTGAAAAACTATTAGTTTTCGCTGATAGATCTAAAATTATTTATGGAACAACAATGGCTCCTGCTGATTTAAATGGGATTAGGGAGGTCTCCTCCTTTGGTTCACATCTTAGTCAGTTTAAGTCAGGTGATTCTAAAAATGATAGTTTTGTTAAACAAATTGCAGAGCAATTTGAGTTGTCTGGTCTTCATTCTAAAGTTAATACGAATGTCGATGATGTAATTTGGGATAAAGTAGCCTTTAATACTGCAATGAATACTATTTGTGCGCTTTTAGAAATCACTCCAAAAACTATTGAAAATAATAAATACCTTAAGAAATTTGCCCTCAATGTAGCAAAGGAAACATGTACAATTGGAAAGGCATTCGGTATTAAAATTAATGAAATGAATATAGCTAACAATATAAAATTATCATGCAAAGAACATGGAGAACATAAACCCTCAATGCTGCAAGATGTTTTATTAAAAAAGAAAACTGAAATAGATTCATTGAATGGTGAAGTAGTAAGAATTGGATCTAAATTGAAAATCAGCACGCCACTTAATACATCATTGCTTAACTTAATTAAAGCAAAGGAAAATAACTACTAGAAAAATAAAACCATTTTATAAATTCAATCATTGAATGTTTGTTAAAAATAATAGAAACTTTTCTATGTTTGTTGAGAAAACTAAAGGCAAAAATTGAGATTTAAAATTAAATATCACGTAGTTTATGATATGGATTATGGTTCATCTACAAAAAGGTATGGCGATTATATTTTAGATGACAAAAACGTAAAAAATCCATTCGAGGCAGAAAATAAAGTAAAAGAGTTATTTATGAATGGCTCTGATCCAGATTTAAATCCATACTTCAATCTCACCAGAGGAAAAATACTCTCAAAAACAATAATGATTGACCAATTAGAGCGTTTAAAAAGTTGATGCAAATTTAATTAATATAAATCTTAAAAACTTCTCTAATTAAATCTAGAATTAATCATCTCTGATGCCTTATGAGCGACCATTATAGTGGGAGCATTAGTATTTGCAGAAGTTATATTTGGAAAAATTGAAGCGTCTACAACTCGCAAGCCACTGACACCATGAACCAATAAGTTTTTATCAACAACTGAAGATTTAGGATCGTTTCCCATCCTGCAGGTGCAAGACGGATGATAAATAGTTGAAGCCCTCTCTTTAAAGTCATCAATTATTTCATTATCGTTCATAGAAGATAAACTAGTATTTGGTTTTTCAAGTAACAAACTCTTTATAGCTTCTGTCTTTTCCATTTGCTCTATTAATCTTGCTCCTTTGACTATATCATCTAGGTCAGCTTTATCAGTTAAGTAATTATAATTAATCTTTGGTTCGTCATAAATATTAGGAGAACATATGTTAATTTCACCTCTACTTGTTGGCCTGCAGGGATTGAAACTTAAAATAAAGCCTGGATGTGTATCAGTTTTTAATAATGGTCTCTTATTCCCTTCCCTAATACTGTATGTTACTGGGTTAAGATATAATTGAATATTTGGATTTTTTTCTGACTTAGATGTTTTTACTAAACCACCAATTTGGTTTACACTTAGTGAAAATGCACCTGAGTTAAATAGTGCATATTTCAAAGCTGAAGAAATTCTTCCAGGCCAACTTCCTAAGACTTGATTTAGGGTTGGTATCTTGGACTTATAATAATAGTTTACACCAACATGATCTTGTAGATGTTTTCCTACATTTGGTTGATCGATGACAGTATTTATACCAAATTTATCTAATAATATTTTTGGGCCAATACCTGATATTTGAAGCAATTGTGGTGTATTAATAGCACCTGCACATATTATTATTTCTTTACTAGCCTTAATTACTTTTTCTTCTTTACCAAGAAAACTTTGAAGGTCACAAGTTACTGAAATTGCTTTTTTATTGCTAAAATTAATTTTTTTTACAATTGAATTTGTTAATATAGTTAAATTAGATCTTGATTTTGATGGATTTAAAAAAGCCTTTGCACTTGAATGACGCTTTCCTCCTTTGGTTGTTATTAGATAGGGACCAACTCCATCACCCTCGAAATATCCATTTTGACTGTTGGAAAACTGTAACTGTGAACACGCGTCCAAAAAATATTTTTTAAGAGGATGATAATCTTTCCATGGATTGGTAATGCTCAAAGTATTAACTTTTATATTATTTTTAGAAATATAATCGTCACTAAATGAAAAATTTTCATATTCATTAAAATAGGTTAATAAAGATTTATAATTCCATTCCTCAGAAGTAAATTTAGACCAATCATCATAATCAGATTTGTGACCTCTGTGATAAACCATTGCATTAATCGAACTAGATCCACCAATTACTTTACCTCTTGGAGTAAAAACTTTTCTGTTGTTTAATTCAGTTTCTTTTTCTGAGAGGTATGACCAATTATATTTTTGGTGAGTAAAAAGAATTCCATAACCAATTGGTGTATTAACCCAGAAGCTTCTGTCATCTGGGCCAGCTTCTATTAGTAACACTTTATTTTTACCAGAAGCACTGAGTTTATCTGCTAAAACACATCCAGCTGATCCTGCCCCAACAATTATGAAGTCATACTTATCCATTAAATGATCATTTACCCATAATAGCTTTCACCTCAAGATATTCCTCTAAACCCCATTCAGCCTTCTCTCTTCCATTCCCAGATTGTTTGTATCCTCCAAAGGGTGCATCAGATCCTGCACTCCCATAGTTTAAATGTATTTGTCCAGCGTTTAGCTCTCTTGCGTATTTCATTAATTCATTGGGATCTGCTCCAGAAACATACGCGGCTAGTCCATATTCTGTATCATTTGCAATATCAATGGCATCTTCAAAATCATTATATGTAATAATAGATAAAACAGGGCCAAAAATTTCTTCTCTAGCAATTTCCATATCGTTTGAAACACCACCGAATATAGTTGGTTTAACATAATATCCAGTCTCTAAACCTTGAGGTTTACCCAAACCACCAGATATTAAATTTGCACCATTATCAAGCCCACTTTGAATAAGCTTTTGAACTTTAATATATTGTGTTTCACTAACAAGTGGCCCTATATCAGTCTTATCTGAACCAGGATCGCCAGTAACAATTTTGTTATTTGCCTCAATAGCAATTTCTAATGCTTCATCATAACGTTTTTTTGGAACAAGCATTCTAGTTGGTGCATTACAAGACTGTCCTGTATTACTCATACAACTCTTCACACCTTCAGATACTGATATTTTAAAATTTTCATCATCTAAAATTATATTAGGAGATTTTCCGCCTAATTCTTGGCAAACCCTTTTAACAGAATTTGCAGACGCTCTTGCAACAGCAATTCCTCCCCTGGTTGATCCAGTAAATGACATCATGTCTATTCCAACATGGTTAGACATTGCCTCTCCAACGACAGGACCTAGCCCATTAACTAAATTAAACACTCCTTTAGGAACACCAGCCTCATGGAAAATTTCTGCTATAACCATTGAAGATAGTGGAGCAATTTCACTTGGCTTTAATACAGCAGTACACCCTGAAGCTAAACATGGAGCTAACTTTGAAACAACCTGATTTATTGGCCAATTCCAAGGAGTTATTAACCCACAAACTCCTATTGGCTCATGTCGCACAATATAACTTCCGTGTTTATATTCAAATTTATGGTTTTCTAAAACTCTTATAGCAGTTTTCAAGTGAGACAATCCAACAGTTGCTTGACTTCCTCTTGCTAAACTATTTGGCGCACCCATTTCAGTTTGAATAGCAGTAGCAATATCATCAAACCTCTTTTTATAGATATTTCTTATTTCAGTTAGTAACTCAACTCTTTCTGAAACCAATGTTTTTGAAAAACTTTGAAAAGCATTTCGTGCCGCTTGTACCGCTTTATCAACATCCTCTTTTGAACCAATACTTACATTTCCTATGCTCTCTTCTGAAGCTGGATTTATGACAGGAATTGAATTTGGTTCAATAGGATCAACCCAATTACCATCTATATAGAATTTTGACAAGTTCATTATTTGCTACCTTTAGTTTAAAATTATAAATAATAAATATTTTTGTATGATATTATCTAGAAAAGTCAAAAAATTATATAAAATAACAATTTAAAATATTTATGAATATTTGGGGAAAAAAAATTAAGTGTTTGCATTGCGACACTAAATTTTACGACTTTAAGCAAAAAGATAGTAAATGCCCAAAATGCTCTAAGAGCCAAGTGGTTAAATTCAAAACTTATAAAAAAACTGATACAAAAAAAATTCTTGATTTATTTTATTATGATGGAAATACAAAAATATTTTCTGAACAAAATATACCACTTACTATTGATGAAAAAATCAAATTAAAATTAGGTTGGTATATTACTGAGCTAATAGACAAAAAAAAGAAAATTGTAAAATCTAAAAATGAAATAATTTTTTTAGAAAAACCTCCCTTAAATGGTTTGCAGCAAGTTCTTGCTGGATTTAGATTTCCTGGAATTGGCAACGAGAATAGCAATAAAATAATTAATCACCCAGATTTTTCATTACAATTGCTTTCTTTGGATGCCAAAACAATTGAAGATAGATTAAATTTATCTCATAAGATAGCTAGCACCATTTCCATAACATGGAAAATAAAAACAGATGAAATTATCTTAGAAGTAATTCTTAAGGAGTTAAGTTTTACTAATTCTCAAATTAAGTACTTTCAAGACAATTCTAAAGATGGACTAATATCTTTAATTAACAGCAATCCTTCAGATTTACTAGGATACATACCAAGAGTAAACTTTGAACAACTAAATAATATTTACAAAAGACTCAGTTTAAAACCTACAGAAAAAGAGTTTGCAATTGCAGCCTCAAGATTTTGGTTGTCTCAAACTGAAGATAGAAGAGGACATACATGTGCGCCTGAAGTTAAAGTTAAAGAAGAAGCCTCTAGGCTCTCAAATTTAAGTATTGAAAAAATACAAAATTATTTAGATGAAGAAGATAGTTTATTTTTCAGAGATTTTCGTTTTGATAAAAAAGTATTGAGCTCAAAGTTTTCTTACCAAAGAGACAAGTCAATAGTAGACGAAATAATTCGATTACAGAAAAATTTTATAAAACCAAAAATTTCTAACTTGCTTCGCAAAAAAGACTTAAGTATGCCCGAAAAAATAAAATTATCAAAAGAACAAATCCTTTCAATAAATAGATCTTTAAAACAATCTTTTTCAATAATTACTGGAGGTCCAGGTTCAGGAAAAAGTACATTAATAGTAGGACTAGTCGAAAGCTTAAGAAAAATAGGCAAAAAAATAGTTATTTGTGCTCCAACTGGAAGAGCTGCCAAAAGATTAACAGAGTATAAAGAACTGCGTTCTCTAGAACCAACAACTATTCATATGCATTTAACTGTCATTAGAAACAAACTGAAGCAAAAATACGATACAATAATTATTGATGAAGCCTCAATGGTGGATATAAATCTTTTCCTTGAACTTATACAAAGCATTCCCAATGGATCAAATATCATTTTAGTAGGAGACGCTGATCAATTGCCACCTATTGGTCCTGGTCAACCATTTAAAGATATGATTGAGTCAAAAAAGGTCAATATTTCAAAACTTTCTGGTAATTTTAGACAAGATAATCTCAGTAATATAATTAAAGCTTCACGATCAATTATTACAGGTAAGTTGCCTTCTATGGAAACTGACTTTAAAAATAGTGACTTTATTTTTATTGAATGTAATAAATCCAATCAAAAAAATTTAATTTTAAATTTATTTTTTGAAAAGGTGCCTACATTACTTAAAAATACACAAGAGAGCATCCAGATATTATCACCCATGCATAAGGGCAATGTTGGAATAAAATTTCTTAATTATGACATACAACAAAAACTTACCAGCAACAGTGAATTGTTATTTGAAAGGAAAGATAAAAGCTTAAAATTATTTGGTGGTGATAAAGTAATACAAACCTCAAATAACTATGACTTAATGGTAATGAATGGTGACATAGGACATGTAAGTAAAAAAATTGAAAATAAAATTATAGTTAATTTTGATAATCGGGAAGTTGAATACTCAGGTTTAGATTTGTATGACCTTGATTTAGCTTATGCAATTTCAATTCATAAAAGCCAAGGTTCTGAATACTCTGCTGTAATTATACCTATAAATAGTGAGCATATTCATATGCTATCAAGAAATTTACTTTATACAGCTATTACAAGAGGTAAAAAATTAGTTGTATTAGTTGGAGAAAAAAATATTTTTGAAAATGCAATAAATGCATTTTGGAAAGATACAAGATATACAAATCTAGTGTCTGCCATGCAAAGCAATATTAATTAATACCTATATTATGTTTTAAGGAAGTTTAATGGAAGATAAATCAATACTAAATATTGACACTCGCAATAAAAGATTACTTATTAGAGCAGATCTTAATGTTCCTATAAATAATAATAAAATTTCAGATGAAACCAGAATAGAAAGATTTTGCAGCGGGGTTTCCAAGCTTCTTAAAAAAAATGCTAAAATAATTATAATCACACATTTGGGCAGGCCTAAAGGTAAAGAAGACTTATCACTTTCTAATAGAATACTTTTAAAACCCCTTAAAAAATATTTAAATAAAGAAATTATATTTTCAAGTAATCCAATTTCCACTTCAGCAATTGAAGGTTCAAAGAGATTAAAAAATAATCAAATACTGCTTTGTGAGAATATTAGGTTTCATCCTGAGGAAGAAGAAGATGATACAATATTTGCCGAAAAACTATCAAGTCTTGGGGATATTTATGTAAATGATGCATTTTCCTGCTGTCATAGAGCTCATTCATCAACACATTCTATTACAAACTTTTTGCCATCATACTTTGGCCCAATGTTGTGTGAAGAGATTTCAGCTTTAAATAGAACTTTAGAAAATCCATCTAAGCCATCACTAGCAATTATTGGAGGTTCTAAAGTATCTACTAAAATCTCAGTCCTAAAAAATTTAGTATTGAAATTGGATAGCATTATAATTGGTGGTGGAATGGCTAATACATTCCTGTTTGCTAAAGGAGCACCTATGGGAAATTCACTATATGAGCCTGATTTAAAAGATACGGCAAATGAGATACTCACTTTTAGCAAGCAAAACAATTGTAATATCCTTTTACCGGTAGATATTATTACAGCAAATAAATTAGAAAAAAATATTAAAACAAATACATCAAATTATGATGAATGCCCTTCAAACCAAATGATTTTAGATGTTGGTCAAAAATCAATTGAACTTTTCAAACAGGCAATTAATTCAAGTAAAACTATTTTATGGAATGGTCCACTGGGTGCATTTGAAATTAAGCCATTTGACAATTCAACGAATTTACTAGCTAAATATACTGGTCAAAATACCTTACTAGAAAAATGCATTTCAGTTGCTGGTGGAGGTGATACCGTCTCAGCTCTAAATTCAGTGAAAGTAACTCAACAATTTTCTTATGTGTCGTCAGCGGGAGGAGCTTTCTTAGAGTGGCTTGAAGGGAAAAAACTTCCAGGCATTGAAGCTATAAAATCAAGTAAATGAATTATTCGAACTATCAAACAAATGGCACTTATCAGGATCAAAGCCCACTTTAACAGAATCTCCTACTTTTATTTTTGAGTCTCCTTCAGTTTCAACAACTAGTGGTTCACCCTCTTTTTCTAGATATAGAAAAGTTCCTGACCCAAGTTTTTCAACAACAAAAACTTTACTCTCCCAAGAGGAAGATGATTTTTTATTTACCAATAAATGTTCAGGTCTAACACCAAGTGTAACTTGGTCACCTGAGCTAGAAGTTTTCGATGTTTTAGGTATAACAATATCTGAGGACCCAAATAAATCAACTTTTGTACCTTTAGAATTACTGCTAAGAATTTTTGTATTGATAAAATTCATTTTTGGAGAGCCTATAAAGCCACCTACAAATAAATTACTAGGGTTATTGTAAAGCTGCATCGGACCACCAGATTGTGAAATTATACCTTGATCTAATACAACAATTTCATCTGCCATTGTCATAGCCTCAGTTTGGTCATGGGTTACATAAATCATAGTTGCATCAAGTTGATCGTGAAGTTTTGCTAATTCAACTCTCATTTGCACTCTTAGAGCAGCATCAAGGTTAGAAAGAGGCTCATCAAATAAAAATACTTTTGGTTTTCTTGTTATAGCTCTTCCAATTGCTACTCGTTGTCTTTGACCACCAGATAACTGCTTAGGTTTTCTCTGGAGGTAATCTTCTATTTGTAATATTTTAGCAGCTTCATGAACACGTTCTTCTATCTCATCTTTTGATCGTTTCTCTAATTTTAAGCCAAAAGCCATATTGTTAAATACAGTCATATGGGGATATAAAGCATATGACTGAAAAACCATCGCGATGTTTCTTTGTTTAGGGGCTAGATCATTTACTACAGTACCATCAATAGCAATTGTACCTGAATTAATATCTTCTAAACCTGCAATCATTCTAAGGATTGTAGATTTACCACATCCACTTGGACCAACTAAAACTGTAAAAGATTGACTTTTTATATCTAATGAAACGTCTTTAATAATATGGTTGCTACCATAATATTTATTAATTTTTTTTATATTTATTTCAGACATTTTTTCC
Organism: uncultured SAR116 cluster alpha proteobacterium; assembly: GCA_902539295.1. Classification (GTDB taxonomy): domain Bacteria; phylum Pseudomonadota; class Alphaproteobacteria; order Puniceispirillales. Next base: position 19,071 of record CACBIM010000006.1, read on the forward strand.
TCTAATTCAAATAACCTAAAAATTCACTTTGTTTTTCAATAATATTATCTAAAAGTTTTTCCGCTGCAATAGCATTATCAACTACTGGGTCAGCTAGTAAAGCTAAATATGCAAAATGTTTGGATTTACTGAGTATTGCTTCAGTAGTTAACTGGATAACACCAACTTGAGAATTTAAAAGATTACCGAATCCCTTTGGATAATTCTCAAGAGTTATACCATGAATACCTTGATTATTAATTTTTGCAGGTACTTCAACTACTATTCTGTCAGGTAAACAATTAATATATTCATTATTTGGAATGTTTACTGCTGATTCTTCTAAGCCAGTATCTCCAATAATTGCTTCGATAATGGGTATTACCCTCTCGTGAGTTTCTGAATTATTTAAATCGAAAAAATGATTATAATGTTCAGCATCTTTGTAAAAATTTAAACACTTCACTTTGTAATTATCATAGAAATCTAAAATCGCATCATGATCTGCAACGCTGTAAGCCCATTGAAGGTATTCACCTAAGTGGCTATCAGTAGTTATAGGTAAATATTTGTATTCTTGAAATAATTTCTTAAACACTCCTCTTTCAGCACCAGGCTTAGATTTAAATCCTTCATGTTGATTTACAAGATCTGAGTAATAATCATCAAAATTTTTTCTTATAATAGGATATCCATCTTCACCTGTATCTTTATAATTAACATTGAGAAGAACACTAAAATGATTAAGACCACCAGCCCTGAAATTAATATTTGAAAAATCTGTCTTCATTAAATCTGGCAATTGCCTTTCCATTGATGCTATTTCATGACATAGACCAATAAATTTTAGTTCAGGAAATTTTGTTGTCACAGCATGACAAATTCTTTGCATGGGATTTGAGTAATTAAAAACGAATGCTTCTGGGCATATTGAACTTATATCTTCACAAATATCTAAAATAGGAGGTATAATTCTTAAAGCATGGAATAATCCGCCCGGGCCACCATTCTCACCATAAACTTGTTTAATTCCGTACTGAAGTGGAATTTTCCAATCTTGGTCCCATAAATTAAATCTGTGACCTACTTCAATAGATATAATACAAAAATCTGCATTTTTTAAAGCTTCTTGCCTGGAAGTTGTGGAACTGATTTCTACATTAATATTTAATTTATCTTTAAAATCATCTGCTATTTTATGAGTTAACTTTAAACTTTCACCATTAATATCATGGAGTACTATTTTTGAACCTTCTAAAGTTTTTGATTTAAAAATATCTCCAATTACACCTAAACCAAAATTTTGACTTCCCGCGCCAATTAAAACAATTTTTTTCATATTTATCCTTTCACCGATCCTGCAACCAGTCCCCTTATAAAATATCTTTGCAAAGAGAAAAAAATGAACAACGGAACAGTCATGGATATAAAAGCACCCGTTGTTAAAATTTCCCAATTTTCTCCTCTTGATCCTAATAATTCTTTGAGCTTAGCAGTAAGAATTATTTCACTCGGATGTTTATCTAGAAAAACTAATCCTACTAACAGGTCATTCCATACCCAAAGAAACTGAAGTATGAAAATTGATGCAAAAGCTGGAATTGATAATGGTAAAACTATTTTAGTAAAAACATCGTAATGTGTTGCTCCATCAACTTTTGCAGCTTCCATCATTTCATTGGGCAAAGATTTTAAAAAGTTCCACAAAAGAAATGTTGTTGAAGCCAAACCAAATCCAGTATGCGCCATCCAAATACCAGGAAAGGATTTCGCTGCTACACCAAAAAGGGCTCCAAAATCATTATAAATTGTAAGTATTGGAATAAGAGACATCTGTAAAGGTACAACAAGTGATGCAATTATGCTTGCTAATAAAATATCTCGTCCAAAAAACTTCATCCATGCCAAAGCATATGCAAAAAAAGAGCATATTGTTAATGGTATTAAGGTTGATGGTAAAGCTACAACAATTGTATTTAAAAATGCCTGACCTAATCCCTCTTTAAATAACACTTCTTTGTAATTCTCAAAAGTAAAACTAGGAGGAGATGAAGCAGTTACAAATACTCTTCTTCCTTTCTTTTTTGTAAATTCTTTTTTTGATTTCCATTCGTAGTCACCATTTTCAAAAACTTTAATTTCAGATTTATCTTTTAATATTGCTGTATTGCCAACGATAAACTCATTGATTTTTTTTGATGTTACACCGAAATTAATTACTTTTTTGCCTTTAGCATCATTGAAAAAATTATCTCGAATAATAAAATAGTTGCCTTCCTGAACCTGACCCTCTTTACCTTTGGTTCTATAAATTTCATTAACTTGAACAGTAGTTAATGAAGTCCACCAGCCACTAATAGCAAGTTTATCTTTGTCTCTAAAAGAACTTATAAAAAGACCAAATGTTGGAGCTATCCAAACAATTACAAATGAAAGCAAAAGTAATTGAGCAAGAATTGATGATATATTAAATTTTATCTTCATGTGCTTTGCTCATTTCTGTGTCTGTATAAATTCCAGGCAAGAATTGGAATAACGCCAATCATAATACAAAATGCTAGTACACTACCTCTTCCACTGTCTCCACCACCTCTAAACATCCAATCGTACATTAAATTAGCCAAAACCTCTGTCTGCCATTGTCCATTTGTCATAGCATAGATAATGTCAAAAACTTTTAAGACTAAAATTGTAATTATTGTCCAAATTACTAAGATTGTTTGTTCAAGAAATGGTATAATTATTGACCAAAAGATTCGAAATTCACTAGCCCCATCAATTCTCGCGGCCTCAAGAGTTTCCTTTGGAATTCCTCTCAAAGCAGCACTGAATATCACTAAAGCCAGCCCAGTTTGTATCCATATCATGATGGCCATAAGAAAAAGATTATTCCAAATAGGTATCGTAAGCCATGCCTGAGGCTCCAGACCAAAAGATACTACTATAGCATTTAGCAGTCCAATTTGCTGATCATCAATTCCTCTGTAATCATATATAAACTTCCAAATCACTCCTGCCCCAACAAATGATATGGCCATTGGCATAAAGATTATAGATTTTGCTATTGTTCCCCACCATATTCGATCAGTTAGGTTCGCTATAACTAAACCAAAAAAGGTACTTAATGTTGGAACTATCAATAACCAACCTAAATTGTTAAGAATACTTCTTCTAAATTCATTGTCTTTAATCGCCCATAAATAATTTTCAAAACCAATAAATTCACGACCAAATTTATCATAAAAACTTAATCTAATAGTTTCAAATACTGGAAACAAAATAAAAGTAAAAAGCACCAAAAAAGCTGGTGCAATAAAAATTATGGATCTTATGGAATTTTCATATCTATGACTTATAATTTTATATTTTATTATATAATCGAGGATAAAGTTGAATAATCGAAAATAAATAATAAAGAAAAAAATCCCAGCAAGGACTGTTGATATAAGAGAAATTATATTCACTGATAAATACTCACTCGGGTTTTATAATAAAAAAAGGCGAACAAGTAAACTGCTCGCCTTTTATAGAATTTTTGTTATTTTATTGCATCCCAACTTGCTTGAATAGCATCAGCAACATCCTTGGCTGACTTACCATTGACGTAGTCTACCATACCAGTCCAGAATGAGCCTGCACCAACTGCTCCAGGCATTAGATCTGATCCATCAAACCTGAAAGTAGTTGCCCCTGTTAAAATGTCATGCAAGCCTCTAAAACTATCACTTGCATATTTACCTTTATCAACACCAGTGTGAGGAGTAAGGAAGCCTCCTTTACCCATAAATCTTTCATGTGCTTCGGGGTGCATTAGAAATTTCATGAATTCAGTTGTAGCTGGTTTATTATTTGTAGCTGTTAAAACTGTTCCAGCACCGAGAACTGGTCTGCCTAGATCTTTAGAGGCAAATGCAGGGAAATAGAAAAAATCAACATCTTCTCCGGCTTTTGTACCTTCAGGAAAGAAAGCAGGAATGAAACTAGCTTGTCTATGCATCATACACTTAGGTGGTGAAGTAAATAAACCTTTTGGACTATCTCTGAAGTCGGTTGTGGCTACAGCTTTTGTACCACCTGACACATATTTATCATTTAATGCAAATGAACCAAAGACATCCATTGCTTCAATAACTCTTGGATCATTAAATGGCATTTCATTTGAAACCCACATATCATAAACATCAGGTGAATGGGTTCTTAACATTATATCTTCCATCCAGTCAGTAGCTGGCCATCCAGTTGCTCCACCTGATCCAAGACCAATACACCAGGGAGTGTTTCCGTCTGAAGCCATTTTTTCAGTTAATGAAACTAACTCTTCCATTGTTTGTGGAATTTCATATCCATTATCTTCAAAGTTATCTGGTGAATACCAAACAAGACTTTTAACACTCACACGATAAAAAATACCATAAAATTGATCTTTACCATTCTCATCTGCGTAAGTTGAAAGATCTACCCATGATTGACCTGCAGCATAATTATCTAAGACCATTTGCTTTACATCATCACCTTGAGGAGACAAACATCCAGTTGCTGCAATGTTTGCTGCTAATCCAGGTTGAGGGAAAACTGCAACGTCTGCAGGATTGCCTGCTTTACAATCAATATTGATAATTTGCTCAAACTCGTCTGAACCACCGTATTCTACTGTTGCTCCAGTAGCTTTTTCAAAAATAGACACAACATCTCTGAAATCATCATCTTGTGGTGCCATCCATGGACCAAAAACAACTACTTTTTGACCTGATAAGTCCGGACCAGTATAATGTCCTCCAGCAAATACCCCTTTAATAGGGATTAATAAAATTGCACTTAGTGCAATTATGCCAATAAATATTTTTTTCATTAATTTCTCCCAAAATAAAAATTAAAATTATACTCTAAATTATCTAGAATTGAAAACGTTTTCGTTGTCAAGCAAATTAAACTCTTGTATTTTTTCTTTTATGTATGATTTAGATAAGATTTATGCGCGATTTTGAAATTATAAATTCTTTTCCTTCAGATTTTATATTTGGAACAGCAACCTCTAGTTACCAAATAGAGGGTCAAAAATATGGGAAATGTGGCCTTAGTAACTGGGATACCTTTGCTAATAAACCCGGTAAAATATTTAAAGGGCAAAATGGAAAAATTGCATGTTCACATATATTGAATTACCTAGATGATCTTGATTTGGTTAAAAATGGAGGATTTTCAGCTTATAGATTTTCTTTTTCATGGCCAAGATTATTTCCTCATGATAATGGAAAAGTTAATCCTGAAGGAATTGATTTTTATAATAGATTATTAGATGGATTGCTTGAGAGAAATTTACGACCTTTTGCAACACTATACCATTGGGATTTACCAAAATATCTTGATGATAATGGTGGATGGTTAAACAGTGAAACTATTCATAAATTTACTGAATATACAAATCTTATTATGAATAAATTTGGTGATAGACTGTTCTCAATTGCAACAATTAACGAACCATGGTGCGTATCTTGGCTCAGTTATTATTGGGGGGAGCATGCCCCCGGTATAAAAAATATAGAGGCAACAGCCTCAGCCATGCATAATATATTGCTTGCGCATGGACGCTCACTTCAGGAAATAAGGGATTACGGACATAAAAATGTTGGAATTGTTCTTAATAAAACACATGTTGTCCCTTACAATAATTTTGAAGAGAATAAATTTGCAGCTCAACTTTATGATCAAATTCATAATAAATGGTTTGATGATGCAATCTTTAAGGGACAGTATCCTAAGGAATTATTAAAGATTTTAAGGCCATTTTTGCCAAATAATTATGATAATGATTTGAAAATTATTTCAAAAAAAATTGATTGGATAGGAATTAATTACTACACAAGAGCAATTGTTAAAAACGATCCAAAAGAAAGAAATTTTCAGTTTAAAGTTATATCTGGGAAACTACCAAAAACTGACATGGGTTGGGAAATTTACCCTGAGGGATTGGGATTAGTTATAAATGATTTTGTTAAAAATTATACAAATGATCTGCCAATATATATTACTGAAAACGGAATGGCTAACAGAGATACAATAGATAATGGGAAAATCGAAGATAAAAATAGAATAAGTTATTATTCAAAGCATCTTAAAGAGGTCTATAATTTATTAATTTCAAATATCAAAATTAAGGGTTATTTTGCCTGGTCTCTTTTAGATAATTTTGAGTGGTCATTTGGTTACGATAAGAGATTTGGTCTTGTATACGTTGATTTTAAAAATCAAAAAAGAATACCTAAATCATCTTGGTATATGTTTAAAAATTATTTAATTAGAAAAAAGAAAGCAGATTAGAGTTTTATGAATATTAAAGAATTTTCAAAAAAAATTGGTGTTCCAGTTTCAACTATTTCAAAGGCTTTAGGTGACTATAAAGACGTTAATGCAAAAACAAAAAAAAGAATTATTGAATTAGCAAAAAAACATAACTACGCACCAAATATATATGCAAAAACACTTGCCTCGGGAATTACATTTTCTGTTGGATTAGTATTACCTCTTTCATACAGTTATGAGCAGAAAATTACTCTAATCGATTTTATTGAAAATATTCACTCAAACTTAAATTCGCTTAATATACCTGTAATTATGCTCTTTGCAAAAAATAAAAAAGAGGAAATCGAGGCATTTGAAAAGTTAATAAAACATCATAAAGTCAGGTTAGTCCTTTTAAATGACACAAAAAGAAAGGATGAAAGAATTGATTATTTAGACAAAAATAACGTCCAATATATTACTTGGGGAAGGTGCAATAAAAATGAAAAAAATTATTCATGGATAGACGAAGATATAGAGCATAGTAATTTATTAGCTTTGAAATTTATACTTTCAAAAGGACATTCAGATATAGGATATATTGATTCTTATGCAAAGAATAATTACTATTTTCTTCGAAAACATTATTTCTTAAAAATTCTTCAATCTAACAACGTAAAAATAAATAAAAAGTATTTTGCAAATGGATATATTGAAAATAGATTGAAAACTAAAGATATTATCAAAAAACTTTTATTAAATAATCCAAAATTAACTGTTTTATTGATATCTTCTCATGCTTTTGCAATGAGTGCTGTTGAAGCATGCAGAGAGCTTAATCTAAGTATTGGTAAAAATATTTCAATCATTTCATTTGATAGTAATATCCTATCGAGTCTAGCTCCTTTTTTGACAGTTGTAAGACAACCTCATAAGGAAATTAATCGACATTTTATTAATTTAATTCAATCAAAAATTAATAATTTAGATAAAAACTTTAATTATCTTTATAAATCAAAATTAGTAGATAATGGTTCGGTAATAGAAATATAATTCAACAAAAATTTGATAATTTGACATCAATATTTTTTTTTCTGTTAATATTTAAATTAAGATGGTTAATTTTAATGTAAGCGATTTTTCTAAATTACAACCAAACTATTTCGGATATGATAATCTTGATAGAATGACAGATTATAGGAATGATCTAAACTGGTTTGAAAAATTAAATAAAAAAAATGTAAAGATTGTTCCAGTTTGGAATTCAAGTATTTTATTTGAACGTGCAATAAAAAGTCAGGAAAATTTTACAAGTATTTTATTTCCTAATTTATACGATTTTGAAGAATTCATAGAAAATCAAAATTTGAAAATACTTTTGGGATCAAGAAATAAATCTACAGTAAATGAAATTTTTTTATGCATTGATTTTTCTAATTCCACTCAAAAGAAAATAAATTCAATAATGCAATCGTTTGGTGAATTTAGAAGCCTAAGAGATGCAAGCCCCAAATTAGATAAATTCAAAGGTTCATTAGCTGCTTATGCGATAGCTATTTCAAATTGGCATAAACAAAATAAGTTTTGTAATACTTGTGGAGCAAAAACATTGGTTTCAAATGCTGGCCATCAAATAAATTGTTCCCAAAAGCATTGCGCCTATATTCAATTTCCAAGAATGGACCCAGCTGTAATTATGTTAATACATAATAATAATAAAACTTTACTAGGTAGGCAAACAATTTGGCCTAAAGGTATGTATTCAACTTTAGCTGGCTTTGTTGAGCCTGGTGAAACTCTAGAAAATGCTGTAGCACGTGAGGCATATGAAGAAGCAGGAATAAAAGTTCATAAAATTAAATACCATTCATCTCAGCCTTGGCCTTTTCCATCATCATTAATGTTAGGTTTTTTTGCTGAAGCTACATCTACTAAAATAAAAATTAACAAATCTGAAATTGAGGATGTAAGATGGTTTACTAAAGGTGAGTTATTAAATTTTCACGATCAGAATAAATTTCTGCCAAGAAAAATCTCAATCGCCAGAAGACTTATTGATGACTGGTTGAATGAAAAGTAATAACATTTTTATTAGAATGTTAAATTTAAGATTATGGATGGCAATTTTTTAAACAACTGAGTAAGGAGAATAGTTGCCACCCATAATCAAAGCAGGCGGTAAGTCTGCTTTAAGTAGTATATTAAATACAGTACTATATTAGTACTGTATTTAATATATATTATATTTGCAAGCCAATATTTAAATTTTAAATAAAAAAAGTACCCTCTGATACTAAAACGCACTTCCCGGATATAGAAGTTTTGATGACCTCTCCTTGTTCCTTTATCACACTAACATTAATGTAGCTGGGACGTCCTATACTTTCACCTTGGTCTATGTCAAAATCAATTTTTCCAGTTTGCAGATTATTTCTAGATGCAAGCAAAGCACCAAGTGCGCCACAAGCACTTCCAGTTGCTGCGTCCTCAACTATTCCAGAAAGGGGTGCAAAAACTCTTGCAACGATATTTTTACCGACGTTGTTAGCAAATATCATTAATGAAAAAAAATCATCACCATAAGAGTAATCCTTATCAGTTTCCTCAAAAGCAGAAATATTACATCGAGCCTTTTTTAAAATCTCATAACTCTCAACTTCAGCAATAACAAAATCGAGGCCAACACCTGCAACTACAGGAGGGTCAGCAGAGACTAAAAACTTCTCATCTATTTCAATACAACGCGAAATTACAGAACTTGGAATTGAAATTGATGTATTAAACTTACTGGGCGCTTCTATCTCAGCTCCTGTAACATTCTGTCCAGCATATAGTGGTGAAACGTAAACTAGTCCAGCAAGTTCTTCAAAAATCATTTTTTCTTTTGAATAATAGCCTTGAATAAATTGTGGGTGTTGAATAAGAAAATAACCTGCTCCTACATTGGGGTGACCAGCAAATGGCAATTCATTTTTAGGAGTAAAAATTTTTACTTTAGCTGAGTTTTTTTCTGAAATAGGCTTTTGAATAAAAACAGTTTCGGAATAATTAATCTCTGACGCTATACTTTGCATTATATCATCAGACAGCAAATCAGCTTCAGGAAATATGGCTAAAGGATTACCACCAAAAACTTTATCCGAAAAAACATCAAGAGTGTAAAATTTTAAATCCATAATTTAATTCTCCTAAACAATTTCCCATTTTCTTGAATTTGATGATCTAAATATTGAATCAATTATCTTCATATTTTTTAGAGAGTCTTCTAAAGAATAGGGAAATGCAGTACCATTCAAAATTGCATTATTTATTTGATCAACTTGATTGGTATACTGATCAGATTTCTCTATTTTAATGACCTTTGGATTTTGTGAGGGATGATTAACATTCTGCCACAAATGAATTTCACTTTCTTGATCAGCTATTGGATTAAAAGGCACAGGTAATTCAAGTCTTCCTTTGGTTCCAATAAATCGCATGTGCTGCATTAAGTGACTTTGTGTTGAGCAAGTAAATGACATTTGAACATTTCCAAATTTTAAAATCGCAGAAGCAAGAATATCAGTTTCAAAATTTGGATCAGTTTCTACCAAAGAAATAAGTTCATCAGGCTCAGAATCTGTAATAAATCTACTTGTTACAATCGGATAGACACCAATGTCCAATATACCCCCACCACCAATTCTTACATCATTTCTTATATTATTAGGATCAGTATTAAAATAATTGAATATCCCTTGTATAGCGTTAAGCTTGCCTATCTCCCCATCTTGAATTAACTTTTTAGTTTCAGTCCATTGAGGATGGAAGCGAACCATAAATGCTTCTGAAACAATTTTTTTTGTCTCTTTTTGCACTTCAATTAGTTCAAATATTTCATCTGAAGTAATAGAAATTGGTTTTTCACACAGTACATGCTTTCCAGCTTTAAGTGCATTTATAGAAAAGGGAACATGCAAATGATTTGGGAGTGGGATATAAACTGCATCTATATTTGGATCAGAAATTAATTTGTTATAATCATCATAAGCTTTTGTTATTGAAAATTTATGACAGAAATCTTCAGCTTTTGATATTTCCCTTGAAGCAATTGCATATAGTTCAGTATTTTTACTTTTTTTCATTGCAGGTATAACTTGTTCCCTTGCAATCTTAGCAGCGCCTAAAATTCCCCATTTGACAGTTCCCATAAAAAAATCCAAATTTATAAAATTTAATATATAAATAACAAATAATACTCTAAGCTAAATTTTAAATTTGTCTGAATAAAAATAAAATTTTATGCGTAAAAATAAATACTCAATAGCTGTTATAGAAGGAGATGGTATTGGTAAAGAAGTTATGCCAGAAGGCATTAGATGCCTAGAGGCTGTAAGTTCTAAATACGGCATTAATCTTGAGTTTAAAAACTACGATTTTTCATCAGTAGACTACTATGAAAAGCACGGCGCTATGTTGCCAGAGGATTGGAAAGAAAAATTGTCTTCACATGATGCTATATTTTTTGGAGCAGTTGGATGGCCGGAAAAGGTTCCAGACCACATATCACTTTGGGGTTCTCTTTTAAAATTTAGGAGAGAATTTGATCAATATATAAACTTAAGGCCTGTAAAATTAATGCCTGGCGTGCCTTCACCACTAAGTGGGAAAAAACCAGGTGACATAGATTTTTTAATTGTAAGAGAGAATACAGAAGGAGAGTACAGTTCCATTGGTGGCAAAATGTTTGAAGGAACTGAGAGAGAGTTTGTCGTCCAGGAAACTGTAATGACAAAAGTAGGAATAGAAAGAGTTTTGGACTTTGCGTTTAAACTCGCACAAAAAAGAAAATCAAAGCATTTGACGTCTGCAACAAAATCTAATGGTATCTCAATAACAATGCCTTATTGGGATGAACTTTTTGAAAAAATGTCAAAATCCTACCCAGACATAAAAACTGATCAGTACCATATAGATATTCTTTGTGCTCATTTTGTGTTAAATCCAGATAAGTTTGATGTTATTGTAGCTTCTAATTTGTTTGGTGATATTTTATCAGATTTGGGTCCAGCATGCACTGGCACAATTGGAATAGCTCCATCAGGTAATATCAATCCAGAGAATAATCACCCGTCTTTATTTGAACCAGTTCATGGCTCTGCGCCAGATATAGCAGGAAAAGGTATTGCCAACCCAATAGGACAAATTTGGGCAGGAGCTATGATGTTAAATCATTTTGGGTTTGACGATGCCTCAAATGAAATTTTAAATGCAATCAAACATTCTTTATCTGAGCCAAAACTCAGAACAAAAGACCTTGCTGGGAGTGCTGACACTCAAACAGTAGGAAAAGCTATTGAACAAATAATTAAATAGTTATTGGTGTAACTCCATAACTTTTTTCACGTTTGCCCTTTCATGAAATTTTATATTATGATTTTTTATCTTTTGAAAAGGGGCCAAATCAACGCCGTCATCACGAAACCAACGAGTAACTAAAGCAAGGTAAGGATCACAAATAGAATAGTTATCGCCTAAAACCCATGGTCCACTAATTAAATTATTTTCGATGTATTCTGCATAGTCAGTCATATTCTTTTTAACATTCGCAGTTAATGAAGCTAATGCACTTTCATCATTCGTCCATCTGTGTCCACGATGTTTGTGAGCATGCCCGACGTGAACTGTTGATGACAAGTACATGTTAAAGGCTTGAGCTTTAGCTAATTCATAAGGATCTGTAGGCGCAAGTTTTTTTTCAGGAAATAACTGACATATATAATACATAATCGCAGGATTTTCAGTTAAAATACCTTTTTCCGTGACCAATGCAGGAACTCTACCTTTAGGATTAATTTTTAAAAACTCAGGCCTTTGTTGGTCACCTTTTTTCAAATCAATTTTTATCGCCTCATATTTTGCTTCTGCGTCCTCTAGTACTACGTGGGTAGCAAAAGCACATGACATTGGCGCATAATAAAACTTCATTTTTCCCTCTTAATTAATTTAATATGGAGTATACATAAATATAGATTAAGTTGTAACATACTATAATTTAAATATCTTTTAAGGCATTACTATGAATGAAACCATCGAATTATTAAAATCACATAGATCAATAAGAAAGTTTAAGAATAAAAAAATCGATAAAAATTTATTGAACCAGATTCTATCTGCTGGACAAGCAGCAGCAAGTTCAAGCTTTCTTCAAGGTTTTTCAATCATAAGGATTACAGATAAAGAAAAAAGAGAGAAGTTTAGTGTTTTAGCAAATAATCAAAACTTTATTAATGAGGCAGCCGAATTTCTAGTATTCTGTGCAGATCTAAAGAGATCTTCAATGTGTTGTGAACTTCACAACGCCCAAGCTACTGAGGGTTTTACTGAGCAATTTATTATAACTACTGTTGATGCAGCCTTGGCAGCCCAAAACGTTGTTGTTGCAGCAGAGTCTGCAGGTTTGGGTATTTGCTATGTTGGGGCTATAAGAAACAATCCTCAAACGGCAACAGATCTTCTTAATCTTCCAAAAAATGTATACCCTGTTTTTGGTTTATGTTTAGGTTACCCAAACCAAAACCCAGAAGTTAAACCGAGACTTCCTTTGAGTTTAATTCTAAAAGAGAATTCATATACAACAGAAAATGATATTGAAATTATCAAAGAATACGATCTGAAAATGAAAGAATATTATAAAAAAAGAACTGACAATAAAAAAGCATCTACATGGAGTGAACAGATGTCCAGTTTGCTTGGACGGGAAGTAAGAGTGTTTATGAGAGATTTTTTAAAAAAACGTGGTTTTCTAATGAAATAAATTAAAAATCATTATGGAAAATTTAAAGGGATCAAATTATTCTTGGGGACTAGTTGCTAAAATATTTCATTGGACTTTAGCAGTTTTTATTTTATCACAAATTCTATTTGGTATTAATTTACATTTTATGGATCCTTCTAGAGTAAAAGGAGAATTAATACATTTTCATAAAATTTTTGGTACTTTCATTTTATTTTTGATATTTTTAAGACTTGCATGGAAATTTTATAACCCTTCACCATTTCACAAAGGGTTGAGTTTTTTTCATAAGATTTCATCAAAAATTATTCAGGTATTAATGTATATTTTTTTAATATTAATTCCTATTCAAGGGATGCTTTTGACTTGGGTATCTGGATCAGATGTTATACTTCTTGGCATTATAAAATTGCCAAGACTTGTTGAGGAAGATTTTATTCTCCATAATCAGTACATAGATGTCCATTATGCAATGACAATTACTTTATTTACACTGTTCTTAATTCATTTATCTGCTTCAATGCTCCATATCTTCTATTACAAAGATAAGTACAATGTTTGGAAAAGTATGAAATTTATTTTTAAAAAATAATTTATGATTTATAATTTTTAGATAATGGATAATTTTTTTTCCACTCTTTTATTCCATCAGTCGCATCATATATTTTAAAGAATTCAAAATATTTATCCAAATAATCACTCATTATACCAGTTCGTCTTCCACTTCGACAAATAAGAATAAGTGGCTTATTTTTATCGGCTACTAATTCTAATTCATTTAGCCATTTATAGATATCAACCTCCCCATTTTCATTAAAAAAAGTTATTAAATGACTATCTTCAATAACGCCTGTTTCTTGCCACTCCTTAGCTGTTCTAATATCAATTAATGGGACGCCTTCGGACATTAATAACTTTAACTTATCTAAAGAAATTTTTTCTGTATCAGCAAAAGATAATTTTGAAAAAACTATCAAAAATAACAATATATATTTAAACAAAACTTTCCCTCTAAAATTATTTATTTTATTTTATTATTTTAAATTTATTTACATCAACTAATCCGCAATCAGTTATTTTCAATGATGGAATTACAGGAAGCGCAAGAAATGCAAGTTGAAGAAATGGCTCCTCAATTGTAACGCCTAATTCTTTTGCTGTTTTTCTTAATTCAGTTAGCTGGTCTTTAACATCCTCAAAAGAAGAAATACTCATTAGCCCAGCAATAGGAAGTGATATCTCGGCTTTTATTTCATTTTGAGATGCAATAACAAAACCACCCTGTAAATCTTTTAATCGATTACATGCTAATGCCATATCAGTGTAGTTCATACCAATTGCAACAATATTATGGTGATCATGAGCAACAGTTGAAGCTATTGCACCTTTTTTAAGACCAAAGCCATGAACAAAACCATTGGCTATGTTATTATTTTTTCCATGCCTTTCAATTACAGTAACTCTTGCTAAATCCCTATTTAAGTTAGGAATTTTATCACCATTAGATAAAGGTATCTTCTCAAATAAATGTTCTGTAATTATCTTTCCTTCTAAAATTCCAATAACATTTGTATCCTCAGATGCATCTTTAATTATAAAATCAGAGCTCTTAACTGATTTTGATTTGACTGAATTTAATCCAATTGGCTTTATTCGGTTGACAGTAGAAAAAATTCTATCACAAACAACTCTCCCTCCAGATATAACCATCGTAGGGTTACATTCTTCAATATCTTGAAGACAAACAATGTCTGCTTTTTTTCCAGGAGCAATCAGTCCCCTATCCGATAAGCCAAATGCTTCAGCTGCAGAAAGAGATGAAGCCCTGTAAGCATTTAATGGTTTGACGCCTAATTCAATCAAAGCTTTAACCATGTAATTAATATGACCCTGTTCATGAATATCTAGCGGGTTTCTGTCATCTGTACACAAACAAATATATGGCGCCGTTTTGTCTGTTAAGATTTTATGCAGAGATTTTAGATCCTTGCTGACAGATCCTTCCCGTATCAGTATGCGCATACCCTTTTTTAATTTTTCTAAAGCTTCATCTTCGGAAGTTGCTTCATGCTCAGTTTTTATTCCTGCAGCAATGTACGCATTTAATTCTTTACCGGATAGCTGAGGTGCATGGCCATCAATGTGCCCTCCCTCAAACAATTCTAATTTTTTAATTATTTCATTATCCTGATTAATTACACCTGGGTAATTCATCATCTCTGAGAGACCAATATTGCTTGTGTGATTTTTTAATTTTTGCAACTCTAGTGACGAAACTCTTGCTCCTGCAGTTTCCATTTCAGTAGCAGGGACACAGGAAGACAACTGGACAAAAATATCCATTACAGTATGTTCACTAGACTCTTGAAAATATTTTATCCCTTCGACACCAACTACGTTTGCTATCTCATGAGGGTCACAAATGGCAGTTGTTGTCCCAAGAGGAAGAACGCAACGCTCAAATTCGAATGGACTAACCATTGAACTTTCAATATGGAGATGTGTATCAATGAAACCTGGAACTAGAAACTGATTTTTTACATCTATTACCTGTTTTGCATCATAGGAAGCACAAGTTCCAACAATAGTATCTCCACTTATTGCAACATCACCTTCAAGAAAGTCTCCAGTTATTAAGTCAAAAACTTTGCCACCTCTTAAAACAATATCTGCCTTTTGAGTGCCTAGTCCTTGTTGAATTTTCTTTTTTAAATTATTCAATTTTACACCATGTGCGAACACAGTTTGCATAATCAGAGAAGTAATGTGAGATTATCTGAATTTCAAAATTAGTCAAAATTGAAGTATTTGGTTCTCTATCAAGCAAGAACTCAAATGATTTTTCTAAGAGTTCACACTTTGAAATTACACCATTAGTAAGCTGTTTGTATACTTTGTCATTAATAACTACATTATGTGAGGTTTTAACATTATCACTAACTTCAACAAGAAATTTATCCTTCTCAATTTCAGTAATTTTTATAGACGCCAACTAATTATCCATATTTTATTAACATTTATATATATATAAGCATATTAATTAGCTTTGATTAATATTTTATTGGTCCGGCTAACATTTGAGCATCCAGTCTTTTACCAACCCAGTCAATTCTCCAATCAAGATGAGGCCCTGTTGATCTGCCAGTGTTTCCTGAAAGACCTATTAACTGTCCCCTGCTAACCTTATCACCGATACTTACTTTTATTTCAGATAAGTGAAGAAAGGTTGAGTTGACATTAAGTCCATGATTTAAAATCACCGTTAAGCCAGAATAATATAGATCATCTGCCAATGAAATTACTCCACTTGCAGGCGCGTAAACTGGGGTGCCCATAGGCACAGCGATATCTACACCATAATGAGGGGACTTAGGCACTCCATTTAGGATACGCTGGCTTCCGTAAACGCCAGTTATTTTTCCTTTCAATGGCCAATTAAATCCACTAGTAAAATCTCCCAATAAAACTTTTTTGCTTCTTGCATTAAGCACTTTCTCACGATCTGCATTAATTTTATCCATAGTCTCCTTTTTAGGTGATACCATGACTTGCTTAAGGCCGTCTATGCGCTGAACTTTATATATTCTTTTCAATGGATATAAAAATGTTTCTAATATTTTTTTCTTTTCTGTGATTGTTAGAAGAATTTCTTTCTCTTCATCACGGTGAAACCCAATAACAAAAATTCCACTTTGATCAATTTCTATAAGTTCATTATTTACTTTTACTTTGTTTAAGGGATTGGTCCTTGCAATTATCAAGTTACCTTCTAAAGGATAACCAGAAATAACCTCAGCTCCCAAGATTTTGAAATTCTGATCAAAATTAATTTCATTAATAAATTGTGCATTTGTTTGAGTGCTTAAATTTAGAAAAAATATAAGATTTGAAAAAAGAAAAATTTTTAGAAGCAACAAATTTGGCATTTTCATTTTATTCAAAATCATCTTAAAGTTAAGATAACAGTTAGATTGATTAAAATCACTAATATAAGAAACTTTAATATTTTTTTGAGGTAAAATATTTTGTTTAAAAATATTAATATTTCATCTTTATACGGCCCAGAAAATAAAGAGAGAGAAATTACTGATAAAGCAATTTTTAAGGCAGCAAATGAAATTGGTTTTCTTAAGATTTCTGGCTTACAAAATTTTCAATTCAATGAAAGAAGTAAGAAAATTCTTTTATCAATTTTTAAATTACCTGAAGAAAGTAAGAAAAAATTATGTCGATGGTACTTTGAGAATTCCAATCAAAATGTTTACAGAGGCTGGTTCCCATTACAAAATGGTTTGCCAACTTACAAACAAGGAATTGATATTGGTCCTGACCTTGTTCGAGAAGTAATTCATAATCCAAATGATCCACTAACTGAAAGAACTCCTTTGCCAAGAGAGAGCGAACTCCCAAAATGGCGTTCAGTTGCTAAAGATTATTATCTTTCAATGGAGAGTTTGGGATTGGTTATTATGCAGTCAATTGCAAGGTCACTAAAAATTGATCAAAATTACTTTGATAAATATTTTAATAAAAGTAACTCTACTTTGAGGCTTCTTCATTATCCAGTTAGAGATAAAATTAGCTTTGGAAAAAACTCAGACAGCTTCCAAATAGGAGAGAGTTACTCGCTAGGTAAACCACATGTCGATTCTGGATTGCTAACTATTCTTCAACTTGATCATGTTGCTGGACTACAGGCACAATTAAAAAATGGTGAATGGCATGAAATAGAGCCTGAAGAAGGTACATTAGTTATGAATTTTGGGCGATTACTTGAACATTGGTCAAATTATAAAATTAAAGCAACATTTCATAGGGTAATTGGATATGGTCAAGAGCGTTACTCTATACCATTTTTTTTTGAACCATCAATTGATTCTTTTATAAAACCAATTGATGAACTTGGGGAAATAGATAGCTTTAAACCTTTCTTTTATGGTGATTGGTTATGGGAAGTTACCACACAATTCATTGAACAGTCAGGTATCAAGCATTTAAGGAAAAAAGTGCTAGTTAAAAGTGATTAAGTAATATCTAACTGTAGACTTTATTTTCTTGGACAGTTGTTCGAATAAATGTAGTGCATTTGCATAAATCTTTAAGTCTTCTTGCACCTGAATAAGTACAAGCTGAACGTAATCCACCAAGTATATCTTGAACAGTATTAATTATTTTTCCTCTGTATGGAATTTCAACTGTCTTGCCCTCAGCAGCTCTGTAATCTCGCAATCCACCAAAATGCTTTTCATTCGCTGTTCTTGAACTCATACCATAAAATTGAACTTTATTATCGACGATCTCTCCACCTCCTTCATCATGCCCAGCAAGCATTCCACCAAGCATCACAAAATCTGCTCCACCACCAAAAGCTTTTGCTATATCACCTGCAACAGTACAACCACCATCTGATATAATATGGCCTCCTAGGCCGTGAGCTGCATCTGAACATTCAATAATTGTTGAGAGTTGCGGATAACCTACACCTGTTTTTACTCTTGTTGTACAAACAGAACCAGGCCCTATACCACATTTAATTATGTCTGCACCTTTTAAAATAAGTTCTTGCGTTTGGTCAGCGGTGCAAACATTTCCTGCTATAATTATTATATTTGGGTAAGCGTCTCTAAATTTTCCTATAAATGTGCAAAATCTCTCTGTATAACCATTAGCCACATCTATGCAAACATACCTTAACTTTTCTTTTGCCTGTTCATAAACAGTATTAAATTTATTTTTATCTTCTTCTGTAATACCAATACTCATTGCAACGTAATCTGTACGACCACCTTTATTTGATTCGCTTGTAAAAAAATCAACTAGATCTTTTTCAGAGTAGATTTTTGTCAAACAGGTGAACATCCCATGTGGTATCAATGCATCTGCAATATCAAATGTTCCAACTCCATCCATATTTGAAGCCATGATTGGTATTCCTGAATATTCAGGAATTAATTCGTGACCTTTATAGGGTATTTCCAATTTAGCATTAACAAAGCTAAATTTCCGATTTAAATCTACTTCTTTTCTTGTTGTTAAAGTAGAACGTTTTGGTCTAATTAAAACGTCTTTAAAATCTAGCTTAATGTCAGGTTCTATTATCATTTAACTACCTATTTTAAACAAATTTAAGGTTACATTCCTTTTCGGCCAAGCACAAGAAAAGTATTAAAAATAGTTTAGTTATAAGGCTAAAATTTAGAATTAGATCAAAAAATAATGATAAGAATTTCTTAAATTATAGTACTCAGTCTTTTAAAAAAATTTTCAATCACTTTTACAGCAAGAGCCATATCTTCTTCAGATGCTTCTTCTTCTGGATTATGACTAATTCCATTTTTGCATCTAACAAATAACATTGAAATTGGACAAAGATCTGAAATGGCAGATGCATCATGAGTGGCTCCAGAATCCAAATGAAATTTGTATCCAGCAGCATCATCTAAAGAATCAGACAATATTAATTGAAGATCGTTATCACATTTTGTAGCTGACTGCTCATATGTTTTGTTAATTTTTACTTCTAGTTTTCTTCTATTAATTATGTCATTGACATTTTTTATAATATTACTGGATAAATTTTCTCTTTCTACATCACTACCAGATCTTACCTCCAAAATTAAATTGGCCTTTTCTGGGATAACGTTAGCAACATTTGGCTGTATATTTAACATGCCTACAGTTGCAACAGCATTTGAGCAATTAGAAGCCAATTTTTCAGACATCAAAATGATCTCACTGGCAGCACAAAGCGCATCTTTTCTATATATCATTGGCATTGTTCCAGCATGTGAGGATAGTCCATAAATAGACAAATCATGACGTTCAATGCCTGATATAGAGCTAACTGTACCAAGAGGCAGATTTTTATTATATAAAATTGGCCCTTGCTCAATATGGACTTCCAGAAAACCTAAATATTTTTGCTTTTCCCTTTTCAAATTAAATATATTCTCTGGTACTAAATTTAAATTTTTTATCGCATCTCTAATACTTAATCCTTGATTGTCTTTTATATTAAGAACTGTCGGGCTAAGTGTTCCAGCCAAAGCCCTAGAACCGAGTAAACTTGTAGGAAACCTTATTCCTTCTTCGTCTGCAAATGCTAAAAATTCTATATTGTAGGGTAAATTATTTAAATTTCTAATTGCGATTAATGGTAACAAAACCCCCATTATTCCATCAAACATTCCACCATTAATAACGCTATCTTGATGTGAACCCACCAGAAAGGTTGGAGCATTTTTTGGCCCATTATATTTACCAATTAAAGTTCCTGCATCATCAATTCTAGTGCTTAAACCAGAATCAACCATCCATTTAGTAATAATTTTCAGCGCTCTTTTATGCTCTTTTGTAAATGGTAATCTTGTTACGCCATCTGACCCTACAGAGCATGATGAAATTTCTTTCAACATTGAGGTAATATTATTTTTCAAAGCTTTAGCTTTTCTTATTTTCTTCAGAATTATATGGATTTGAAATAACTGGTAAAAATTTTAACCAATTTGAATATGACTTTTCATTGGTTTTGTCTATAATTTTTTTTAATTTTTTAAGAGGTTTTTTACTGTAATCTACTCTCAAAGAGATTGGTGTTTTGTCTTCACTCACAACTAATATAGATGCTGAAAATAACCCCCTTCTATCTCCTCCAGCATTAGCTCCCTCTAATAATGACAAATACAATCTTTCTACAAGTTCAACATCATGATTCTTTTCATATGCTAATTTCATTGATGCTAAAACATTTTTATTTGATAAAATGTTTCCTGACAATACAATATTTTCAGAAACTATTTCATCAATAATAGGGGAATTACTCATGCCGCTAAACACGCTTCCATTTCCACTTTTATCGATCAAAGAAATTTGTCTTCTATCCTTTCCACTGTCCTCTTGAATTGTTTTTGTAATAGCAGCTTCTGCACTCATGCCTTTATTTGAATACTTAAGAACGTTTTCTCCCCAAAGTGTGCTTGGGTCAGCACCTTGAGAGGCGCTTACACCAGAGAAAGGTTCAGCTCTTAAAACCCAGGCACCAACACAAATATTTCCTGTTGCAGACGCGCCACCAAAACTATTTGTAATAGGATCAAAAACTAAAATTGAAAAAGTCATATTTAATAATAGCTGTTAATTAACTATATCAAATTTAATTAAATAAAATTATATGAAAAAAAACTTGATATTATATTTATCATGATAAATATTTATCATGATAAATATATTTACACAATATTACAAATTATTAAATTAACCATGTAAAAGGAGAATAGTATGATTGGAATATTAAGAGCGACTTGCAAAATTTTTGCAGTTTCAACTCTATTAATAACCTTCATAGCACATTCATTTGCAGTATCAGCAAATACACCTGATAACGTTTTAGTTGTTGGCCAAATTGCTGAACCAAAATCATTAGATCCAGCAACAGTGACAGCCGTTAATGATTTTAGAATTCTAATGAATATGTATGATGGACTAGTTAGATATAAAAGTGGTTCATTAGAAGTAGAACCTGCCTTAGCAAAAAGCTGGGAAATAAGTAATGGGGGAACAACTTATACATTCACCCTTAAGTCAGGAATAAAATTTCATGATGGATCAAACTTAGATGCTGACGCTGTTAAATTTAACTTTGACAGAATGTTAGATGAAAGTCATCCTTATCATGACACTGGGCCATTTCCATTAAGTTTTTTCTTTTCTGCAATTGAAAAAGTAGAAGTTATAAGCAGTGACAAGATTAAATTTACACTCAATGCACCTTATGCACCATTCCTTTCAAATTTGGCTTACCCAACTGGGTTAATTGCCTCACCCGAAGCGATTAAAAAAAGTGGAAAAGATTTTGGCAGAAATCCTGTCGGAACTGGCGCTTTTAAATTTAACTCATGGAAAGCTAATGAAGCTGTGATAGTTGACAAGAACTTAAATTACTGGGATGGTGTCGCAAAAAGTGATGCCATAATTTTTAGGCCAATAACTGATGGAAACACAAGGGTTGCTGAAATGCTTTCAGGTGGTCTTGATATGATGGTTGAAGTTCCACCTGTTTCATTATCAGAGTTTTCTGGAAGTGAGTTCTCAATTGTTGAACAAGCTGGACCTCATGTTTGGTTCTTGATCCTTAACGCTAAAGAAGGGCCTTTTGCAAATAAGCTAGTAAGACAAGCTGCCAACTATGCAATTAATAAAACTGCTATAGTAGAAGATGTACTTGAAGGGACAGCCGCTGTTGCTGCAGGCCCTACACCTCCAGCCTTTGCTTGGGCTTATAATAATTCGTTAAGTCCATACCCTTATGATCCTGCAAAAGCGAAATCTTTACTTAAGGAAGCTGGTGTGACAAATGCAAAACTTACCTTCTACGTTACACAAGGTGGCTCTGGAATGCTTGACCCAGTTGCCATGGGAACTGCAATACAAGCAGACTTATCAGCTGTTGGCTTTGATGTTGAAATTAAAACTTTCGAATGGAATACATTTTTAGGAGAAGTAAACCCTGGTTTAGAAGGAAAAGCTGATATGGCGGAAATGGCTTGGATGACTAATGACCCTGACACTTTGCCTTATCTAGCTTTGAGAACAGGAGCATGGCCAGATAAAGGTGGTTTTAATTCTGGCTATTACTCTAATCCGGAAGTTGATAAACTGCTAGAGGCTGCAAGATCATCAACTGATCAAGCAGAAAGAGCCTCATTATATCAAAAAATGCAAACTATAGTGCAGGACGATGCACCATGGGTTTTTGTTGCCAACTGGAAACAAAATGCTGTTACTACAGACAAAGTAAAGAATTTCTCTTTGCAACCTTCTTTCTTTTTAATTTTGAAAGATGTAAGTAAATAGCTATCTAAATATGAGCTGGCCAAAAATTTACTTGGCCAGCAATATTAATTAGGCTTTTATATAAAGTCATGCTTTCATATATACTGAAAAGAATATTCTCGGCCATACCTGTTCTTTTAGGTGTTACATTAATCGTCTATTTCATTATTTCTTTAATTCCTGGAGATCCAGCAACTGCTATATTGGGCTCTTTTGCAACACCAGAAAATGTTAAAATCCTAAATTCTCAACTAGGTCTAGACAAACCAATTTGGCAAAGATATTTCATTTGGCTATATAATATACTTCAAGGTGATTTTGGAAGATCGTTCTCTCTAAACAGGCCAGTTATTGATGAAATATTGGAGAGATTTAATGCTACTATTATTTTATCTGGGACCTCATTTGTAATTTGCTCAATATTAGGCATTTTATTTGGGATACTATCTGCTGCTTATCAATACTCTTTTATAGACAAACTAATTACATTTATTGTTTTAGTTGGAATTTCAATACCATCCTTTTTCCTGGGAATGATGTTGATTTTATACTTTGCAGTTTCAGTAAGATGGTTTCCAGTTTCAGGCATGTATTCACTTTATGGTGGTGGGGGTTTATGGGACTTAATAAATCATTTAGTAATGCCATCAATTACTCTTTCATTAGTGGCTTTAGGGGTTATAGCTCGATTAGTACGATCATCAATGTTAGAAGTTTTAAGACTGGACTACATAAAAACTGCTAGAGCAAAAGGTGTGAAAGAAACAAGAGTTATTCTTAGCCATGCACTCAGATCTGCTATCATTACAATACTCCCGATTCTAGGATTGCAAGCTGGTTTTGTTTTATCAGGATCCGTTTATATTGAAATTGTTTTTCAATGGCCTGGTATTGGCCGAATGCTTGTTGATGCGATTCTTACAAGAGATATAATGTTAGTTCAAGGTGGAGTTCTTTTTATAGCGTTATGTTACGTATTATTTAATATCCTTGTCGATATTTTACAACTTTGGCTTGATCCAAGGCTACTCAGAAAATGATCAATTTTATTTCTAAATTAGGGCGCAACAAACTTGCCTTATTCGGAGCAATAGTAATATTACTTATAGTCATCCTTTCTATTATTACTCCTGTTTTAAATCTAGTTAATCCAAACGAAGTTAATACGGCCAATCGTTTTATTAAGCCATTTAATGAAACTCATTGGTTAGGTACAGATCATTTAGGAAGAGATGTTTTATCAAGGCTACTTTGGGGAACCCAATTAAGTTTAGTAGTTGGGTTTTTAGCAGCGTTATTTGCGGCTGTAATTGGTTCATTACTCGGTATTATTGCCGGTTCTTTAGGTGGAAGATTGGATAATATCATAATGAGAACCATAGACGTTCTTATGTCTTTTCCTTATGTTTTATTAGCTCTTGCAATTGTTGCTGTGCTAGGTCCAAGTTTAATGAATGCATTAATTGCAGTTGCAATTGTTAACATCCCTTTTTTTGCTAGGAATGTTAGGGGAGTTACAATAACATTAACAAACTCAGATTTTATCAACGCATCAAGACTATCTGGCCGTTCACAAACTGAAATTTTATTTTTTGAAATCTTTCCAAATGTAACTCCTGTAATAGTAGTTTCTTTCTCAACAACTGTGGGCTGGATGATTCTTGAAACTGCAGGACTATCTTTTCTTGGATTGGGTTCACAACCACCACAGTCAGATTTAGGATCTATGCTTGGTGATGGGAGGTCATCTTTAATAATACACCCTCATACATCCCTAATACCTGGAATTATGATTTTTATTATTGTAATGGGCATTAACTTACTAGGGGATGGAATTCGTGATGCGCTTGACCCGAGGCTAAACCAGGGATCTTTAACAAGGTCAAAGCCAATGACTGACGTTGCAAGAGTTAAAATACCAACAAAACGAAGTAATGCGTTGTTAGAAGTTAATTCACTAGAAACAAAATTTAAATTAAATAAAAATGAATTTAAGGCTATTGAGAATATTACCTTTCAAATTGATAAGGGTGAATGTTTAGCAATTGTTGGTGAGAGTGGTTCAGGAAAATCCGTAACAGCACTATCTATTGCTTCTCTTATTTCTTCACCTCCTGGGATGATTTCAAATGGATCAGTTTGGTATAAAGACGAGGAACTACTTGGACTGACTTATAATAAAATGAGGCAACTTAGAGGTAAAAAAATTTCCTATATTTTTCAAGACCCATTGACCAGTCTTCATCCTTTAAAAACTATTGGGCATCAGTTGATTGAAACTATCAGGACACATGGAAATCTTCGTACAAAAGATGCTTCTAGAATAAGTGTCGGTCTCTTAGAAGAGGTAAGGATTTCAAATCCTAATTTAGTTATGGGTTCTTTTCCACATCAAATATCTGGAGGCATGCGACAAAGAATTATAATTGCTATGGCTCTTTCAAATAATCCTGATTTAATTATTGCTGATGAACCTACAACAGCATTAGACGTAACTGTCCAAGCGCAAATTTTAAAAATACTTGAAAACTTAAGAAAAGAGAGAGGACTGTCAGTATTATTTATTTCCCATGATCTAAATGTAGTATCACAAATAAGCAAAAAAATTATTGTTATGTATGCAGGCGAAATTGTAGAATATGGTGACACTGACAAAATTCTTAATAAACCTTTACACCCTTATACTAAAGCACTTCTGAACTGCAGTCCTGATCTGAATTCAAAAAAGTTACTTATATCCCCAATACCCGGCAACCCTCCTTTAATAACAGAGCAAATAATAGGATGTAAATTTGCCAAAAGATGCTCTAAGAAAACTTCTTCGTGTTTAGAAAAAATAATTTTAATAAAAAAAATTAATGATAGACAATTAAGATGCATAAACCCAGTTTAGAAAAACCAATTTTAGAAGCTCATAACATTTCAAAGTCATACGAAATTAATTCCAGTTCATATTTTAGTATCAAAAAAGAAACAATTCGTGTCATAAAAAAATTAAGTCTTTCGATCAATAAAGGTGAGAGCTTTGGTATAATTGGAGAATCAGGTTGTGGAAAATCTACATTAGCTAGAATATTAATTGGCTTAGACACACCTGATAATGGAAAGATATTTATTCATAATCAAAATAAAGTTAATTTGTCCTCGATAGAAATTAACAAGTTAATCCAATATGTATTTCAAAATCCAATTGCTAGTCTAAACCCAAGACTAACTATTCAAGATAGCCTTTTAACTCCTATTAAATCATTTTTTAATTATGATTATGAAAAATCAATACATTTAATTTATGAAATGTTAGATTCAGTAGGAATACCGAAAACATCATTAAAAAAATACCCACATGAATTCTCGGGTGGACAAGCTCAAAGAATCTGCATCGCAAGAGCTTTGTTAGCAAAGCCAGAGATTTTAATATTAGATGAGCCAGTCTCTGCATTAGATGTTTCTATTCAAGCCCAAATTCTTGAATTATTAGTCAAAATTAAAAAGGAATTTAACCTTACATATATTTTTATTTCTCATGATTTAGCAGTAGTGAAAAATTTTTGTGATAGAGTTTCTGTAATGTATTATGGTGATATAGTTGAAGATGGAGATACAAATAAAATATTTAAAAATCCTCTTCATCCCTATACTAAATTACTTGTTGAAGTCTCACCTACTAAAAATAAAAAAATTCAATCTGATGATTTTGGTGAATTACCAAATATGACTAAACCTCCAAATGGTTGTTTATTTTATTCCCGATGTAGAAGAAGAAATGAAATATGCTATAAAAAATCACCAACACAAATTAACAAAGGAGGCAGATTTGTTGCGTGCAACTTCCCACTTTAAGGAAGAACATAAAAAGAAAAAATCAAGTAGGCTAACATTAGTTGTTGCTGAAGAAATCAAAACATACGTTTTCGCCAATAAACTTGTGCCAGGGGATAGATTACCAAATGAAAATGAATTAATTGAAAAATTTCAAATGTCCAAAAGTACAATAAGAGAAGCCACAAGAATATTAGAGGCCCAGGGACTTATTAAAACTAGAACTGGTCCAGGTGGTGGGTGTTTTGTTCACGAGGTCTCAGAAAACAGAACCATTGCACTACTTACAAATTATTTTTATTTTAAAAATATGTCTATTAGAGAAATTTATCAATTAAGGAAGGTTCTTGAGCCAGAAGTTTCATCCGAACTTTCTGGAGAATTAAATCTAAAACAAATTCAAGAATTGAAAACAATTTTAAATAAATATTCAGATCCCCCAAAAAGCGAGGAAGAGGAAAAAAGTTATCATTATAATGCACTTCAATTTCATGCAAAATTAGCTGAGTTCTCAAAAAATGAACTCCTTAAATTTATTATTAAGTTTATGGCTAAATTACTTTCAGAAGTAACAATTGACAGAAGGTTATTTGAACCCTCAAATCATGAACTTTGGCAAAAAGGACGAAATTATCAAATAAAACTTATAAAAGCATTACAAAAAGGGGAAAAAGAGAAAACCTATAAAATAATGTATAATCATATGTGTTTTGCAGAAAAGTTAATGGCAAAACAAGAGACGTTAGTTGGAAAAAAATTTGTTAGTTTTGAATAGCAGTTCAGATATTAATATTATTCCAAAACTTGAAATAAAAATATTAATCTTTAATTTTAAGTTAAAGTAAATTTATTAATTTTTATATAATAAGTATGATTTTATATCTTATCATCTTCCTTGCAATGTCTGTATTGCCTATGCTGTGGCTTAATTACGTTTTTAAGAAGAACGATACAATTTTAGAGAAAATGCCCTTCAATGGTTTAGAATTTGGTAATCTAATTTTAAAAGAAAGGGGTCTGCAAAATGTCTTGATTGAACAAACTAAAATTGGTGACCATTATGATCTAAATGAAAAAAAAGTTAGAGTTTTAAATGAAAGGCTTAATAAAAAAAGTATTACGGCAATATCAATAGTTTGTCATGAAATCGGTCACGCCATTCAACATGCTGAGAATTTTAAACCACTAGAACAAAGAAATAAAATTGTTAAAAATACAGCCTGGATTACTAGTATTGGAAGTGGAATTCTATATATGGGCATTCCTACTATCTTTGCAACAGGAGCTACAAGCTTAATCAAAGTTTGTCTTATAATTACATTATTATCAATGATTATTGGCGTACTAATTCATCTTATAACACTTGATGTTGAATTTGACGCAAGCTTTAATAAGGCACTACCAATTTTGAAAGAAAAAGTTCCAAAAGAATATCATAATGCTTGCAGATCTATTTTGCTTGCTGCTGCTTTCACTTATGTTATTGGAACCATTAGAAATTTTTTATCTTTAAGATATATTTGGCTATTATTGACACGCTTAAGATAACTGCAAAATTTCAATTGGTTTTTTTTCACCTGCATCAATTAAAATTGGTATATTATTATAATTCTTAATTATTGGGCAAGACCATTTGCTATTATAAGAGCAGGATGGATTATAAGAAAAATTAAAATCTAATCGCAATTCATTTTTTTTGCACTCTCCTAAATCTGCTCCCTTGATAGTATCTATTAAATATCTACCACCCTCATAATTTTCACCCTTAGAAAAACAACCCATATCAAAAAAAGGCAAAAATAAACCTCCCCCATATCCTAAAATCTTAAAAATAGTTAACTCTGTGTTTATTTTTTCAAAAAGATCAGTTGTTCTTAAAAACGGCTGAATACGAGTAATTGAATTATCATCTGTTATTAATTCCAATATCTCTGAACTTTCTAAAATCTTATATTTTGATGATAAACAAAAGTTTGAATTGTATGGATATAAAATTGGAGTAGGATTAGTTCCAGTCTTTCTTTTTGCATTAAAAGTTGGGCTTTCCGGATGGTATCTGAAAAGTTTTTCTCTTTTATTTTTCCATTTTCTCCATGCAAGTGCACCATTTCTCTCAGCCCTTACATCGGTATAAATTTTGAATATCTCTCTTCTCCACTCTATCAATGATAACATTATAAATTTTATCCAAAAATTTCTTATAAGTATTGAAAATTTTCAAGCATATAATTTTAAATCGTTTTTCAATTTTAAAGGTATTGGCGATGGTTTTTTTGTATTCTGGTTTATTAAAACATGAACGAAAAAGCCTTTAGCAGAGGTTTTATTAAAATTATTTTTAAACAATCCAATATCATATCTGATTGAAGTGTTTCCAATATAATCAATTTTTAAACCAGCAATTATCTTATCAGGGAATGAAATTTCTTCAAAATATTTACAACCCGTTTCTGCAGTAACAAAAATATTTTTACCAGCTTTTAATGATACAGAGTTTAACTCCATAAGCATTTTATTTATTACAGTATCAAAAAACTCATAATATTTTGCATTATTTACATGCCAACGGACATCATTATCATTCCACCTTGTTGAGATTTCACAGAAATACTTATAATCTTGTTTAATTTTTAATTTGTTTTCTAGGGCCATGTAAATCCAGTTTTAATTTAATATATAAATATTTAATACAACATTTGCAAAATTTGCATTCTTTGTATCATTAATAATATTTTAATAAGATTTAATTAATTCAAACTTACAGGGTTAAAATGTCTAGAACAATAATGTGTTCAAAAGATAATTTAGAGAAAAATCTATCTGATAAAATTTATATTGTAACGGGAACAACCTCCGGTATTGGACTTGAAACTGTTACTCAACTAGCAAAGCAGTCTGCAACAGTAATATGTGCAGCTCGCAATATAGATCTTTCAAAAACTATTATTAATAATATTAAAGAAGAGACCAAAAATGATAAGATTTCTTTTTTACATCTTGACTTAAACTCACTGCAGTCAGTGAGAGAATTTATCAAACAATTTAATGACAAATTTTCTAGACTTGATGGTCTAGTTAATAATGCTGGGGTAATGCATACACGAAAACAAAAAACTGTTGATGGTTTTGAATTACAGTTTGGCGTAAACTATCTAAGTCACTTTCTTTTGACTGAACTACTCATTCCAAAATTAAAAAAGTCAAAAGATAGTCGAATATTACATACTTCAAGTGTAATGCATGAAAGAACGTTAGTTGACCTTGACGACTTAAATTATGAAAAAAGAAAATACTCTAGAATTGATGCTTATAACCAATCAAAATTAGCTCAAGTTCTTTATGCGAGGTATCAAGCTACACTTCTTAAAAAGTCAAACATTACTTCAGTAAGCTTACACCCTGGATGGGTTCAAACACCATTAATTAAACATACCTTACCTGTTTTTTTTCAAGACGTGCTGTTAAAACCTTTTTTAACTATGGCAGGAATGATAAATGTAAAACTTGGAACACAGACAACATTGCATTGTCTCATTGATCCTAGTGTAACTAGTTATTCAGGGTACTATTTCAGTCAATTTGGTATTTATAAAGACAAAAAAAGTAGAGCAGGTGGATGGCCAATGAAAAGTCCTAATAGCCAAGTTTATGACGATCTAACTTGCAAAAAACTTTATGAAAAATCATTGGAAATGGTTGGATTAAAAAAATAATCATAAAGTTATAGTATCTATAAAAATTAGGTTTTTAAAATTAAAAACTAAAATAAAAGGTTATATAAGAACCCCTTTTACTTAAAATATTTTTTTGCAATTTATTCAACAAATAAAGTTTTTTTATTTTTTTTGCACCTAAGTACAGTTTATTTTTAATAACCTCACTGCCCTCATTTAAGTTATATTTTTTAATAAATAAATTAGTTTTCTCAATCACTAAATTAGTAATTTGAATATCAGTTGATGTTATTATTTCCTGTAAAGGTATAAAAAATATTTTTTCATCAATAATTAAAAACAAATTATTGTTGAAAACACCCATTGATTTTCCATGAGTTTTAGATTTTTTGATTAAAAATTCTTTTTCTTTTGGTGAGGCAAATTCATAAACTTTACCATCTGAAGATATAATTTGTCCACTTTTTATTGTTAAAGAGTTCGATTGCTGAACGTTAATAAATAAAAAAATTAAAATTAAAATTTTTGGTAATAAATTAAAAAATAAGTTTTTTCTCATTAGATTATCTTAAAATTTACCAAAATATAAAATAAAGATTTCATATTAATTTAAATAGTAAATTTTATGAACTAGTTAACATCTATTGTTAAAAAATTAACAAATTATATTTTTAGTCGTTTCAACAAATAAGATTTTTTCTAGAGAGGAAAAAGACATTTTTAAATTTTGGAATGTCTTTTTTTTTGCAAAACAAGAAATTAAATTAGTAGTATAGATATTTATTAAAATAAAATTATTTAGTTCTAGTTAATGAAATGGGGTCCAGCAAAATTGCTATATATTCACATTGCTTCAGCTTCGGCAGAAACAATGCAAGAATCATCAGTTGCGGAATTAATAAAAAATAAAGGTATAAGAGGTGACCGATATTTTAAAGGTAATGGCAAATATTCAAATATCCCTGATATTAGAGATGTTACAATTATAGAAAAAGAGGTGCTTGACGCTTTAGAACAAAATCAACCACCACTTCAAGAAAAAAGTATTATTTTAAAACCTCATGAGCATAGAAGAAATCTGACGTCAGAAGGTGTCCCTTTAAATTATCTTGTTGGAAAAAAATTTAAAATTGGTGAGGTGATTTTAGAAGGTGGAAGACTAAATTTCCCTTGTAAATATCTTGCGGATTTATTGAAAAAGCCTTTATTACTGCCTCTGTATAATAGATCTGGATTAAATTGCAAAATAATTAAAAGCGGGATAATTAGACAAAATGACATCATAGAACCTTATGAAAATTAAACTAATTATTTTATAAAGCGTCTAATAAATTTGATACAATATTAGAAAATTTTATTTTAAAAAAATTTTGAATTTTAAACTTATATTCAATTACTGATTTAAAGATAAAGCAGCATCGTCAATTGCATTTAAAACAAATGAAGTGTCTTCTATTTTATTGGCAAGTAATAGTGAGAGCTTTGCTAAAAATAGTTTAGCCTTCTCTTCACCTAAATTATCAATTTTGTCAGCAATAGCTTCATATACAATTTCAATTTTATTTTCTGTCATGGCTCATTTCTGTTTTAAAAGTTAATTTATATAATTCTTGAATAATTTTTTCTGGAGTTATGTTTTTCCATCTTGCTGCTATATATCCATCTGGTCTAACTATGTATGCACTTTTATTTTCAACGCTCAGAAGTTTCGAAGCTCTAGATAATAAATCTATTAAAACCACAGATATACCATCAGGAATAATTTCATCCAATTTTTTAGATGTGTCTTTATTAAAACACAAAATTGTAAAGCCTTCTCCTAATAGATCAGTCAAATAACCTGCATCTATTGTAATTTCTGGAAGTAGCTCTCCAGGTTTAGGACCACCTAAAAAGTTTTCATTGGTATCTTTTATGATGGCTGTACTTTCTGAGTACTTATAAGGAGTAAATTGACGGGGGTTAGCGAGTTCACCTGCAAATTTATGCTTGAGCGCTAAAGAAAGTGCTGCATCACGCATTAATTTCCAACCATAAGTTGAGGGGGTCATAAATTTTGAAGACTTTGACGAATTGTAAAAAACGTCTATTGTTGCCCCTCTCCTCTCTGGCGAATAACTATTTAATAATTCTTTTCCAGCTTTATTATTTAAAACCCATCCAAGTTTCCAGCCAATGTTTGCCGCATCTGAAAATCCATTGTTTAAACCTCTAACGCCAAAAATAGGTACTATATGAGCACTGTCTCCAACAAAAAAAACCCTTCCGTCCCTGTAGTCATCTAATGCAAGTGTGTTTGCAGAATAAACACTCCACCACTCTAACTCCCAACTTCCATTATAGTTTAAATCTTTCAAAACTGCTGATACACTGTCACGAACATTATTCTCATCTAGGGCTTGCTGAGTTTTTTCATTATCGTTTAATTGATAATCAATACGCCAAATATTGTCAGGTTGCTTATGAATTAATACAGTACCACCTCGACGGCAATCTGGATCAAAAAGTGCACGCCGAATTGTGGGATAATCGTGTTCCATCTTAATATCAACTATTACATAACGACCCTCATAGTTTTCCCCTTTTAATCGGTGACCAAGAAATTTTCGGATACTACTGTGCGCTCCATCACACGCAAGAACCCAATTTGAAGACGTTTCATAGATCTCTTCTGGGTCTTTTATTCTTAAAGTACATTCATTTTTTTTCTTTTTTATACCTATAATTTCACTTTGCCAGCGTGTTTCAATAAGGGGGTTTACAGATACTGCATCCCATAGAAATTTTTCAATATATTGTTGTTGAATATTATACATTGGACGGAATTTTTCTTCACTACTATCAGGCATTTGAAACTCTAAGATTTTTTGTCCTCTATAAAATGAATGGCCAGTTGTCCAACCTAAAGATTTTTCCAAAAAAGCTGATGAAACTCCTAATGATTCAAAAATATAAAAACTTGACCTTGCTACACAAATTGCACGACTGCCGTCATTGAAAGTACTTTTATTATCAAATAAAACAGATTTAACACCCTCACGCGCTAAAGCTAAAGCTGCAGTCATACCAATTGGACCAGCTCCAACGATAACAACTTGAGCATTACTCGTTAAATGATCGCGTTTTTTTCCTTGTGGAGCACTAAAAAAAGGATAATTGAAATAAAGAGATTCATTTTGAGCTCTTCCTGCCGGCCTCATTTCAGATGTCCATTTTTGATAATTAAAATTAATAAATATAATCTATATAATAATTTGTAAATTCAAGGAAAATTAAAAGGTTTTATGATTGTTTGTAATTAAAATTTATTTTTCTTACAAAAAATTTAAATTAAGGGTATTCTCTAAGTATAATGTTATTTATTTCATCTTCAGAATAACCTTGATTTTCAAGCCCTCTTTTCCTCCATGACCTCAAACATTTTTTACAGTAAAAATGCCAAATAAGTTTATTGTCATCAGGTAAAATTACCATTTTACCATCAGCCTCATAAAAATCTTTTGAACAATCATTGCATTTTTTTTTAATCAATACAAAGCACACCTTTAAACACTTCTTAAAAAAACTAACATTTATTAGTAGGTCAAGTTCTTTTAAAACTTGATTATATGAAATGATTAATTTTATTGGTAGCGGAGGAGGGACTTGAACCCCCGACACGCGGATTATGATTCCGTGATTCTATTGTAAAATATATAATAATAACAATATTTTAAGGTAGTTTTTACCCAAACTGTCTAACATAACTGTCTAACTTTGTCTGTCAAACTTTCATAATTTACCTTTATTTTTTTTTCTACTAGACTACGGATTCTAGAAATAATTAGACAGTTTCAGTAATAGGGAAGTTAAAATCAATTTCTATCAATATTTGAAACAATTTCAAAATTTAACTAACTCAGAATTTTTTTAATTTTATGTTAAAAAAACATAATTAAAATACTTTAAAAGCAATATTAAAATAAATTTAATTAATATATTTATTAATAACTAACCATAAATATTTTATTTTATATTTTATATTTCCTCCCGAAATCAAAAGCAAAACATTAATTTATGGTTAGTACTTAATTATCTTTTTGTTATGTGTTTGTGAAGGTTTTCTTAGTGAGGTATCCCCTCGTCAATTCTACGGTTTTTTATTTGATTTCCATCAAGGTTTAACTTTTTCACTACTGGGTGGTTTTCATCAATAACTCTCCAGTAGGGAAAATTAACATCACCCATATTTTGTTCTATTGCTATTCTAAGGAATATCCCTGTTGTTACTGGACATGTATTATCTGCTCCTGTTTTTTTTGCAAGTTTTCTCCTCAGTTCTTTTATACTAAAAAAAGAACCCTTAGGTATTGCAAAAATAAACTCTGAAATTTTCTCTGGCGATGAAATAAGCATTTTCTCTCCAGCAGCAATATCAGAAAATCCTTTGTCTAGAACTTTTACGATATTTCTACTCAAAAATTATCTCCTAAAAACTACACAAACACACAATTGAAATGCTACTAACTATTCTAAAATTTCCTTACAGATAATTAATCTAACTCTAACCAAAATATCTGCGGAAGGTAAAGAGACTGTTTATAGATTAAGAAATGGTTGTCAGTTTTGGGGGTAGGTCTTTTATCCTAAACAAATATAAAGAGTCTTGAATGGTGCATCACAATTTTTGCAATTATTCATTTGTCGTGGAACTTTCTTTTCCAATTACATACGTGTGCATGTCCATAACTTGTCATCATATAGAAATAATTATTGTAAAGAACTCTTACATAAATCTTTAAAAAAAATTATTTATTACATTTTAAAATTAATTTAAATTAAGAAAAGTTTTTTATTTATAAATATAAAATTATCAAATAGTTTTAATAAAAACACTACATCAATATTTAATAGTGGGTAGTTAAAAAAAATGACAGAATTAGAAAAACATAAAAAATTAAATTTTCTTTTTTATAAAATTTTTCGAGAATTATATCAGGGAAAGATAAACCCTATTAGCATAGGAGAGGTTGGGAAAATAACAGATATACTAGTCAGTAGTATTTTTTGTAAGTTAAATAATGAGAATTATGATTTGGATTCGGATTTAAAAGAGGAAGACCTTGATTTGTTAGAAAATGAGATTTTAGTACTTAAGAAACTAATATTTGAGAAAAATAAAGAAGTTTCTAATTGGATGAAAGAACAAAGAAAAAAAGTTTTAAATAGTGAAGAAGTAAAATTAATTTTAAACGAGGTTTAAATTTTTTAAATCTCTTAAACCATTGTTTTATTAAAATTTTGGTAGCGGAGGAGGGACTTGAACCCCCGACACGCGGATTATGATTCCGCTGCTCTAACCTGCTGAGCTACTCCGCCATTAGTTTATTATAGACAGTCTCATTAAATCCAACAAGTCTTTTGGTCAAGTCCAAAATCAATTATGCAGCTGAAAAAGAATTTTTATGGTTGGCTACAAACTTTGACTTTGTTTCTTCTATCCAACCTCCACCTAAAACATGATTGGTATTTTTTATATTATATATAACTGCAGCTTGTCCTGGTGAAATGCCTTCAGTGTGTTCTTCTGGAAGTAGAATAACTTGATTATTAATAAGTTTGAGTTTTGCTTTTATAAGATTTCCAGTATTCCTTACCTTAACAAAAATATTTTCTTCGCTCAAACTAGCATCACTAATCCAATTCATATCTTTGAGATATATTTCATCAACATTCAAAGCTTCTTTAGGTCCAACTACTACCTGATTTTTTTCAACATTTATGTCAACTACATATAGTCTAGTTTCATCAAGACCAGATACCCCCCCTATTCCTAGGCCCCTTCGTTGGCCAATAGTATAGTCAATTATACCATTATGTTTTCCTAATATACTTCCATCAATATATGTAATATTCCCAGCCTCAATTGAACCAGGTCTTAAACGTCTTACAATATCAGAATATTTACCGTTAGGAACAAAACATATATCTTGACTATCAGGCTTGTCTTTAACTTTTAAATCAAACTTATCAGCAATTTTTCTTGTTTCTAATTTGTTCATATTACCTAACGGGAACCTTAGATAATCTAGTTGATCTTTTGTGGTTGCAAAAAGAAAATATGATTGATCCTTTTCATGATCATCACCCCGGTGAAGTTCAACACCATTTTCCCCCTCAACTCTTTGAACGTAATGACCTGTTGCCAGTGCATCCGCATTCAAATCTTTGGACATTTTAAATAGATCGGTAAATTTTACAGTTTGATTGCATTTAACACATGGAATTGGAGTTCTACCTGCTAAGTACTCATCGGCAAAATCATCCATTACTTGTTCCTTAAATTTGCTTTCGTAGTCTAAGACGTAATGCGGTATATCTAGTTGTGATGCAACTAGCCGGGCATCATTTATATCAGAACCTGCGCAACAGGCACCAGTTTTTTCAATAGTTTTACCATAGTCATAAAGTTGAAGGGTTATTCCTACCACCTCAAAACCCTTTTCAACGAGAAGTGCTGCAGTTACAGATGAATCCACACCACCAGACATTGCAACAACCACTTTAGTATCTGAAGGTTTGCGATTAAATCCTAAAAAATTGTTGTTTGACATGTAAATACCTAAAAATTAATCTTCTGGTATTCTTACTTTTAAACCGTTTAAACTTTCATCTAATCTTATTTGACAACCCAACCTTGATGTTGGCTCTAAACCAAAAGCTAAATCAAGCATATCTTCTTCATCAGCATCTGGGCTACCTGTTTTTTCATACCATTCTGGATCAACGACAACATGACAAGTTGCACAAGACAAACTTCCTCCGCATGTGCCTTCAATACCTAAATTAGCATCTCTTCCTATCTCCATGAGAGTTGTCCCCTCTTCAGCTTCAATCTCATGTTCTTTGCCATCTAATGTGATAAATGTAACTTTAGGCATTTATAATCTCTTTTTCTTTACTTTCTGTTCGTTTGTACAGCTCAACGTAGAACTGAGCAAGCTTTTCTAAATCATTTTTTGTATTTTGCCAACCACTACTTATTCTAATTGATTTATTTGATGCCCATTTTGCTCCCATAGCTTCTAATACATGACTAGACTTGACTTTTCCAGAAGAGCAAGCTGACCCAGCAGAGACAGAAAATCCCTCCAGGTCCATTGCAATAACTTGTGCATCTGCATTCATGTGAGGCATGTAAACACAGGTTGTATTGGGTAATCTTGGAACATTTTCACCAAAAATTTTTATATTGGGCAATTTACTTTTAATAAGTTTTTCGAATTTTTTTTGCAACGACATAATATTATTAATCTCAGTATTATCCAAAAAAATTTTTCTTGCTGCACTTCCAAAACCAACAATTCCAATCAAATTTTCGGTCCCTGACCTGTGACCTCTTTCCTGACCTCCACCAAGAATAATTGGATTTAAATTATATGGGTCATCCACAATTAAAGCTCCAACACCAACTGGCCCTCCAATCTTATGAGATGAAATAGCTAAGCTATTTAAACCAGAAGCTTTAAAATTAATATCTATTTTTCCTAGCGCTTGAACCGCATCACAATGTACATAAACTTTATATTTTTTTGCAATTTTTACAATATCTTTAATAGGCTGAATAACACCTGTCTCATTATTTGCCCACATTACAGAAATTATATCAGGATTAAATTTTTTTATTTTAACCTCAAGGTCATCAATTTTTACTAAACCATTACTATCAACATCTATAAAATTAGGGTTTTTGGATGAAGCTATAACTGCGTCATGTTCAATAGAACTAATTAACGGCCTTTTAAAAATCTGCATAATCATCGAGTTAGCTTCAGTCCCACCTGAAGTAAAAATTATTTGATCACTATTGGCGTTAACAAAATTAGAAATTGAGGTTCTTGCATTTTCAAGATGGGTTTTAGCTTGTCTGCCAAAAGAATGAACTGAAGAGGCATTCAAGGGAGGTCCCATTATATCCAGCATCTCTTTTTTAACTTCATCTCTAAGAGGAGTAGTAGCGTTATAGTCTAAATAAATGCTCATGGTTACTTATTTTTACTTTCTAAGCGTTGAATTTTTTCTTTTAAAGAATTGATTTCATCATCCATTCTAGAGATAGACTTATCAATTTTACTTACTTCAGAAAAAGCTGTTCCGTAAGCTTGGAAATCTTTACTCAATTTATTTTTACCAACTTCATGAGCTGGAACACCAACGACTGACATTCCCTTAGAGACTGACTTTAGTACAACTGAGTTTGCACCTACACGTGCATTTGCACCAATAGTTATAGGTCCCAAAATCTGAGCACCTGATCCAATTATAACACCATCTTCTAATGTTGGATGCCGCTTAATACCTCTTTGCTCATCAGATTTGAATGCAGGCATAATACCACCTAATGTAACTCCATGATAAATTGTAACATTATCACCAATTTCAGCTGTTTCCCCAATAACGATACCCATAGCATGATCCATAAAAAAACCATCTCCTATTTTTGCACCAGGATGGATTTCAATTCCTGTTAGGAAGCGAGCAATTTGCATAATTAGCCTTGCTATAGATCGAATATTCCTTAACCACAAAAATCTAGATATATAATAAAAGATCATTACATGGACACTAGGATACAAAAGCACAACCCAAAAGCTGCTTGACGAAGCAGGGTCTCTCTCTTTAACAGCTTGTATGATTTTTAAGACCGAATTAAGCAAATTTTTCCTTCAATTTATGAATATATTTATGTTAATAGTGTTTTTTAAAAGAAGTATAATATATATAATAGCAGTTTTTAACTACACAAGAAATTTGAATTTATGCCTGAAGTTATAATTAACGGTCCTGAGGGCCGTATTGAAGCAAGATACACACCCTCAAAAAAAACTGAAGCTCCAATTGCTCTAATTCTTCACCCAGAACCCAATCAGGGTGGAACTATGAATAACAAAGTTGTTTTCAGTTTATATAGAGAGTTTGTTAAGAGAGATTTTTCAACCTTGAGATTTAATTTTAGAGGTGTTGGGAAAAGTCAAGGATCATATGATGATGGTGAGGGTGAATTAACTGATGCAGCTACTGCTATGGACTGGATACAATCACAAAATCCAAGTGCAACGCATTGTTGGGTAGCAGGTTTTTCTTTTGGCTCTTGGATTGGTATGCAATTGATGATGAGAAGACCAGAAATCAAAGGATTTATATCATTGTCTGCACCAGCATTAACAAGAGACTTTGCTTTTTTAGCCCCATGCCCATCCTCAGGACTTTTTATTCACGGCTCCGATGACGAAATAGTCCCAAGCCTTGCTTTGTCACGCGTGCTTGAAAAAATATCAATTCAAAAAGGTGCTGTTATAAAGGATATTATTATTCAAGGCGCAGACCATTTTTTTAACGATCACAATAATGAGATGATTGACGCAGTTGGAAAGTATCTTGATACAAGACTTGATAAAGATGGGAATTTTATAAGTAATAATGAATAAAACTTTTAATGACAGTATCTAAATTTATAAAAGTCCTAGTTGAAAGAGAATTTATTCATCAAGCCACCGATCTAAATGGTTTAGATAAATTATGTCATTCTCAAAGTATTGCGGCATATATAGGTTTTGATTGTACAGCTGATAGCTTACATGTAGGCTCGCTAACTCAAATAATGATGCTAAGGCACCTTCAAAAAACTGGGCACAAACCTATTGTATTAATGGGTGGCGGAACGACAAAAGTTGGCGATCCTTCAGGGAAAGACAGTGCAAGACCATTACTGACTATAAATGATATTAATCTTAATATGGAAAGTATTAAGTCTATTTTTGAGAAGTATTTGGTTTTTGGTAAGAATCCAAATGACGCTGTAATGGTTGATAATTCTATTTGGCTGGATAAACTTGAACTTATTTCTTTTTTAAGAGATTACGGAAAGCACTTCTCAATCAATAGATTACTAAGCATGGAATCTGTAAAACAAAGACTTGAAAGAGAACAACCATTATCTTTTTTAGAATTCAATTATGCAATACTTCAAGCTTATGATTTTCTTGAATTAAATCGTAAATATAACTGTTTACTGCAAATGGGAGGGTCTGATCAATGGGGAAATATTGTATCAGGAATTGATTTAACGAGAAGAATTCAAAGTAAAGAAGTATTTGGTTTAACTTCACCTTTAATTACAACTGCATCTGGTTCAAAAATGGGCAAAACAGCAAGTGGTGCTATCTGGCTTAATGAAGATAGGTTAAGTACTTGGGATTTTTGGCAATTTTGGAGAAATACAGAAGATAAAGATGTTATTAGATTTTTGAAGTTATTTACTGAAGTTCCAATATCTCAAATCCAAGAAATTCAGAAATTAAAAGGAGCTCAAATTAATGATGCAAAAATTTTACTTGCAAATGAAGTAACAAAACTTTGTCATGGAACAGAAGCGGCAATTAAAGCTTATAACTCAGCTAAAGACACTTTTGAAAAAGGAAAGCTAGGTTTAGATCTTCCAAAATTTAAGGCAGTATTATCTAAAAATGAAGGTATCTCGCTAATTGAAGCTTTGTGTAAAACTGAATTATGTAAAAGCAAAGGTGAGGCCAGAAGATTAATTAATGGCGGTGGTGCTAGAATAAACAATCAGTCTTTTAGAGATGAAAATCACATAATACAAAAAAGTGACTTTGATGAATCCGGTACATTAAAAATTTCATCAGGGAAAAAAAACCATGCTGTTTTGTATATTTAGCAAAATTGATTATTCCTTATCACTTCTAAAAATATTAAAAACATCCCTGAGCATCCCTGGCGCAGAGGATAAAGGCCTAAAAGATATTGATGGTTTGGAAATATTTCCATCTAAACGAAATTCAGTTAAAACAATCCCAGCTTTATCTCCTCCAGTCAATAATTCACTCAATACAGGAACAGGCTCTAAAAGTTTATTTAATAATGTTGCGGGTGCCAACGTTCCATAAATTTGAAGAAACTCATTCTTTTTATCTATCCATCCATCAAGTGTAATTGCCATTGCCTCACCTATGGCTTCAATGCTTCGAATATTCAATTTATTATCAAAATTATCTATTTCTGCTATACCTTTAGCAAAGTAAATTCCTTGTTCTTCAAGTAAGTTAAGTAAGCCTGTTAAGCTCAAAGTTGATATTAAGCGAACAAGAATTGGTGCATTAACAACATTAAATTTCGATACATCAATTAGAGCACTATAATTACCAGAATTTTGTTCGTCTATTGTTACCGAAATAACTATACTTCCACCTTCAACTAAATCTGTTAACTGTAGACCTCTTAAAATCTTTCCAGCATTATCACCAGAAATAATAAAGATATTTTTATCTTCACTGTTAATAGAAATTGGAATTTCATTAATTAATCCTGTCCCACTAAATACAATTTGTTTTTTTGTTAGCTTGGTAGAGATATTTGCATCATTAATAGCAATTTCCTGACCTAAATAGACAGTTCCTTTTAAGATAGATACAAAGCCATTTTCACTACCATAGTTTCCATTTATTTCTCCACTAGATACAATGCCACCAGGTAATAAAAATTTTTCACTATTGATTTTAAATAATAAATTTAATTCATTTGCATCTGTAATATTATCTGAAAAGTAAGTGAGATAATTATCAAAATTTATTTTTTCAGAATCTATTTCTAAAATTAATTTTTTATTTTCATCTTTAAGTATATGTAACCTACTAATTAAACTACCTGGTAAAGAAATATAATTAAACTTAGCTTCCTTAAAAAAAGAATTTTTAAATTCTAACTTACCATCAAATGATGCTTTACCAACCTCACCTTGGAAGTTAGAAATTTTGGAAAGCAAACCACTTTCAAAGATAAAATCTCCTTTAACTAATCCCTTAACACCCAACTCTTTAGAAAAATTAATTTGAGGCAAGTAAATATGAGTATTATCTAAATCAATTACCACTTCTGATATGAAATTCCTAAAGTCTAAATCATTGATTTCAATCAATCCAGAAGCTGAACCGTCAATTTTTTGCCCTATAATGTTTGAAATATATTTAGCTAACTCTCTTGACTCAATTAAATTAATTCTTACTGAAGGATTTGTATTTTGCAGTTTATCAATCTTAAACTTAGTTTCTATATTGTTTAATTTGCCTTCACTTAAAAGTTTAAATGATTGATTGCTAGCAGAAATTTTGATCATACTTTCAGTAGCTATCAAATTTAATGGAAGAGAAGAAAGAACTAATTCATTACCATTTGCATTTACATTCCATAAAAACTCATCCCTTTTAATCGCTGGTTTAATTGGCCAAGTAAAATTTGATTCAAAAGATATTTTTCCAACGCCATTGGTACCAATTCTGTATTTAGATATTAAGTTTAAATCCTTGTGATTTAAAAACTTCAAAGCATCTTGCAGATCCGATTGACCTTTAAGTTTTAAAGAAGCTTTTGCCATTCTATTAAATATGGGTGAAATATTCAACTGACCTTTACCAATATCAAGTCTGGCTAGACTTGCTTCATTAAATTCAATTCTCATTTGATCGCTATTAATATTTATTCTAGCTTCAGGCAGTATTAATGGAGGAAGATTTTTATAGAATGAAATTTTAGATTCCTTATGCAACCAATTAAGTTGTAAATTTTTGACCTTTGGAGTTTTTATAAAATCTATTATCAAACTAAGCTCACAATCTTCAGCAAAACCACCTTTAACCTTTTTATTTATCCAATTTTTTGTTTTCTGGCCGAAGTCATTTGGCCAGACTTGTGTTAGCGAAGAATATAAAATTTTGTCAAAATTAAGATTGATTTTTGCTTCAGATAATAAATTTTCTTTATTTAAGAGAAGAATAATTTCTCCTATAATTTTTGTTCCGTTAAATAAATTTGAAGATAAGTTTGTGATTTGAATTTTATTATTTTTATAATTCATACTAAATTTAGCTTCTTCAAATGAGAAAGCCTCAAG
Source organism: uncultured SAR116 cluster alpha proteobacterium (assembly GCA_902539295.1). Taxonomy (GTDB): domain Bacteria; phylum Pseudomonadota; class Alphaproteobacteria; order Puniceispirillales. The sequence goes on from CACBIM010000006.1 coordinate 62,374, forward strand.
CATGCCATGTCTTTGAAAAGTTAATTTTTTAAGTTTAGTTATTGTGTCTATGCTGGTTAGATTATCAGATTTGATTTTTGCTCTAAAATTTGAACTAATTATTGTGTCTAACTCACTAGAGTTTTCAGAACTTGAAGTGACTTTTAATTCTTTAAGCAATCCCTCGATATCAAAATCTTCAATAAAGTAACTCAAATTATCATTATTGATTAATATGTTACCTTTAAAATTAATATCATTAAAAACACCCTGCGATAACTCTAATTTATACTTTTTAGGTATTATATCTTGAGGTATAATATCAGCGTTTAAGCTATTAAGGTTTGCGTCTAAATAAAGAGCTGTTTCATTACCTCCTAAATTATTTGCCTTGAATGAACCATTAATTATAGATTGATAACTATCTTCAAAAGTAAAATTTTCTGAGCTAACAAAGTTATTTTTATAATCATAATTAAATTCAATTTTTCCTCTATAAAAATTTTTTAAATAAGATATTTCCTCAATATTTTGTTTATTATTTTTTGATTTTTCAAAGTTTAGTAAACCGGTAATATTAACTGGGGAAAATGCTTCATCTAATGAAATCTTCATTTTACCACCTAAGTAAACTTCAGTTTCTAAATTTGGAAGAAAATTAAATTCTTTTAAGTCATTAAAATTTATTTTACTAAAACCTATATCAATATTTTTTTCATTCTTAGAAGTTTCTTCGAATAATACTTTTATTTTCTCATGATTATTATTGAGATTAAAGTCACCATCTAAAAAAAATCTATTTTCTAAATTCTGAAAAACTAAATTTATATTTTTTATTTCAAAATCGTTATTAAGGTTTTCAAAATTTATTTTACCATTTACGATTTTATATTCAGTTTCTTTGAATAATTTGTTTAGATAATTGGTATCAATGTCGCTACTTTTTTTGCTAATTAAATTGATAATAATTCGCGGAAGTCTCAAATTATTCAATGATGGAATAAATTTTTGACTATGGGTGTCATGATGATAGCGAAAATTCAATCCATCAATAATTACTTTGTTTATATTAAGATTTCCTGATAAAATATCCGTCAAAGAAAAAAATAATTTAGACTCTTCAATTCCAAGCTTCTCTCCTTGATTAGCTATAATAATATCATTAACTGAGATTCCAAAAGGAGATGCAAAGTTTTCAAAACTTAAATTGATTTTTTTAATGCTAACTTTGGCTCCAGGAAACTCTTTAGTTATCCTACTCTCAATTTCTTTTTGCACTCCCTCCAAGTTAAAAATTATTGAAGAGGCTTGCCAAATAAAAAGGAATATAATAATTGATGCAATTCCAATTGCAGATGCCAATACGTTAAAAATTGGGAAACTAATATTTTTCACAAAAAATCCAAATTTCCATACAAATAGACTTTTTTAAACACAATGATTAAATAATATATTAGAATTATATTTTTTCTACTAATTATATACTGGAGACTTAAATGTTTAAAGAAGGCGATAAAGTGCCAACTTTTTCAATTATAACAGATAAAAAAGAATTTATACTCAAAGAAATTAATACATATAAAACTGTTGTATTTTTCTTTCCAAAAGCAAATACATCTGGCTGCACTAGAGAAGCAGTGGAGTTTAGCCATTTAATTGAAGAGTTCAAAAAACTAAACACTCTGATTATTGGAGTTTCGAAAGATAGTCCTGAACAACAAAAAAAGTTTAGGGACAAGCATGATTTGAAATGTGAATTAGGATCAGACATTGACGGCAAAATTTGTGAAATATTTTCAACATGGGTTGAAAAATCCATGTATGGGAAAAAATATATGGGTATACAAAGAAGTACTTTTTTAATTAGTGAAGAATGTAAAGTTCTAAAGTCTTGGCCAAAGGTTAAAGTTCCAAATCACGCATTAGAGGTGCTTGAGGAATTAAAAAAAATATCATAATTATATTTTTAAGCCTATTTTTTTTGAAAGAGCAGCTTCTATAAATTCATCTATACCACCATCCAGAACTGATTGTGTATTTCCTTTTTCAACATCGGTTCTTAAATCTTTAACCATATGATATGGATGTAAGACATATGATCTTATTTGATTTCCCCAGCCGATTTCACTTTTTTCAGATGAAATTGACCCAGCTTCCTCTTCACGTTTTTGCAACTCTCTCTCATAAAGTCTTGCTTTAAGCATATTTAGGGCGGCTGCTTTATTTCTGTGTTGACTTCTATTATTTTGACATTGTACTACAATCCCTGAAGGCAAATGTGTAATTCTAACTGCGCTATCTGTTGTGTTTACATGTTGCCCACCTGCACCACTACTTCTGTAAGTATCAATCCTCAATTCTTTTTCTTCAATCAAAATATCAATTTTATCATCTACTACAGGATAAACCCATACAGATGCGAAGGAAGTATGCCGTCTTGAGGCGCTATCAAATGGAGAAATTCTAACCAATCTATGTATTCCAGACTCTGTCTTTGCCCAACCATATGCATTGTTTCCATTTAACCTCATTGTAATTGATTTAATTCCTGCTTCTTCTCCACTTGTTTCTTCAAGAATTTCTCTTTCAAATTGCTTATTTTCAGCCCACCTTTGATACATTCTTGATAACATATTTGCCCAATCTTGAGCCTCAGTTCCTCCAGCCCCTGGATGGATTTCTAAATAACAGTCATTAGCATCAGCTTCACCTGAAAAAAGAGTCTCAAATTGTTTTTTTTGGCAAATTCCTAATAATACAAATACTGTTTTTTCAGCTTCTTTAATAATTTCTTGATCATCTTCATCATTGCCAATTTTCAGGAGTTCTTGAGTATCATCTATTTCTGTTTGCAAGTTATTTATTGATATAATTTGTTTCTCTAAAAGATTTTTTTCCTTAAATAATTTTTCTGCTTTTGTCCTATCATCCCAAATATCCGGAGCCTGACTTGCAATTTCTAGATTTTCTAATTTCTTTTTAGAATCCTCATAATTGGCATGGTCTTTTAAAAGTGAGATAATATACTTTATCTCTGAAATTTTATTTTCTATTTCTAACTTCATTAACTAACTCTGATTTAATATATGCCTAATTCAAGGTTTCCGGAATTATTAATTAAACTTTTGTCATCATTCCTGGAAATGTATTTTTGAGGTAATTGCCCTTGCTTAAATGCTTCTTGAATTACGCCTTGTGTTATTTGATTAGCTCTAGTGCCATCTTTTACATTTACTGGGATCATTCGTATACCATCTGGTCTTCTGAATGGAATATCTGGCTTTTCTCTTGAAAAATTACTAAAAAATTCTTCAAAAATTGGTACAGCAGCACTAGAGCCAGTTTCTTTTTTTCCAAGTGGCCTAGGTACGTCATAGCCTACATAAACTCCTACCACAATATCTGGAGAAAAACCAATAAACCATGCATTTGTATTATCGTTAGTTGTTCCAGTTTTTCCAGCCAAGTTTAGATTTAATTTTTTTAATTTTATACCAGTCCCCCTGTCAATTACCCCTTTTAGCATTGATGTCATTTGATATGCACTTGCTTTATCAGTAACTGTTTTTCTATTATCCAAAATTTTTGGTGGCAATTGATTTTTCCATCCAGTACTTGGCTGACATTCAAGACAATTTCTTTTATCAAACAAATAAATAGTATTGCCTCTTCTATCTTGTATCCTATCAATAAATGTAGGCTGAATCTCTTTGCCACCATTTAAAATCATTGCGTAAGCATTTACTAGCTTTAGTAAAGTTGTTTCACCTGCTCCAAGTGACATAGAAAGTAATTTTGGCATTTCTTCATAAATTTTAAATCTTTGGGAAATTTCTTGTATAGTTTCCATCCCTAATTCAAGTGCAAGTCTAGCTGTCATTAAGTTTCTAGATTTCTCAATACCAGTTCTTAACGTAGTAGGGCCATAAAATTTATTTGAGTAATTAGATGGTTTCCATTTAGGAAGTCCCGGACCTTGATCAATCACAATTGGAGCATCTCTAATAAGAGTAGTCGGTAGATAATTATTTTCTAATGCTGATAGATATATAAATGGTTTAAAAGCAGAACCTGGCTGCCGAAAGGCTTGTGTTGCTCGATTAAACTCACTGTCATCATAGGAATACCCTCCTGACATAGCAAGAATTCTTCCAGTATGTGGATCTAAAACAACTATTGCTCCTGATACCTCAGGTTTTTGTGAAAGCATCCAACTATAAACACTTGCGTCCATATCTTCATTATTAGGCTTTTGTATTGGTATTAAATCGCCTTCTTTTAAAAGTTTTGTGAGATCACTTGGTGCTTTTCCTAAATTACCATCAATCACTTTTCTTGCCCACATAGCATTTTGAAGAGGTATATAACCTTTTTGCCCTGTGTCAGTTGTAATTTCAGCTCTCTTTTGGGTAACTTTATTTACCGCAGCAACAAAATAATTTTTGGGCATTAAGTCTTTTGCTCTGATAAGTGCATCATCAATATTTTCAGTACCTTTAATTTTAGATAATGCCCCCCTCCAACCCTGCCTTCGATCTAAATCCTCAAGTCCTTTTTTCAAGCTTATATCAGCTAATTTTTGAATTTCTGGATCAATTGTTGACTGTATTGAGAGCCCACCTGCATATAGTTTTTCTTGACCGTAATTTTGAACTAATTTTCTTCTAATTTCTTCTACAGGATAAGGAGCATATGCCCCGTCAAAACCTGATGATGCGTAAACACTTAGTTCCTCATTTTTTGTTTTGTTAAATTCATTTTCAGTTATGTACCCATTTTCAAACATTTGGGATAATACCCAATTTCTTCTAATAATAGCTTGTTTTCTTTTTCTTATTGGGTGGTAATTATTAGGACCTTTTGGCAAAGCTGCTAAATAGGCCGCTTCTGCTAATGTAATCTCTGAAAGAGGTTTGTTAAAATAATTCAATGCTGCTGCTGCCACTCCGTAGCTATTAAATCCAAGGTAAATTTCATTTAAATATAATTCAAAAATATGATCTTTTGAAAATGTTCTTTCTATTCTCAGCGCAAGAATTGCCTCTTTAATTTTTCTTTCAATACTGTAATCTGCAGACAGTAAAAAGTTTTTGGCAACTTGTTGTGTTATAGTGGAAGCACCAATGGCTCTTCTGCCAGAGTTGAAGTTTTTTATATTTGTAACAGATGCTCTTAAAATAGCCTTAAAATCTAAGCCTAAATGATTAAAAAAATCTTTATCCTCAGATGATAAAAAAGCTTCTTTAATAATAGAAGGTATAGATTGGATAGGAACAAATATTCTTTTCTCGGTTGCAAACTCAGCTAATAGAGCACCATCAGAAGCATAAACACGACTTACTACTGGAGGCTCATATTTTGACAACTGTAAAAAATCAGGTAAATTTTGACCATAAGACCAAAAAACCCAAGCAACAGAAAAAATTGTTATTAACCCTCCAAAAAACACTATTCCTATTAAGAGACTTAAAAAATTAAAAAAGTATTTCATAATTAACTATTATTGTCCAAAAATGTTAATTGTGGGGCAATGTATATTTATTTCATGTATACATCTTTATATTTTGTAACTGCAACGGCAATTTTTTGCATTATGTTTGATATAAACTCTCGGTCATTTAAGTTTTTTTCGTCTTCTTTATTTGATATAAACCCCATCTCTATAAGAACTGATGGTATTACAGGCGATTTTAGAACAGCAAAGTTTTTTTCATGCCATCCACGAGAGTTACTCGGTAAACTAGAGAGCTCGTCTAATATTAAATTTTTAAGTTTAATAGAGTAATTTCTCTTTCTTCTTTGATACATTTTGTAAAGTATGTTTTGAGTTTCTATAATTTCCTCATCTAAAATAACATTTCCCAGAACATTTTGATTTTTATTATTTTTTTGAAAGTTGGCCTTTTCTAGATCTGGATCTTTGTTTAGGCTAAAAATTGAATAACCCCTTACTGATTTAGACTCAGAAGCATCTGAGTGAAGAGAGATGAAAATGTCTGCTTTTAGTTGGTTGGCTATTTTATACCTATCATGTAAATTAATATAAATGTCGTCTGACCTAGTTAGGTAAGCCTTTATTCCAGAAATATTGTTGAGTTTTAATTGCAAAATTTTAGATGCAATTAAATTTATATCTTTCTCTAAAGTCTTGGAGTAGCCTATAGCTCCAGGATCCTTTCCGCCATGACCTGGATCTATAACAACTAAAAAGCTCTTAGTTCCTTCTTTATCAAGATTTAAATTATTATCTTCGCTAATTATGTTTTTTTGTCGAGACACTATAGAGTTATTTTTATTTTGGCCTATAAATAATTCTAACTCTTTATCTTCACTTATTGGCTTTTCCCCCAATACCGTTTCAAATTCCTCTTTAGAAAAGCTTTCAAATGATTTTTTTGTAACTATAAAATCGGTTTCACTGCTAAAGTACAAATCAATAACCAGTTTTTTGTTACCATTTGGACTTGAAAGCCAATAAACTTTATCCAAACTAAATGGTTTTTCAATGTTTAAGGTTAAATTAGTTTTTCCAATTTCATCATTTTTAAATGAATATATTATCGGGATATTAGGATAAAAATTACCTTTTCTTGGAATATTACTTGCTCTCCAAAGCGACTCTGGAATTTGAATTATTGCCCGATATGGTAAGGTTTTTAATTCTATCTTGGTATCAACTTTCATTGATGTTTCTAAAACAACTCTATAAAAATTTTGATGTTTTCCAGCTCTTAAATTTCTAATCTCATTCAAATTCTGAGCAGTACACAATAAAGAATAAAAAAATGAAAAAACAAAAAAAAATAACCCTATAAAATAAAAAAAAGTTTTCATTTTATTCCAACTATGCATTATACCAAAAAATTATTTTTGAGCATTTTATAAACATAAATATATTTTAAATTTAACGATTTCTGTTTTAATATTATAATTTATAATGTAAATTTTGAAATATTAATATTTCAAACAAAATGTTTAGAGTATTTTATGGTTTGTATGTATGTCTTAAATTTTAATAGCAGCTGTGTAAGCGCTAGTTCATACTCTAATAACATTTTAGTTTTTTTATCAAAAAATAAAAAGTGTGAGAGAATTTTACCATTACTGTCTAATAATTTCTTTTTGAAAATTTTGATAGTTTTTGGTTTGGAGAGTTTATATGGCAAAAAAATTATTGATAGATGCAAAACAACCAGAAGAAACAAGGGTTGTTTTATTAAATGGCAATCGAATTGAAGATTTTGATCAAGAAACAACCACAAAGCTTCAAAACAAAGGCAATATATATCTAGCAAGAGTAACTAGAGTTGAACCATCTCTTCAAGCAGCATTTGTTGAATACGGTGGCACGAGACACGGTTTTTTAGCATTTAGTGAAATTCATCCTGACTATTACAGAATACCGGTAGAGGACAGAAAGGCTTTAACTGAAGAAATGTTGAATGCAGAAGATACTTCGTTGGATGAAGTTTCAAATTCTCAAATTGATAAAGATAGTGAACACACAAATGATTTAGAAACAAATATAGATAATTCATCTGAATTATTAATTGTAGATGAAAAAAAAGAAAAGCCTGAAATTATTAGTGAAGAAGATGAAGCGAGTCCTGCAAACCAAACAAAAATCTTTAAACGTTATAAAATTCAAGAAGTAATTTCTAAAAGGCAAATACTTCTTGTTCAAGTTGCCAAAGAAGAAAGGGGAAATAAAGGGGCCGCTTTAACAACATACATATCTTTAGCTGGAAGATATTGTGTCCTAATGCCTAATACAATTAGAGGTGGAGGAGTAAGTAGAAAAATTAGTAAAATCGAGGACAGGAAAAGATTAAAATCTATTATTGAGGAAATAGAAATGCCTGCGGGAATGGCTGTTATTATTAGGACAGCAGGGTCTGATAGGACAAAAGCAGAATTAAAAAAAGATTTTTCTTATCTGCAAAACTTATGGGATACAATTAGAGAAAAAACTGTTAAATCTACTGCCCCCATTCTAATTAATGAAGAGGGTAATTTAATTAAGCGAACAATAAGGGACTTATATAACAGTGATGTTAGTGAAATTTTAGTATCAGGTGAAACAGCATTTAACACTGCTAGAAGCTATATAAAGGAAATGGTGCCTAGTCAAATAAAGAGAGTAAAAAACTTTAAAGACACAAAGAATTCTATTTTTCAAAAATATAATGTAGAAAAGCAACTTGACTCAATGTATTTGCCTTCTGTGAAATTAAAGTCAGGAGGGTATATTGTTATAAATCAAACTGAAGCTTTAGTAGCTATAGATGTAAACTCAGGAAGGTCAACTAAAGAAAGAAATATAGAAGAAACTGCCCTAAAAACTAACTTAGAGGCTGCTGAAGAAGTTGCAAGGCAATTAAAATTGAGGGATTTGTCAGGGTTAATTGTAATTGATTTTATTGATATGGAAGGATACAAAAATCAACACTCTGTTGAAAAAAAATTAAAAGAGGCCATGAGTTCTGACAGGGCGAGAATACAAATTGGTAGAATAAGTCACTTTGGACTTCTTGAGCTTTCACGTCAACGTCTCAGACCAAGTGTATCTGAAAATTATTTTAGCACTTGTGACTCTTGTGGTGGCATGGGCGTGATAAGGTCAGTAGAATCATCTGCTTTGAAGGTTTTGAGAAAAATAGAAGACACAAAAATTAAAAATGAATCATTGGACATCTTCGTACCTTCAAAAATAGGAATGTATATTCTCAATGAAAAGCGAAAGTCCATAGCTGAAATTGAAGAAAAATTGAATATTAATTTAAGTTTTCAGTTCGATGATCAAGATAGTGAAACTGACTGCAAAATTGAAAGAAAGGGATCTTTGCAAATGTTAGAGAACCCAAATTCAGCAGATCATTCACAAGAACTTAAGGAAGAACCAGAACAACAAAAAAAGCCTAGAAAAGATAAAAGAAGCACATGGAAAAAATCAATTAATACAAAAACTAAAAAGCTGGTTAATGAAGAAGAGAAAGAAAATGTTGAAAATATTACTGATAAAGCTGTTACTGATTTAAAAAACAAAGAAAAAGAAATTGAAAAATTAAACGGTCGAAAAAAAGAAAAGAAAATACAAACAAGATCAGAAAAGGCAATTGAGGAAAAAGGCAATTCAAAAAATAAAACAAAAAAACTAATTGAAGACGATAAGCCAATAAAAGGAAATGCATCTAATATAAGAACTCATAAAAATAAAAAAACAAATTCTACTTCAATTAAAAAAAGAACCTTAAATAAGAAAAATGGAACTAAAGAAGAACTTAATAAAAATACAGTCAATGAAAAGAAAAGAGAACCAAAAGTGTCAGAACCACTCAAGGTTGTGAATGTTGATGAAGTTAAAAAAGCTAAAAAAGGTGGATGGTGGTCTCAGGCAAAATAATGAATAATCCAATATTAAATAATTTCAATGTGAAAGGTTTATTTTTTATAATATTAACTATTCTATTTCTAAATCATGAAGTGGTTTACAGTCATGCTTTAGAGGACAAAAACGAAATTGAAAATTTAATTGAGAGTTGGATTGAACAAAATCCTGATAAAATTAGATTTTCTTTGGAAAAGCTCGCCGCTAAGGAAGAAAAAGAGAAAAGAGAAAACAACTTTAATCTATTAGCACAAAATTCACTTGACCCTTTTTTTGGCAACCCTAGTGCTGATATTATAATTTATGAATTTTTTGATTATAATTGTGGATACTGTAAGTCTGTTCTACCAACTTTGTTAAATGTGGTGAAGCAAGACAAAAATACAAAACTTATTTTTAAAGAGTTTCCAATCTTGTCAGAAACATCTTTGGAAGCTGCATTATATGCACTTGCCGCAAAAAAACAAAATTTATATTTTGAATTCCATACAAGAATAATGGAATACAGAGGTCGATTAAATAATGATGTTTTTATTAAAGTAGCTAATGATATTGGATTAGATATTGAAAAGCTTAATAATGACTTGGATGACAAAAATATCAGAATGGAAATTGAAAAAAATCGTTTGATCGCAAAAGGCTTTAATATAAATGGCACTCCAACTTTAATTATTGGTGATAAAATAATACCAGGGGCAATTAACGAACAACAATTGAATGAACTTATTAAAGAAGTTAGGGATCTGAATTCTTAGATTAGAGAAGCGCTATGATAAATAATTCTATTTTAGTAATTTCTGGCCCTAACTTAAATCTGCTAGGCAATAGAGAAGAAGAACATTATGGCAATATTTCATTAGATAAAATCCATCAGAAAATCAAAAAAATAGGTGACTTAAATAATATAATTATTGAGTGCAAACAATCAAATTCTGAAAGTGAAATAATAGAATGGATACAAAATGCCAAAAATAATTTTAAAGCAATAATTATCAATGCTGGTGGATACACTCATACTTCTGTCTCAATTAGAGATGCCTTAAAATTATTTGATGAATTAGTAATTGAAATTCACATGTCTAATATTCATTCAAGAGAAGATTTCAGACATAAATCTATGATCTCAGGAGTTAGCAGCGGGATTATAATAGGATTTGGTGATCAGTCATATTATTTGGCTGTAAACGCTGTAATAAATAAAATAAGTGGGGTAAAAAATTATGGCTAAAAATGATAATAAGAATTTTTCATTGCCAACAATAAAAGATTTAGAAATATATTTTGACCTAATCAAAAAGAAAGATATTTCAGAATTAGAAATCGAAACTGATCAAATTAGAATTAAAATAGTGAATGAAAATAAAAATATAAAATTTTCAACACAACAAACAGCATCAGAAATTATCAATCATAGCCAAAGTGCAGAATTAAATAATCAAAACAACAAAGATACTTTTGAGGTTAAGACTGAAGGAGAAGTAATAAAATCTCCAATGGTTGGCACAGCATATTTATCTCCTGAGCCAAGTGCACCTGAGTTTATAAAAAAAGGTGACAAAGTTAAAAAAGGAGATACTCTATTAATTGTAGAAGCAATGAAAGTTATGAATAATATTTCTTCTCCAAAAGATGGAGTTATTGAGGAGATTTATATAGAAAATGCTCAACCTGTTGAGTATGATCAGCTTTTAGTTGTTGTTAAATGAGCAATAAAAAATTATTCAAAAAAATTCTTATTGCTAATAGAGGGGATGTCGCACTAAGAATTCTTAGGGCTGCAAAAGACCTCAAAATACCCACTGTGTCGATCCACTCATCTGCTGATAATGATTCAATGCATGTGAAATTAGCTGATGAAAGTGTTTGCATTGGGCCAGCAAAATCATCTGATAGTTATTTGAACATGCAAGCTATAATTTCAGCAGCACTAGTGACAGGTGCTGACGCAATACATCCCGGTGTTGGGTTTTTATCGGAAAATGCTGATTTTGCTGAAATAGTAAATGCTCATGAAATTAACTTTATTGGACCATCTCCAGAACATATTAAAACTATGGGAGATAAAGTTTCTGCAAAAATTGCTGCTGAAAAAGCAGGTCTGCCTCTCGTGCCAGGGTCTAAAGGCTCAATCTCATCTTTGAACAAAGCTGAAGAAGAAGCTCTAAAGATAGGTTTTCCAGTTATAATTAAAGCTGCTGCTGGGGGTGGCGGAAGAGGTATGAAGGTTGCAAACTCCATGGAAAATCTTTCTGAAGCTTTTAGCTCAGCAAGAAGTGAAGCAAAGGCTGCATTTGGAGATGACACAGTATATTTGGAAAAATATTTAAAAAATCCAAGGCATATAGAAGTTCAAGTGTTTGCTGACTCTCATGGTAATGTAGTTCACTTAGGAGAGCGTGAGTGTTCAATTCAAAGAAGACATCAAAAATTGTTAGAGGAGTGCCCTTCGCCTATTTTGTCTCAAAGTGAAAGAGAAAAGATTGGTAAACTTTCAGCAAATGCTGCAAAAAATTTAGGCTACTTAGGACTAGGAACAATTGAATACTTGTATGAGAATAACGAATTCTTTTTTATTGAAATGAATACTCGTTTACAAGTTGAACATCCCATCACTGAAATGGTGACTGGTTTAGATCTAGTGTGTGAACAGATTAAGATTGCAAGTGGCCAAAAATTAAGTTTTAAGCAGAATGATATTGTATTTAATGGACACGCTATTGAGTTTAGAATTAACGCCGAAAATCCAAATAACTTTTTACCTTCTCCTGGAAAAATAAAAACTTTCCATCCGCCAGGAGGCCCTGGTGTAAGAGTTGATTCTATAGTCTATCAAGGATACCAAATACCCCCATATTATGATAGCCTAATATCTAAACTTATAGTATTCGGTAGTGATAGGAAAAACTGCCTTTCAAGATCTGAAAGAGCACTTGACGAATTTATTATTGAACCAATTGATACATCAATTGAATTACACAAAAAGTTATTAAGAAATAAAGATATTATAAATGGGGCTTACTCAATTAAATGGTTAGAAGAAATTTTTTTACCAACCTTGAATAAAACTTATGGATAAAATATCAAATCTTGTAATTGAGGGGTACTATAATGGTGTTTTCCCAATGTCAAATAGCAGAAATGACAATAGTTTTTTTTTTTGTTAATCCGGAAAAACGAGCTATAATTCCATTTTCTAAAGCTCATGTCTCAAGGAGCCTGAGAAGATCTATAATTAAAAAAAACTTCGAAATTAAATCAAATAAAGATTTTAATCAAGTTATACTTTCGTGTGCTGATCCAAAATTTGGTAGGCAAGATACATGGATTAATAACTCAATCAAAGAGGTGTTTAATACTCTTCATGAAAGTGGCTATGCACATTCAGTTGAAATATATTTAAATAAATCCCTTGTTGGTGGTATATATGGTATTTCAATTGGGAGTGTATTTTTTGCAGAGTCAATGTTTTCAGCAGTAAAAAATGCATCAAAAATAGTTTTAATTTTCCTACTAGCAAAACTGAATGCATCAAAGTTCAAGTTATTTGATGTTCAGTTTATGACACCACACCTTGCGTCCATGGGAGCCATAGAAATAAGTAAAAATAAATTTTCTCAATTACTTAATTTACATATAAAAGAAAAAAATCATTTTCCATATATCAATTCTTCTAAAATTGAGGATTGGAATATTTTGTTAAATTATTTGCAAGAAACCAAAGAGATATCATAGATAGGATGCTCTAGTGCGCTAATAGCTGGGCTAGATGAAAACATCCATCCACTAAATACTAGGTTTTGCTTATCTTCACTTTGATTAAGCAAATCAAAAATCTCTATATATGCTGCTGATTCGGGCAGATAGTCTGGCGGTCTATTTTGACAACTTTTTAAAATTATAATCAGTGATCCCAAATTTTCTTCCTCATTCAAACTGATTTCTAACTTCTTTGTTCTTGCAGTAATTTTATCAAGCGCATTAAATTCTGCAGATTTATTATCTAGCCATTCAGAATTTGAATCTTGATAAAAAAATAGAGATAATGAAAAAGATATAATAAAATTAAATTTTCTAATCAATTCTATCGTTACTAATTAGTTGCAGAAAAAACAGCCTGTCCCAAAAGGTCTGTAATGCTTACTGGGTCACGTGTATTATATATAGTTTCTTCATCTTTTAACATAATATCAGATGCACCTGGAATGATTTCTACATACTGTCCACCTAGCAGAGATGCAGAAGATATTTTAGCAATTGAATCATCTGGAATCGAGATACCTTCTTCTAAATTTAGCTCAACTATTGCAAGAAAAGATTGTCTATCAAGTTTATTCGATGATACTTCCCCAACCTTTATACCTGCTATAACTACGTCATCACCTACTTTTAACCCACCAATATGTCCAAATTCAGCGTTTATGTATTTACCTTTTATCTGAATGCCTGTTGACGAAACTGTAAAAACAACAAAGGATAATGCTAGTATTATTACGATAGCACCTACAACAATTTCTAGAATATTTTCTTTCATATTTTTTCATCCACTATGTTGGTGTCCATGGCTTATATTCATCATTTTCTTTATTTCTGCCAAAATTCTCACTCACATTTTTTGGAGAATATGCATATTTAGTTCCAGTGAGATTGGGCAAATGTTTTTTTTGCCATTCATGTTTTTTTTCATTATCAGACGGAAATTTTTCTGAATAATGATGAAGCCAGCCATGATATTTCCCTGGAATTTTTGAGGCTTCAGGTAACCCATTATATCTAACCATTCTCTTTGATTTTTGAGCATCAGGTTTTTTTTGTTCATAATATTTATTACCAAATTCATCTTGCCCAACATAACGATAAAAAAAGAAAATTTTTAATTTTAATGCTAAGTTCATATTAGCTGTCCTGAATACCTTTTATTTTTATTGTCATTATAAATTATTTAATAAACTCTAAACAACAGATTTTTGCAAAGATACAACATTAAAATTATAAAATTTATTTTTTTTAAAAAAAATAAAAAAAAAACTTGCAACTTATACTATATATTAGGTAGCTTGTCTTATCCAACTACAACATGTAGTATTCTGTTTCGGAATTAGATACTTTCGGAACAAATTTGATTCTGGTTGTGGATAATTAAAATAGTGTGGCTAAAAATTAAATTTAAAAGATTTAAGTTACTAGAAGGTTTGGAAGGAAAATAAATGCAATTCAAAAGACATTTTACTAATGATAAAGAAGATATATATTCAAATATTAAGTTTCAATATACTACTAGTGAAATTAAAAATATGGATGGTAGTGTTGTCTTTAAAGCAGAAAATGTTGAAACCCCAAACTTTTGGTCACAGGTCGCTACTGATATTCTTGCTCAAAAATATTTTAGAAAAGCAGGTATACCAGTCAAAATAAAAAAAATTAAAGAAAAGAACGTACCTTCATGGCTCTGGAAATCAGCTCCAGATGAAACGGCTTTAAAAAAATTACCACTTGAAAAGAGATTTGTTGGTGAAACCTCTTGTAAACAGGTCTTTCATAGACTTGCAGGAACTTGGACATATTGGGGCTGGAAAGGTAATTATTTTTCTTCAGAAAAAGATGCTAAAATTTACTATGATGAGATGGTTTACATGCTTGCACACCAAATGGCAGCGCCGAATTCACCTCAATGGTTTAATACAGGTCTTTATTGGGCCTATGGAATAGATGGGCCCAGTCAAGGCCATTACTATGTAGACCCTTTTACAAAGAAACTAATTTCATCAAAGTCGGCATATGAACACCCACAACCACATGCATGCTTTATTCAATCAATTAATGATGATCTAGTAAATGATGGTGGAATAATGGACTTATGGGTGAGGGAAGCAAGACTTTTTAAATATGGTTCCGGAACAGGGTCTAACTTTTCACAATTAAGAGGTGCAGGTGAAAGCCTGTCAGGTGGAGGAAAATCATCCGGATTAATGAGTTTTCTAAAAATAGGCGATAGGTCAGCAGGCGCAATAAAATCTGGTGGCACGACAAGAAGAGCTGCCAAAATGGTAACAGTTGATATAGATCACCCAGATATAGAGGAATATATAAACTGGAAGGTTATAGAAGAAGAGAAAGTCGCAGCTATTGTTACAGGATCAAAAATTATTGAAAAAAATCTGCAAAATATTTTAAATTCTATAAATAATAGTGATCTTGAAAATGAAGAGAAATCTAATCCAAAAGTTAACTATGAATTAAAACGTGCTATTGTAGAAGCTAAAAGTTCAATGGTTCCACAAAACTATATTGATAAGATACTTCAGCTTTCCAAACAAGGTTACATATCTATAGAATTCAAAACTTATGACACTGATTGGGACTCTGAAGCTTATAATACAGTTTCTGGACAAAATTCTAATAATTCGATTAGAGTAACAAATGATTTTCTTAATAGTGTAGAAAATAATGGTGATTGGAATTTAATTAAAAGGACAGACAAAAGTGTTTACAAAACAGTTAAATCAAATGATCTGTGGGAAAAAATTGGAAACGCTGCTTGGTCTTGTGCAGATCCCGGGCTACAATACGATACAACCATAAATGAATGGCATACATGTCCTGAGGGAGGAAGAATTAATGCTTCAAACCCTTGTTCAGAGTACATGTTTTTAGATGATACCGCATGTAATCTTGCTTCATTAAATTTAATGCAGTTTAAAAAAACAGACAGTACCTTCAATACCAATGCTTTCGAATATGCTGTAAAACTATGGACATTAACATTAGAAATATCTGTGCTTATGGCTCAATTTCCATCAAAAGAAATTGCTCAGAAATCATATGATTACAGAACCTTAGGATTAGGATTTGCAAACATTGGTGGGTATTTAATGTCTGCAGGAATATCATATGATAGTGTCGAAGGCAGATCATTATGCGCTGCTATTTCTGCTTTGATGACTGGTACTTCATACGCTACATCAGCATTAATATCTAAAGAATTAGGTAGTTTTCCAAAATATAAAAATAATTCTTCTTATATGATGAGAGTAATCAAAAATCATAGAAACGCAGCTTATGGTAAAACTGATGGATACGATCAATTAAGTATTTTGCCAGTTCCTTTATTAGAAAGTGAGTGCCAAGATAAAGAGCTTATAAATTCTGCAAAATTAGCTTGGGATAACGCTTTTAAATTAGGAGTTCAATACGGTTTTAGAAATGCTCAAACAACTGTAATTGCTCCAACCGGTACCATTGGATTAATAATGGATTGTGACACAACTGGGATTGAACCAGATTTTGCTCTCGTAAAATTTAAAAAACTAGCAGGAGGCGGATATTTTAAAATAATAAACAGAATAGTTCCAGAAGCACTCAAAACATTGGGATATAATAAAGAACAAAGAGCAAAAATTGAAAACTATGCTGTTGGTCATGGCACACTAAAAAATTGTCCTGAAATAAATGAAAATACTTTAAGAGAAAAAGGCTTTACCGATGAGCAATTCACTTTACTAGAAAGTTCATTAAGTTCAGCCTTTGATATCAAATTTGTATTTAATAGATACACTTTTGGGGATGATTTCTGTAAAAACACACTTAATTTTTCAGATCAACAACTTAATGATATTAATTTCAATATGTTATCTGAAATTGGATTTACAGACGAGCAAATTGAAATTGCTAATACATTTATCTGTGGAGCCATGACTTTAGAAGGTTCACCCGAAATAAAAGACGAGCACTTACCCGTTTTTGATTGTGCGAACATATGTGGCAGAATAGGTCAACGTTTCTTATCAGTTAACAGCCATATTGAAATGATGGCAGCATCACAACCGTTTATATCTGGTGCTATTTCAAAAACTATAAATATGCCAAGTACTGCCTCAGTTGAAGACTGCAAGAATGCATATATGAGATCTTGGAAGTTAGGCATTAAAGCTAATGCACTTTACCGAGATGGATCTAAACTATCACAACCGCTATCATCATCCTTATCTGATATTGAAGATGATGAAGACGCAATGGAGGCAGTTAAGCCAATAACCGAAAGAGTTATTGAAAGAGTTATCAGAGAAGTCAGACGATCAAGATTACCAGAAAGAAGAAAAGGGTATACTCAGAAAGCAACAGTTGGCGGACATAAGGTTTACCTTAGAACAGGTGAGTATGAGGATGGTAAAATTGGCGAAATTTTTATTGATATGCACAAAGAAGGTGCTGCATTTAGGTCTTTAATGAATAACTTTGCTATTGCTGTTTCAATTGGCTTGCAATATGGAGTTCCTCTAGACGAATTTGTTGAGGCCTTTACATTTACTAGATTTGAACCTCAGGGACTAGTAACAGGAAATGATACTATTAAAATGGCAACCTCTATACTTGATTATATTTTTAGGGAATTAGCTATTTCATATTTAGATAGACATGATCTAGGACATGTAAATAGTGATGAACTAGGAGAAAAAGATATTGATAAGGCAGATACACATTCACAACTTATCAATAATACAAAAAAATTAAGTAGAGGTTATGTCAGACAAGAGTTAGAACTTACTGTTCTTGAAGGAGGTCAATCAAGAGCTAAATCATTTGCAGGAAGTAGTGTGCAAACTTCTAATGTAGTTTATGAGAATGATGCCGATTTTTCTACCAATACAATTGATAATAAGCAAACCGCCATTCAAAAAGCTAAAATCCAAGGTTATGAGGGCGAAGCATGTGGGGAATGCGGAAACTTTACTCTTGTAAGAAATGGTACTTGCATGAAATGTAATACTTGTGGGTCGACTAGTGGCTGTTCATAAAAAGGAATAAAATGTCGTTAATAAATGATAGATTGAAACAATTAAATATTGTATTACCTCCTGCACCTGCACCAGCAGCGAACTATGTACCTTACGTAAAAAGTAATAAACTAATTTTTGTATCTGGGCAGATACCAATGCTTAATGGTGAACTAGTAACGGGTAAAATTGGTACAAATATAGAAATTGAAGATGCTAAGACAGCAGCAAGATTATGCGGTCTTGCAATAGTTTCTCAACTAAATGAAGCAACTGATTTAGATTTGGATAAAATAAAAAGAATTGTAAAATTAGGAGGTTTCGTTAATTGCATAGATGAATTTACGCAACAACCAGAAATAATTAATGGTGCATCTGATTTGATGGTTGAAGTCTTTGGAGACAAAGGAAAACATTCAAGATTTGCAGTAGGAACTAATTCGTTGCCCAGGAATGTTGTTGTTGAAATTGAAGCAGTTGCAGAAATTCATTAATTTTTTGACGATTTAATTGTCTAAAATTAAATGAATAAAATTGAGAAAGAACCCTCACATACTTACACTTCAGTGGCTGAAAGTGTTTTTCAAGTAGAAAGATCAGCATGGAATAATTGTGCAAATTTTATTGATGATAATAGGAATATCGGCAACCCTTTTTTATCTCATGAGTTTTTTAGTTGCCTAGAAGAAAGTGGATCGGTCTCAAAAGAGACTGGGTGGATTAGTCAACATATTTTACTATTTGGAGAAGGTAATTCTCTAATAGGTATTTTACCAAATTATTTAAAGAATCATAGTTGGGGTGAATATATATTTGATCAAGTTTTTGCCAATGCATGGGAAAATGCTGGTGGAAAATATTATCCAAAATTGTTATCTGCAATACCCTTCTCTCCCGTTGCAGGAGAAAGGTTTTTAATTAAAAAGGGATATAGTCGTAAGTTTGTAATTGAAAAATTATTGGATGCGTTAGAAGATTTGAAAAAATTCTATAAAGTTTCCTCAGCACACATTAATTTTATTAATGAGCCACAACTTAAGATAGCATTAAAAAATAAATTTTGGTTTGAAAGAAATAATATCCAATTTCACTGGAGCAATCAGAATTATGAGAATTTTGAACACTTTCTATCTAAATTATCGTCTTCAAAAAGAAAAACAATTAGAAGAGAAAGAAAAGAAATTCATAAAAGTTCCGTATTAATAGATATTGTCAAAAATGATGAAATAAAAAATTATCATTCAAAAATATTCTATAATTTTTACTTATCAACCATTGAAAAAAAATGGGGAGGCGTTTACTTGAACCAAAAGTTTTGGGATTTACTAATTCAATATCTTAAAAAAAGGATTGTTTTTATTTTCTCTAAACAAGATGGAGAGTTCATTGGCGGTGCAATTAATTTAATTGATCAAAATACAATCTATGGTAGGAATTGGGGATCAATCAAAGATATAAAATTTATGCATTTTGAAGTTTGCTATTACCAAGCAATTGAGTTTGCAATAATGAATAATTTAAAAAAAGTTGAGGCTGGAGCTCAAGGATTTCATAAAATACAAAGAGGTTACCTTCCAACTAAAACTTACTCCATACACAATTTTTCAAATAATAATTTAAGTCTGGCGGTACAAAAATTTTTGAATTCTGAACGCACACAAATTGGTAAAGAATTAGACCTGTTGATGACCAAATCACCATACAAACTATCATAAAATATAATATTAATTTTGTATGTTTTCGTGACTTTTAATTATTTTTGTTTTTTTCTTACCTGTTGTTTTATCATTTGGCTTTTCTTTGTTTTGATTAATAATAATAATATCGTCCTTTTTGATATCAATTAATACTTCTCCACCCATAACTAGTTCACCAAAAAGTAATTTATCAGCTAAAGGCTTTTTAATGTGTTCTTGAACAACTCGTCCCAAGGGTCTAGCTCCGTAAGCTGGCTCATAACCCCGTTCGGCAAGCCATTTTCTTGCTTTATCACTCAATAAAATTGTTACGCCTTTTTCTTCAAGTTGAGCCTCAAGTTGCATAATAAATTTGTCCACAACAGACATCATAATTTTAATTGAAAGAGGTGAAAACGGAATTATTGCATCAAGTCTATTTCTAAACTCAGGAGTAAAAATTCTTTCTACGGCCTCTGTATCGGCTCCTTCTCTTCCATTTCTAGCAAAGCCAATAGCACTTTTGGATAATTCTACAGCACCAGCATTGCTAGTCATAATCAAAATACAACTCTTAAAGTCAACGCTTTTCCCATTGTTATCCGTAAGTTTACCATGGTCCATAACTTGAAGAAGAATATTGAAAAGATCTGGATGAGCTTTTTCAATTTCATCTAAAAGTATAACTGTATGCGGATTTTGATCAACAGCTTCAGTTAACAAACCACCCTGATCATAGCCAACATATCCTGGTGGCGCTCCTATTAATCTACTCACTGAATGACGCTCCATATATTCAGACATATCAAATCGAGTTAATTTAACTCCCAGCGCTAGCGCAAGTTGGCGTGCCACCTCCGTTTTTCCTACTCCAGTTGGACCAGTGAATAAATAATTGCCAACTGGCTTTTCGGGTTCCCTTAGTCCTGCTCTTGAGAGTTTAATTGCAGACGCAAGAGATTCAATTGCTTTATCTTGTCCAAAAACTAGTCGTTTAAGATCATTTTCAATATTAAATAATAATGTTTTATCATCTTTGCTTATACTTCGGCTAGGTACTTTTGCCATTTTTGAGATTGTATCCTCAACTTCTTTAACACCTATAATTTTCTTTCTTTTTGATTTTGGAAGTAAGTTTTGAGCAGCTGCAGTTTCATCTATAACGTCAATTGCTTTATCAGGTAATTTTCTGTCATTAATATATTTTTGAGATAACTCAGCGGCAGCTTTTAATGATAATCCTGAATATTTTATATTATGATGATCCTCATAAATAGATTTTAAGCCATTTAATATTTGAATTGTATCTGATAAACTAGGCTCTTCAATATCAACTTTTTGAAATCTTCTGGACAATGCACGGTCTTTTTCAAAATAATTTCTAAACTCTTTATAAGTTGTTGATCCCATGCATTTGAGTTGACCAGATTGAAGAGCCGGTTTTAAAAGATTAGAGGCATCCATAGATCCTCCACTTGTTGCTCCCGCACCAACAATTGTATGAATTTCGTCAATAAATAGTATAGAATTATCAATTCCTTCTATCTCCGAAATGATAGATTTAAGCCTTTCTTCAAAGTCTCCTCTATATCTTGTTCCAGCTAATAATGAACCCATATCAAGTGAATAAATTTCATACCCATCAAGAAATTCAGGCACTTGATTTTTTGCTATCTTAAGAGCAAGGCCCTCTGCTATTGCAGTTTTACCTACACCTGGATCACCAACTAACAAGGGGTTATTTTTTGTTCTCCGACACAATACTTGTATACATCTCTCAACTTCTTTATCTCTACCAACCAAAGGATCGATTTTTCCTTCACGCGCCAATGAAACTAATGGTTTAGCAAATTTATCCAAAGCTTTTTGGTTGCTTGAAGTATCAACTTCATCTTCGCCAGTTCCTTTAGTGTCTCTTGATTTAGCAAATGATGGGTTCTTAGCAGTTCCATGACTTATATAACTAACAGCATCTAATCTTGTCATGCCCTGGTTAGAAAGAAGCCACACTGCATGACTTTCTCGTTCTGCAAACATTGCTATAATTACATTTGCACCATTTGCCTGTTTTCTTCCAGAAGATTGAACATGAACTAAAGCTCTTTGAAGAACTCTTTGAAAAGATACTGTAGGTTGTATTTCATCAGACTTATAGTCAATCTGTTTATCCAGAGTGTTAGTCATAAAGTCATCTAATTCAGATTTCAATTTATTTAAATCTACTGAGCATGCATTAAGTAATTCTGAGGCATCTTCATCTTCAACTAATGCAAATAGCAAATGTTCTAATGTAACGAGCTCGGCACCTCTATCTGCAGCACATGTCATGGCTCTATGAAGAGATTGCTCTAAATTTTCAGATAACATTATTCCTTCTCCAATTTTATTTGAAGAGGATGTTGGTTTTTTCTGGCTTTATCAAGAACCTGTGCTGCTTTCGATTCAGCAATCTCGAAGGTATATAGACCGCAAATCCCTAACCCTTTTTGATGTATGTGTAGCATTATTTCAGTTGCTTGCTCTTGAGACTTAGAAAAATAAGTTTGAAGCATCTCAACTACAAATTCCATGGGCGTATAATCATCATTTAACATAATGACTTTATAAAGTGGTGGCTTTTTTAACTTAGGCTTCTCTTGAAGAGTTAATGAGGAAAAATTTTTATCAAAATTTTCATTATCATTTTCTTCTGAGCTCAAAACAGTATTGAAGTATGGTTCGTTACTTTTTTCTCTTTTCACTTCTTCCTCATAAATAAATATCTTTATATATATATTGTAACTTTTATAGATTAATTCAAAGGAAATATCAAAATTAGCATAAAATTTGCTCCTTATTTTTTAACTTTTATTAAATTAGAAAAATAATAATTATAAAATTATTAAAAAAGTTAATAAATTACAAAAGGATATTGCATTATCTTATTGAATCTGTATGATTCATTATAAATTTTAAAATATATTTAGTTATATGCTTAACAAGCTATTTAAAATATTAAATTACGTGTCTTTGTTTTGGTTTGCCACAGTGTGCTTTAATAACTCAGTTTATGCTAATTCAAAGTATGCTTCAATTATCATGGAAGAACACAGTGGTAAAATTCTTTACTCAAGATCAGCTAATGAAAAAAGGTATCCTGCAAGCATGACGAAAGTTATGACGTTATACATAATTTTCGATGAAATTAGAAAAGGTAAACTAAATTATAATTCAAAGATCGTTTTCTCAAAAAGAGCTGCTGGACAACCACCGTCAAAACTAGGACTTAAAAGAGGTCAGTCAATAAAGTTGAAAGAGGCAATGTACGCATTAGTAACAAAATCTGCAAATGATGTGGCGACTGCTGTTGCAGAAAAGATTGCTGGCACAGAAATTAATTTTGCGAAAAGGATGACTAATACAGCAAAAAAACTAGGAATGCAAAATACAAGATTTATGAATGCTTCAGGTCTTCATAATAAATACCAAAAAAGTACAGCTAAAGATATGGCGATATTGGCTATTGCTATTAGAAGAGATTTTCCTTCAGAGTATAAAATATTTAACACTAAATCTTTCAAATGGAACGGTAGAAAATACAATAACCATAATAACCTCCTTAAATCTTACTATGGAACAGATGGCGTTAAAACGGGTTATATTGATGCATCAGGATTTAACTTGATGGCATCTGTTGAAAGAAAAGGAATACGTTTAATAGGAGTGGTTTTTGGGGGCAAATCTGGAAGTAGTAGAGACAGACATTTAATGGGTTTATTCAATAGTGCTTTTAAAAAAGCTACCCCTCCAAAATTAATTTTAGTTAATGCTCCAGTTTCAAAACCAAAGTTTGTAAAGTTAGGCGCACCAATTGCAAAGCCTAATAATCTAAGTAAAATAGTGTCCAATTTAGAGACACCTACAACAAAACCAACTTTATTATCTATAAATAACACCCAATTAATTAACAATTATAAGAATTGGGGAATACAGGTGGGGACATATTCAAAAAAAGTTAATGCTCACCATATAGCAATTAAAGCTAGGAGAATTGCGCCTAATTTATTAAAAATGTTACCTGCGCAACTTACACCTATCTACATAAATCAAAATATGGCGTGGAGAGTAAGATTTAACAGCTTAGATGAAAAAACAGCGAGGAAAACTTGTTTAAAATTACTCTCAAAAAATATATCTTGTATTGCAGTACCGTCAGAGCAAATATTAGGGTATGTTGTTAAACAATAGTATATACTCTTTTATTTAAAATAGAAATTTTCAAAAATAAATTAACCACTCATTAACAATTGTATCACTAAATGGTACATTATTATGGAGTATATTTTTTTATTTTTTTTATAACTTTAATCTACAAACAACCTTAAGAGTTTTGAAATGTCAAATCTAGAAATTAAATATCCAGAAAAATCGAGTAAACAATCTCAAAAGCAATGTGCAGCGAGAGTGGATTTGAAAAGCTAATGACTATATTAAAAACTAATTTTTCGCCTGCCTTTAATATTACAAGATTAAGCCATGTAGTATTAACTAGCAAGGATCTGGATAAAACCAGATTTTTTTATGAAAAAGGTCTTGGCCTAGAAGTGACTTTCCAAGATAGTAATTTTCTATTCATGCGTGCTCTTGAAGAAACAAGTCATCACTCGTTAGTTTTTGAAAAACAGAACCATGCTAAAAAAAGTAAGTGTTTGCAAATTGGTTACAGGGTAGCTGATGAAGGCGAATTAATTAAAGCATATGATTATTTTTTTAGCAAAAATTGCAATGTAAGTTATATTGAAAGGCCATTTCAGGGAAAGACTATAAGAGTTGAAGACAATATAGGCACCCCCATAGAAATTTGTGCAACTATGGATCAAAAAAAATCAAATATGCAAAATTTTCATCACCACTCAGGCGGAAAACTTGCATTTCTTGACCATATCCAAATAACTTGTCCTGACATTTCAAGTGTTTACAAATGGTATAATAATTTGGGATTTAGGCTAACGGAGTATACTGCAAATGATAACTCCGACGAGTTGTGGGGTGTATGGCTGAAAAGAAAAAATAATACTCAAGATGTTGTTTTTAGTAATGGTGTTGGACCATGCCTACATCATTTTGCATTCCACACACCTGAAGTATCAAATGTTATACACGCAGCAGATGTAATGGCTTCCCTTGACCTTGCAGTCAACATGGATAGACCGCCAGGAAGACATGGTATAGGAAACGCATTTTTTATTTATTTCAGAGATCCAGATGACCACCGTGTAGAAATATTTACAAGTCACTATAATGTAATTGACTCCAACCAATTACCCAAAAGATGGAATTTAAGTGACACTCGGCGATCACAGTTATGGGGCTTCCCCGCTCCTAAAAAATGGTTTTATGAGACAACAGAATTTGAAAATGTTCAACCAGTAAAACCTAAGCTAAATGCACCACCAATTACTTTAGAAGACTTTCTCTCAAAATGGTGAATTCTTAAATGAAACTTGGAACAATTAATGAATTAGGTAAAAGTCGTGTAATTGTAAAAGTTGATGATGAATTTGCCTGCAAACTTAATGATTTAGAAAAAGCTATTGGAAACAAACTAAGCAATAATTTAATCGAATTTATAAGATCTACTAAAAATAAAGAGCTTTTTTCAAAACTCCAAAAAAATATCAACAATGTAAGAAAAATAAATATCAAGGATTTGGACTGGCTTCCACCTATAACAAACCCTTCGAAAATTCTTGGTGTGGCTTTTAATAATAAGGAATTAATGAAAAAAGCACATAAAGATCCTGGTGTCCCAAACTTCTTCCTAAAACCACCTTCTGCTTTGGTAGGTCATAATAAACCAATAATTGTTGATCCTGAGTGGGGAGCTGTTATTCCAGAGCCTGAAATTTGTGCCGTGATTTCAAGAAAAGCTAAACATATAACTACAGAAGACGCATTAAATTATGTTTTTGGGTTTTTGATTCATAATGATGTTACTTCACACGGTTTGAAATTTCAGAAAGACAGCATTGCCATCACTTATGATAAGGATTTAGCTAGACCTGAGTTTTATACTTGGAGAAATTTAAAAGACTCCAATGATACTGATGCATTTTATGTATACCACACACGTTCAAAAGGAACTGATACATTTGGACCTATGGGACCATGGATTACCACATCTGATGAGATAGATAATCCTAATAAACTTTCAGTTACTGGATCTCTCGATGAAGATGATTTTACCAATGACCATACAAGTAATTACCGTTTCTCGATTCAAAAATGTATTTCAGAAGCAAGTAGTTATTTTACACTTGAAGCAGGTGATTTGATCTCATTTGGTACAACTGGTAAGGGAACAGATAAATTTCCTAGAGGCCATAAAAGTCTTTTAATTGGAGAACAAAAAGGGCTAATTAATATAAGAATTGAAAAACTTGGTATGTTATCTAATCCTATCAAACATCAAAAAGGTGGTGCTTAACATAATAGTCTATTTCTAAAATACTTTTAATAGTTCATCCCATCTTGTGGTATATGCAGGTGAACGATAATAAGATTTCATCTGCCAATTGCTACCAGCTGTATTAAATCTAACTGGCTCTTTTTGAATTCCTTGAGCTCCATAAATAATAATACTTTTCCCTAATTTATTATTAATCTGATCTACTACATCTGCAAATTTGGCTCTCTTGTATTCTTTTTTATTATCTTGCATAAAACTTGAAAGAAGATCTGACTGAATATTAAATTGCGGCCTTTGCAATAAGTCTACACTTTTATTATTATTTATTAATTGAGATAACATAACCCCTGCTTTTTGATATTTTAATTTAGACCGATAAATTACTTTCAAAGCCTGATCTGAAGCCTTTAATAGCTTAAAAGTATTTTGTGTTGGTTCAGAAAATGAAATTTCATATGCGTTCTTATATTGAAGTTCCTCAACACGAAATTTATTAGTTTGAATAAAAACACAAATACGACCACATAAGCTTCTCTGGGACCTTAATTTTTTTACTGCTGTAACAACATGGTTAGATATAGCCTCTTTTAATTCAGAAATATCAGTTACTACTGAACCAAAAGATCTTGAGACCATAATTGATTTTCTTGGCTGAGTAAGCTCTATAGGGATGCAAGAAATCTCATTCAGCTCACGCACTATTTTTTCTCCTACCACTGATAGGCATTTTTTTATCAGCCTAGGATCGGAGTTTTTCAATTGGAATCCGTTGAAAATTCCAATAGAGTTTAATCTAACTTTCCATCTTTTTGATATTCCCCAAATATCTTCTACTTTTATTTCTTTCAGTGTAGTATCGAGCTCATTATGATTATTATTCATTATATAAACTCCACACTTTTTATGTTTCTTTGCAATATGATTTGCTATTTTAGCTAATGTTTTAGTCTTAGCCAAACCAATTGAAACTGGTATTCCTGTACACTGAAAAATAAATTCTCTTATTTTTTTAGCTTTATTAAATAAATTATCGTTAGTAACACTGAAATATAAGAAAGCTTCATCAATAGAATAAACTTCGACCTCAGGAGTAAATGCTTTCAGACAAGACATCACTCTTGATGACATATCTCCATAGAGAGTATAATTAGAGGAATAAACCATTACATTATTATCTTTCAATAATGTCTTATATTTAAACATAGGCGCGCCCATGGGTATTCCCAAAGATTTGGCTTCATTTGATCTAGCAATTATGCATCCATCATTGTTAGACAAAACCACAACAGGTTTTGATTTTAAGGATGGATTGAAAACCCTTTCACACGAAACATAAAAATTATTGCAATCAACTAACGCGTACATGAATATAAATTTAGTTTACAAAGAATGAATAACATTTGTAGCCACGCCCCATATAACCATGTCCATGCTATCTAAAACCTCAATTGGCTTAAAAAGCTCATTTTCTGGTAACAACATTATTTTATCATCATGACGATAGAGTCTTTTAATAGTCATCTGCCCATCTAGTGCTGCTACTACTATCTTGCCATGCTTTGGTTTAATACTTCTGTCAACTATTATAATATCGTTATTATAGATACCGGCATTTATCATTGAATCTCCAGCCACACGTACAAAAAAGGTTGCTGCTGGATGTTTGATCAAATACTCATTTAAATCAAGTTTATCTTCAAGGTAGTCATCTGCCGGTGAAGGAAACCCCGCTGTAACTGAGCAATTATAAAATTGGTAATAAATTTTATTTTGTATATTTGTTTTAAATATTTTTTTTATCACTAGAAAATACATATTTAATTTTGTTCATGTTTTGTTCTATTTTGAGGATAAGTATAAGTCAACATTTTAATCTTAAAAAACGCTTAACTATTTTTGCTTATTTTCTGAAGATGGGTCTATTACCTGATCATCAAATCCTTTTTGATGTGATAAAAACAATAAATAAGTAAGCACTCCCACCAAAACAAAAGAAAAAAAACATCCTAAAAATAGAGCTATTAGTCCATTTGAGGACATATTAATATCTAAATGAACTCTTATTAAAAAGAACGCCAATAATACTAATAAAAAAGCAGCTAATATTAGGGCTAGCACTATTAAAATTTTATGAAAGGCTTTATTCATTATTATTAAAATTTTATTCTATTATTAAATTTCTTAAATTATAATATATATGTTATTTTTTTTGAAGGAAGGGCTAAGTGCTAAAAGAAAAATTTGCGCAAGAAGCAGCAGAAATTTTAATTGATATTGGCGCTGTTTCGATAAGTGTAGAAAAACCGTTTACTCTGACATCAGGGAAAAAAAGCCCTGTTTATGTCGATTGTAGAAAAATTATTTCATTTCCCAAAGAACGAAAGAAGCTTATGAAAATGGCTTTACAAATTCTACAAAATCGTGCTTCATTTGATGCTATAGCAGGTGGTGAAACTGCTGGTATACCCTTTGCTGCCTGGATTTCTGAGTTAACATCATTGCCTATGATATATATCAGAAAGAAGTCAAAGGGTTTTGGAAAAAATAAACGCATAGAAGGTGACTTCAAGCCCAGCAGCAATATTCTTTTAGTAGAGGATTTGGCTACTGATGGCGGTTCAAAAATGTCTTTTGTGAATGCCATTAGGGATGCCGGGGGGCAATGCAACACATGCTTTGTAATTTTTCATTATAATATTTTTAAGCAAGAAATAGACAAACTAAAAGCTCAGAATGTTTCAATAATTGAACTTGCTACTTGGAAAAATATTATAGACGTTCTCTATAGTAGGAAAATACCAGAGAGCAGGATTAAAAGCATTGAGAGTTTTTTAAAAAACCCTAATGAATGGAAGCCAAAATAGAAAATATTGTATTAATTAATTTATGATAGTTTTATTTCTACAAGGCGTGACCAGTAGCTTGCGCCAATTGGCAAAATTTCATCATTAAAATCATAGCATGAATTATGTAACATTTTTCCTTCTCCTGGATTGCCAGCTCCAAGCCAAATATATGCTCCTGGCTTTTCTTTTAGCATATATGAAAAATCTTCACTTGCCATTGATGGTGGAATGTTTTTCTCGACTGCATTAACACCCATAACATCTTCAACGATCTCACAAGCTTCATTAGCCTCTTTTATAGTGTTTTCTGTTGAAGGATAACCTTGAAAATAATCAATTTCAGCATCCAGTCCTGAAGCTTGGGCTATACTCTTAGATATATTTTTAATACCATTTTCTAACTTTTCTCGATCCTGTTGGTGCAATGTTCTGCATGTACCACGCATTTC
Source organism: uncultured SAR116 cluster alpha proteobacterium (assembly GCA_902539295.1). Classification (GTDB taxonomy): domain Bacteria; phylum Pseudomonadota; class Alphaproteobacteria; order Puniceispirillales. The sequence continues at coordinate 91,931 of CACBIM010000006.1, forward strand.
TACCTCATCAGGAATAACGTTTGAAGCAGTCCCTGCTCTAATCATAGTAACAGATACAACAGCTGAATTAACTGGGTTTATATTTCTCGATACAAGAGTTTGTAGGCCTGAAATGATAGAGGCAGATACTGGAACAGGATCATGTGTTAAATGAGGTATAGCAGCGTGTCCACCTTTACCAATAATTGTTATTTTAAATGTGTCTGCTGATGCCATTACTGGACCAAAATGTATAGCTGCCTTGCCAACATCTAATCCTGGCCAGTTATGCATGCCCCAAACAGTTTGCATTGGAAACTCTTGGAACAACCCCTCTTCAACCATTACTTTTCCACCACCCAATCCTTCCTCTGCTGGTTGAAAAATAAAATATACAGTCCCTCCAAAATTTTTAGTTTCTGATAAGTACTTTGCAGCGCCTAATAGCATAGCCATATGGCCATCATGTCCACATGCATGCATTTTGTCTTTGCTTTTACTCTTATGCTCAAAGTTATTTTCTTCGGGCATTTCTAAAGCATCCATATCAGCCCTCAGTCCAATTGAGCCATCTCCTTTTTTTGATCCTTTCAAAACACCAACAACTCCCGTTTTACCAATATTTTGAAAAGCTTTAATGCCAAATTCATTTAATTTTTTCACAATAAATTTTGATGTGTTATATTCTTCAAAACCAAGTTCTGGGTTTTCGTGTAAATACCTTCTCCATTCTTGCATTTCTTTTTTAATGTTTGAAATACTATTAATAATTGGCATTTAAATAATTCTTTCTCTTTTATATTAATTAAATTAAACTAATTTTAACTTTACTATTGCATTGAAATTAAATCTAATTTTAACTTCACTATTGCATTGAAATTAAATCTAATTTAATTGTTTTTAATTTTCAATTTTATTAATTATAGTTTTTTGCTTTATTTCATCAATAAAGAGCATTTTAGTTGAACAATAAGTTAAATGTTTCTCAAAAGTTTTTCACAATACTCTTACCCTTTTGTGGAGGGTATTTTCTTTCTTATTTATTTCGTTCAACAAATGCAGTAATTGCTCCTGATTTAGTTAGTGAATTTAATACTAATGCCCAACAACTTGGAATACTTACATCTTCATACCTTTTTGCATTTGCTGTTTTTCAAATTCCTTTAGGCATCTTGTTAGATAAGTATGGTGCTCGCAAGGTTCAAATTGTTTTAATGATATTTGCGGGCTTCGGATCACTGATGTTTTGTTATGGAAATAGTATATTAGAACTTACAATAGCAAGAGCGATTATTGGCTTTGGTGTTGCTGGTTGTCTCATGTCAACTTTTAAGATTATTACTGTTTGGTATAATAAAAATAATTGGCCTATACTTTATGGATTATGTCTTTCAAGTGGTGGCTTAGGTGCTATCGTTGCTACTAAACCGCTTTACTTTATTGTTGATGAAATTGGATGGCGTTCAGCCTTTTTTATACTTGCACTGTTGTGCTTTCTTATTTCTCTTATCATTTTGATAGTTACTCCTGAAAATGAGAGCACTGAAGAAGAGCAGAATGTAATTTTTGCACTCAAAGAGATTTATTCAAGTAAGCTGTTTTGGAGGATTGCACCTCTTGCTGGCATTTCAGGTGGAACTGCATTGGCTATACAAGGCTTATGGGCTGGTGAATGGCTAAGGGATGTTGCCAGACTTACCCAAAATGATGCCACCAACATGCTGTTAATTTTAAATTTATCTTTGCTAATTGGCATGATTGTAACTGGCTTCATTCCTAACATTTTGAAAAGATTTAAAGTATCCCAAATTGATATTTTTTTGGTCATAACTCTTATTCTTTTACTTGGTCACTCTCTTCTAACTTTTGAAATTATGCCTGTTTCGCCAATTCCATGGATACTTTTAGGAATTTCTGCAAATGGCGCTATTCTTGCTTATTCTTGGTTAAATACTCAATTTCCAATTGCCTATGCTGGAAAAGTATCTACAGCTCTTAATTTATCTCTTTTCCTATGTGGATTTATTTTACAATATGCAATTGGTTGGATAATAAATCTTTGGGACAGAAATCCAGATAATACCTACCCTGCTATATCTTACTCAGTTTCATTTGGGATTCTTTTTATTTTACAAATTATATGTATTATAATTTTCTTTTCTTTAAGATCAAAAAGTAACTCTGAATAGTTGAAAAAGTTGTTGAATAAATTTAATTTAAATATATTTAATGGGTATTGTTTTTTAACAATTAGAATTAAATTTAGAAAAAATAAAATTCATAGTGATTAAAAATTTTAAACAAAAATACTCAATTTTTTCATTAGCGCGAAATTCATTATCTTATCATAAGAATTGGAATAAAGCTTGGAGAAGCCCTCATCCCAAAAAAAATTATGATATCATCATTGTTGGTGGCGGTGGTCATGGTTTAGCTACTGCTTACTATTTGGCATCTGTTCACAAATTAAATAATATTGCAGTTATTGAAAAAGGTTGGCTTGGCGGTGGCAACACTGGTCGAAATACTACTATCATTAGATCCAATTATCTTTGGGATGAATCCGCAGCTATTTATGAGCATGCTTTAAAATTATGGGAGAGTTTGTCTACTGAGCTAAACTTTAATGTAATGTTTAGCCAAAGAGGCGTTCTTACAATTTCTCATAGTGAACACGAACTTAAAGAAATGTCCAGAAGGGTGCACGCCATTAGATTAAACGGTATAGACTCTGAAATCCTTTCTCCAAGTCAAATTAAAGAATTCATTCCTATTATCAACACAAACCAAAACATTAGATATCCAGTAATGGGTGGCTTTTTGCAAAAAAGGGGGGGGACTGCTAGACATGACGCCGTTGCTTGGGGATATGCCAGAGCGGCTGATAGTTTAGGGGTTGATATTATTCAAAATTGTGAAGTTCAGGGCATTATAAGGGACCAGAACAAAATAAAAGGTATAATTACTTCCAAAGGTGAAATTAGTACAAAGAAACTAGGTGTGGTGGTTGCGGGACACTCTAGTTTATTAGCTGAAATGGCTGGGTTAAAATTACCTATCCAAAGCCGACCCTTACAAGCATTAGTATCTGAACCGATTAAACCAATTTTAGATACCGTAATTATGTCAAATGCTGTGCATATGTACATTAGCCAATCTGATAAAGGAGAAATGGTGCTTGGCGCTGGAGTTGACAAGTACAATTCATATGCCCAAAAAGGTTCATTTCCTGTACCTCAACACATGATTTCAGCAGCCGTTGAATTATTTCCTGTTCTTTCAAGATTAAGGATGCTTCGACATTGGGGGGGAATAGTTGATACTTGCCCTGATGCATCACCAATTATTTCCAAAACTGATGTTGATGGACTATATTTTAATTGCGGCTGGGGCACTGGAGGTTTTAAAGCAACACCTGGAAGTGGCCATGTTTTTGCTGATCTAATTGCAAATAACGAACCTAATAAAATTTCTGCACCTTACTCAATCAATAGATTCAATACTGGCTTCCTTATTGATGAACATGGAGCTGCAGGAGTTGCTCATTAAAAATGGAATTAGTTAATGCTTAATATTAAATGTCCTTATTGTGGTTTTAGAGATGAAAGTGAGTTTTCGTGTGGTGGTGAAGCTCATATCATAAGACCAGGTTATGAAATAAAATTAACTGATGAAGAATGGGCTGAATACTTATTTATGAGAAATAATCCTAAAGGCAATTTTACTGAAAGATGGTTTCATGCCCACGGATGCAGAAAGTGGTTTAATGTTGTAAGAAATACTGTAACTAATGAAATTTCTGAAATTTATCCAGCAGGGTCTCTTCCTAAATCTCCAGAAGGTAAAAGTGCTTACAAAAGTAATTGGCGCCGTAACTCTCAAGCTGAAATAAAGTCTTTGAAATAGGTAATTATGAAAACAAATCCTAATAGAATACCTAACCATCCTATAACTTCACACAAAAAGATTAATTTTACTTTTGATGGCAAAAAATATTCTGCTTTCATAGGTGATACTTTAGCGAGTGCACTTTTATCAAATAATATAAGAGTGGTTGGTAGGTCTTTTAAGTATCATAGACCTAGAGGAATACTTGGAATAGGAGTTGAAGAACCTAATGCACTTATGCGAATTGGCACAGGTTCGCGAGTAGAACCAAATATACCTGCAACACAAATTGAAGTATTTGACGGACTAGTTGTTGAAAGTCAAAATAGATGGCCTTCTCTTAGATACGATTTTGGTGCTATTAATTCATTCTTTTCTAGATTAATTCCAGCAGGTTTTTATTATAAAACCTTCATGTGGCCATCATCTATGTGGGAAAAGTACGAATGGTTTATTAGAAGAGCCGCAGGTTTAGGAAAAGCTGCTGATGAACACGAAGATCCTGACAGATATGAGCATATACACTTTCATTGTGACGTTTTAATAGCTGGTGGCGGCTTATCAGGTCTTATTTCAGCATTTATTCTTGGTTCAGCTGGAGCTAGAGTTTTAATTGCTGATGAGAAACCTGAACTAGGAGGAAACTTACTCTACGAAGATGATATTAAAATTGATAATTCAAAAAGTACGTCTTGGGTTAAAAAAATTGAAACTCAACTACGAGAAATGAAAAATATTAAAATTTTGAAAAGAAGTACAGTTTTTGGATACCATGACCACAATTATATCACCATTTCAGAAAGGTGCACAGATCACCTTTCAGAGAAGGATGAAAATTCTACTAGACATAGGCTATGGAAGGTCAGAGCTAAAGAGGTCTTAATTGCACAAGGCATGCACGAAAGACCACAAGTTATTTCAGGTAATGACATTCCAGGAGTAATGTTGAGCTCAGCAGCAAGAGGATACGTTAATAAATTTGGGGTAATTCCGGGTAGAAATGCAATAATCACCACAAATAACGATGACGCTTACCGAACAGCCATCGCACTACAAAAATCTGGTATCAAAGTGATAGCAATTATTGACAGTCGAGAAAAAATCAGTGGAGAACTATCAAAAATTATTAAAAAATATGAGTTTAAAATTTTTTTAAATCATGTAGTGTCTTCAATTCATGGAAAGTATTCAGTTAAATCAGTTGAAGTAGCTCCAATTACTGAAGACGGAAATGATTTAGCTGCACAACCTCTTAAAATATATACAGATTTTGTTGTCATGTCAGGTGGCTGGACACCAATAGTTAATTTATTTAGCCAAAGTGGTGGCAAATTAGAATGGGATGAAAGTAATAGTTTTTTTAAGCCTTCTCAATATTTACAAAGCTGTCTTTGCATTGGAGGAAGCAATGGAAATTTTGATATGAAGGAATGCATTGATAAAACTATAAGCCAGAGCAATTTGATTTTGCGTCGAATTGGCAAAAAAAAGAAATCTAAAATCACTTTTAAAGCAAGCTATTTAAACGTTGATTATAAATCACGAAACATATGGCATATACCCAATGGACGTATATCAGGTAAAGGGGGAAAAGCATTTATTGACTTTCAAAACGATGTTACTGCCAGTGATATTTATTTAGCTTCCAAAGAGGGATATGTATCTGTTGAGCATTTAAAACGATATACCACTACTGGAATGGCTACAGACCAAGGGAAAACATCAAATATTAATGCTTTAGCTATTTTAGCAAATATTTTAAACAAACCTATAGAAGAGGTTGGCACAACAACGTTTAGGATGCCCTACACACCAGTAACTTTAGGCAACATTGGTGGCCGTGATATTAGAAACCTCTTTGACCCAGTAAGGGTGACACGTATTAATGACTGGCATGTTAAAAATAATGCAAAATTTGAACATGTTGGCCAATGGATGAGAGCATGGTACTACCCAATAAAAAATGAGAGTTTTCAAAATACTATTGATAGAGAAGTTTTCAATGCTCGAAACAAAGCAGGAATTTTAGATGCATCAACTTTAGGTAAAATTGATATTCGTGGTCCAGACGCTGGTAAGTTTTTAGATTTAATTTATACAAATAATTGGTCAAACCTTAAAGTTGGCAAATGTAGATATGGTTTAATGCTTAAAGATGATGGTATGGTAATGGATGATGGAGTCACTTCACGATTTTCTGATGACCATTTTCATATGACCACTACAACTGGTGGTGCTGCAAATGTAATGAATTGGCTAGAAGAATGGCATCAAACTGAATGGCCCAAACTCAAAGTTTTCTTTACTTCCGTAACTGAATCTTGGTCTGTTATTTCTATTTCAGGCCCAAAAGCAAGAGATGTTTTAAGAGCGGCACATTGTTCTATAGACTTATCAAATGAAGCATTTGAATTTATGTCATTCAAAGAAGGTGAAATTAGTGGAATACCTGTAAGAGTTTTTAGAATTTCATTTACTGGCGAACTTTCATTTGAAATTAATACCCCTGCTAGATATGGAATGCAGTTGTGGGAGGTTTTAATTAAAAATGGTAATCAGTTTGGATTAACACCATATGGCACAGAGGCAATGCACGTTCTCAGGGCTGAAAGAGGATTTATTATAGTTGGCCAAGAAACAGATGGAACAGTTTCTCCAATAGACTTAGGTATGGACTGGATAATTTCAAAAAAGAAAAAAGATTTTATTGGCAAAAGATCTTTGGAAAGAGCTTCTATGAAACAAAATGATAGAAAAGAGCTGGTTGGCTTACTATCGGACGATCCAAATACAGTTATTCCTGAAGGAGCTCATGCAATAGATGAAAAAGATTTAGAATTAGAAGAAAAAAATATTTTAGGACATGTAACTTCCTCATATTTTTCTTCAAATTGTAAAAGGAGTATTGCTATGGCTCTTATTAAGAATGGTCGAGCCCGAAAAGGGAATAAACTTGTAATCCCTTTGTTAAATGGTGATAAAATAAAAGCAAAAATTGTTAACCCAGTTTTTTTTGACCCAAATGGAGTTAGAAAAAATGGAATTTAATTTTCAAAGTAAAAGCACTGATGGCAAAACATCTATTTCAGAAAGATCTGAAAGTATAAATAGTATCGGCAATGAAGAATTGGATGTAGTTATAAAAAATGATGGTCTTGTCAATATTTATAATTTAAGGGGCAATCAAAGAAGCTCAGTTTTTCGGAAAGTTGTCCAAAGCAGCTTAGATATTAACATGCCTAACAAAACAGGAAGTTTAGAAATAAATGATGGAAAGTATTTTCTGCAAGTGAGTCCAGATGAATGGATAATATTGAGCAATTCAAATAATATCGATAAACAGATTTTAGATTTTGAAAAAAAAATTAAAAAAATTCACTACGCACTCACCAATCTAACTGATCAATATCAGGTCATTAATATATCAGGAGAAAAATCCAGATGGGTTCTATCTAAGGGATGTAGTATTGATCTGGATCCTTCAGTTTTTGGTCCTAAAGTTTGTTGCCAAACAACTCTTGCTTTAACTGATATTACATTGTGTTGTATTTCGAAAAATTCTTTTATTTTGTTTTTTAGAAACAGCTTTGCTAATTACTTATTAGATTGGATCGAAGACGCTTCATTTGATTGTAAATATAAGTTTGTACAACCTTAATCTTTAAGCTTCAGTGTTCGGTAGTTCTTCTTTTCTCTTTTCTATAAAAGATCTTAATGCTTCATCTATGGACTTATCAATTTCTGGCGGTTCATAACTTTCAAGTAGTTTCTTCGCAATTTCTCCAGCTCTCTGCATTTGATCAACCTCACCCTCAGATGACCATTGCTCAAAAGTTGAATTATCTGAAACTTTTGATGTCCAAAAAGCAGTTTCAAAATTTCTTTGAGTATGATCACAACCTAAAAAATGCTGTCCTGGGCCCACCTGCCTTATAGCATCCATAGCTTGTCCATTTTCTGTTACATCTGGGCCATCAGTTAAAACTGACATAGCACTACACTGATCCGCGTCAATTATAAATTTTCTTATATCTGAAACTAGTCCACCTTCCAGCCATCCAGCAGCATGTAAAACAAAGTTTACTCCTCCTAAAACTGAAGGCCATAAAGTATTGAGTGACTCAATGGCTGCTTGTGCGTCTGGTATTTTGGCTCCATTAAGACTTCCACCTGATCGAAACGGCACTCCTAATCTTCTAGCCAATTTTGCAGCTGTAAATAATACTATTGCTGGTTCAGGTGTTCCAAATGTAGGAGCGCCTGATTGCATTGAAATTGAAGATGCAAAACTACCAAATACCACTGGTGCACCAGGATTTATCATTTGCGCAAAAGCCATGCCACTCATAGCTTCTGCAAGTGTCTGCGCAAGAACTCCAATTGGTGTTACGGGAGCCATTGCACCTGATAGAATAAAAGGTGTTGTTATAACAGCTTGGTTTGAACGTGCGTATTCTTTAAGAGCGCCCAACATAGTTCCATCCCATGTCATAGGAGAATTAGCATTAATTAAACTAATCATAACTGTATTTTCTTTAACAAACTCCTCACCAAAAATAATTTTAGCCATATCAATTGTGTCTTTTGCACGTTCAGGAGCTGTTACTGAGCCCATAAAAGGCTTATCTGATAATCTCATATGTGTGTAATTCATTTCTAAGTGTCTTTTAGTAACCGGTAAATCTACAGGCTCACAAACAGTGCCACCTGAATGATGAATACCAGGACTTAGATAAGCTAATTTAACAATATCCTGAAAATCCTTAATTGTAGCGTAACGTCTTTCACCATCTAAAGATCTTATAAAAGGCGGACCATACACTGGGGCAAACACAGTATTACTACCTCCTATTTCAACGGAGCGACTTTTATTTCTTGCGTGTTGAGTAAATTCACTAGGCGCGTGTTCAATCCATTTCTTGCAGAGGCCTCGAGGAAATCTCACGCGTTCACCTTTTACATCACAGCCATTTGATTTTAAAATTGAAAGGGCTTCTTTGTCATCTCGAAAATCAATACCTATTTCCTCTAAAATTATCTCAGCATTATTTTCAATTAATTCACAAACTTCATCACTAACTAAATCATAAACAGGGATATTTCTTTTAATATAAGGTTTGTTAATTGTATTTTGGGCTTGAGAACTTCTTAGTTCTCTCCTAGCCTCTCTTCCGCCGCCACGAGACCTTCTTCTATTTTTATCACTCATAATAAACCCTATCTAACTAAGCTCGGAGTTTTTCATTTGATGGATCATAAGGGCTCTCATTAATTATCGAAGCATCATATTTTGTACCAAGAATATCAATTTTTACCTTTAATCCTGTTTTAATTAAGGAAGGATTAATCATAGCTAAAACTAAAGACTTTTTAATTCTGTGACCGTAACCGCCACTTGTTGCTCTACCAATAACTTTTCCATCTAAATAAATAGGATTGTTCCCAAGAGCATCCGCATCTTTAACATTATGAACCTCAAGTGTTACAAAGCCGTAAGAAAGCCCCTTTGATTTCCATTCTGCAAGACCATCTCTTCCAATGAAGTCTCCTTTATTTTCAGAAACAAACCTATTTAAACCAGATTCTAAAGCAGCGTATTCTATTGATAACTCCCTACCAGGTAAACGGTAAGATTTTTCAATTCTTAATGAGTCCATTGCCCTTATTCCAAATGGCTTTAAGTTAAGTTTTGAACCATGTTGGAATAAAGTATCAAATATTTGATTTTGATATTCAATTGGATGGTGCAACTCCCATCCTAATTCACCAACAAAATTCACTCTCATAGCTAATACCGGGTAATTTCCAATATTTACTATTTGAGAAGTCAGCCATGGAAAATTTTCATTTTCAAAATTATCTTTGCTAACTAATTTCATCAACTCTCTTGATTTTGGTCCTGCAAGAACCAAAACGCCTTTTGAATTAGTTAAGTCCTCAAAAATAACTGAATTATCTGTCGGCATATTTTTTTTAATCCAGTCATGATCTAATCTTTGGTAAGCTCCAGCTGATACCAAATAAAATGAATTTTCAGATTCTTTGGTAATTGTAAATTCTGAGTGAACTCCACCTAATGAATTAAGTGCGTGGCAAAGAGACACTCGACCAATTGTCTTTGAAATTTTATTAGCAACTAAAAAGTTTAAAAAGTTCTCTGCAGATGATCCCGAAATTCTACATTTTGCAAAACCAGATAAATCTAACAATCCAACATTTTTACTCATATTCTGAATTTCAGCACCTACATGCTCATGATATGAGGATCTTCTAAATGACCAGTCGTCTATTGCTTCTACTCCATTTGGCGCAAACCAGTTTGCTCTTTCCCAACCAAAAGAAGCTCCAAAAACACCACCCATTTTTTTTAATCTCTCATAGCATGGTGCTGTTCTTAATGGTCTAGCTGCTGGTCTCTCCTCGTCTGGATAGTGAACAGTAAAAACATTCGCATAGGCTTCTTCATTTTTTTCAATTAAATAGCTTTTTGTCGCATAATCACCAAATCTTCTTGGATCGACACCCAGCATATCTATGGTTGGGTTTCCATTTACAATCCATTCAGCCAACTGCCAACCAGCACCTCCAGCTGCTGTTACACCAAAAGAATGACCTTCATTAATCCAAAAATTTTTTAAATCCCAAGCTGGACCTATTATCGGGCTGCCATCAGGAGTGTATGCTATTGCACCATTGTAAACTTTTTTTACACCCACCTCTCCAAAAATTGGCACTCTAAAAATTGCCGACTCTATATGATCGGATATTCTATCTAAATCTTCTTGAAATAATTCGTATTCACTATTTTCATCAGGCCCATCAACATAACATGCCGGAGCACCTTGTTCATATGGACCAAGTATTAGTCCACCAGCCTCTTCCCTCATATACCAGGAGGCATCTGAGTCTCGAAGCACGCCTAATTCAGGTAAATTTTTATCCTTTCTTTCTTTAATAAGGGGATGCTGCTCAGTCACAATATATTGATGTTCAACTGGTATGACAGGTAAATCCAGACCAACCATTTTACCAGTTTTTCTTGCAAAATTACCAGAACAAGAAATTACATGCTCACATTCTATATGGCCTTTATCTGTTTCAACAATCCAAGTGTCATTAGGAGATCTTTTAATACTAATTACGTTTGTATTAATTTCAATTTTTGCTCCCTTATCCCTTGCGCCTTTAGCAAAAGCTTGAGTAAGGTCAGCTGGTTGAATATATCCATCCTCAGGGTGTTGAATTGCTCCTATTAAATTTTCTGTAGAAACTAAAGGCCAACAATCTTTTATTTCTTGTGGGGATAAAACATTTACCTCAACGCCAATAGTATCGGCAACTCCCTTATACTGAAGGTATTCGTCCATTCTATCTTGAGTTGAAGCCAACCTAATATTGGAAACTTTTCTAAAACCAACATCCATGCCAGTTTCATCTTGTAATTCTTGATAAAACCTAACAGAATATTTGTGTATCTGACCAACTGAGTATGACATGTTAAATAAAGGAAGCAGACCAGCAGCATGCCAAGTGGACCCCGATGTGAGGGATTTTCTCTCTAATAAAATACTGTCATCCCAGCCTTTTGCAGCTAAATGATATAGTGTTGAAACACCTACAACACCTCCGCCTATAACCACAGCTCTAGCTTTAGATTTCATGACCCTCTCCTTTATAATTTCTACAATTTTAACAAAAATTTAAGTTCAGAATTAATTATAAATACGTCATTATAGATTAATTTATGTCGATAAAAAACAAAATTAAGGGTAGAGTCTATTTGATTTCCATTCATTCTTTACTTGAACAAACCTAAATCTATCATGCAACCTAAATTTACCATCGCTCCAAAATTCAATCTCTTTAGGGATTAACCTAAACCCCCCCCAAAATTCAGGCCGTGGTGGCTTATCTTCAAATTGATTTTCATATTCTTTAACTCTTTTCAGTAATGTTTCCCTGCTATCAAGTAATTTAGATTGCTTTGAGGCCCAAGCACCTATTCTGCTACCTAAGGGGCGTGAGAAATAGTAATCATCAGACTCTTGGTCTGTTGCTTTCTCTACGTTTCCTACTGCTCTTACTTGCCTTCTTAGTGATTTCCAATGAAAGCATAATGCTCCTTTACTGTTAGCATTGATTTCATTTGATTTTCGGCTATTGTAATTTGTAAAAAAAATAAATCCCTTTTTATCAAATTTTCTCAGCAAAACCATCCTTACTGAAGGATAGCCATCAGATGATACTGTAGCAAAGGACATCGCATCTGGATCATTTGGTTCGGTTATTTTGGCTTCATCTAACCAAGATGCGAATAAATCAATTGGGTTTTTATTTAAATCGAATTTCATAAATTTACCTTAATTTTATTTACGTAATTGTTGCCCTATTTCTGCCAATCTTTTTTTTTAATTTAACGATGCAATATTGAAAGGGTTAAGATGTTATTAAAAAATTATTTTGATCGTTATAAATTTAAAACAGTTTTATCCATTAATGTAGTATTATTATTTTTTGTTTTCAACATTTCCACTAATGCAGAAACAACAAATATTTCTGGAGTTGTTACAAGTGTTGAAGTACTTACCGCTAATTATATAGAGGAAGTTCCTGAAACTAGAAATATTTGCGAAATAAGACAAGTGCCTATCACTGCCCAAAGGAAAAGTACTGGACCTTCAGAAAACAAATTACTTGGCGCAATTATTGGTGGTGTTTTAGGTAGTAAAGTAGGCGAAGGGTCTGGAAGCCAAGCAGCAACTGCCTTCGGAGCCTTACTAGGTTCTTCCCTATCAAGTGGTGAAGAAATAAATTCAAACAATCTTGCAGGAGCCATTCTTGGAGGTGTCGCTGGTTCACAAGTAGGAAGTGGATCAGGTAACAAAGCAGCTACAGCTGCAGGTGCTTTAATTGGTTCTGAACTTGCAAATAATAAGACTGATGTAATAGGCTATGAAGACAGAGAAGTTTGTGAAGTTCAGAATGTACTTGTTAAGAAATCAATAAACAAAGTAACTGGGTATAGAATTATTGTATCTGCCGACAATCGAGAGCTTATATTTGATACAAAAAGATCCGCACAACCTGGAGATGTTGTTTCAATCAGAAGAACTCTTATTTACGATCTGAATTAAATTATTCCTTATAAGGATACTTGTTTAATTTATTTTGTAGTATTATTATTACATAATCCTTCACATAAGAGAATGTATTATGTTTGATAACAAATTAATGTCTGGGAAAAAAGGTCTTGTAATGGGAGTTGCTAATGACAGATCAATTTCTTGGGCAATTGCAAAAAAAGCTTACGAATATGGTGCTGAGCTTGCATTTACCTACCAAGGTGAAGCCTTAGGTAAAAGAGTAATACCTCTCGGAGAGTCAGTCGGATCAAATATTATTCTGCCTTGTGAAGTCTCAGAAGCCTCTTCAATAAAAAATGTTTTTGAAAAGATAAATTGCGAATGGGGTAAATTAGATTTTGTTATTCATGGAATTGCTTTTTCTGACAAAGAAGAGTTGAAAGGTCAGTATATTGATACAACAAGGTCAAACTTTACAAATACAATGGAAATTTCTGTGTATTCTTTTACAGAAGTATCTAAATTTGCTGTACCCTTAATGAATGAAGGTGGCTCACTTTTAACACTTACATACTATGGCTCAGAAAGAGTAATGCCTCACTATAATGTGATGGGAGTTGCAAAAGCAGCATTAGAAGCATCAGTCAGATACTTAGCTGTAGATCTGGGTTCCAAAAACATTAGAGTAAACAGTTTATCTGCAGGACCTATGAAAACTTTAGCAGCTTCTGGAATAGGAGATTTTAGATATATACTTAAATGGAATGAATTAAACTCACCACTAAAAAGAAATGTAACTCAAGATGATGTTGGTGGTGCGGGTGTATACTTAATTTCAGATTTATCTACAGGTGTGTCAGGTGAAAATCATCACGTTGATTGTGGCTACCATGTTGTAGGAATGAAATCTGTCGATGCACCTGACATTAGTAAAGTATAAATCTATTTATGTCTTTTAACTCTTTCGGAAAAGTTTTAAAATTTACTACTTTTGGAGAAAGCCATGGGCCATCTATTGGATGTGTTATCGACGGAGTGCCACCAAATTTGATAATTGATGAAAAAATTATTCAACCCTATTTAGACAGAAGAAAACCTGGCACAAGTAAATTCGTAACTCAAAGGAGAGAAGATGACAGAGTGAAAATACTGTCAGGTGTTTTTGAGGGCAAATCAACAGGCACTCCTATTGCAATGATTATTGATAATATTGACCATAGGAGCAAAGACTACACTGAAATAAAGAAAAAGTTTAGACCAGGTCACGCTGATTACACTTATAACAAAAAATATGGAATAAGAGATTTTAGAGGCGGAGGAAGATCTTCTGCTAGAGAAACAGCTATGAGAGTGACTGCTGGAGCTATTGCTGACATTATTTTAAAAAGTTACTTCAAAGATTTTCAAATACAAGGATGCGTTAAGCAAATTGGACCACACAAAATAGAAAAAAATCAAATCAACTGGGAATTTAGCAAAACTAACCCTTTGTTTTGTCCGAATAAACAAGTTTTAAAAGTTTGGGAAGACTTTTTAGAAAAGATAAGAAAAAAAGGCTCTTCAGCAGGCGCTATTATCCAGCTAAAAGCTTCAGGGATACCACCTGGAATAGGGTCGCCTGTTTATTCAAAACTGGATAGCGAGATAGCGTCTGGTTTAATGTCTATAAATGCTGTTAAAGGAGTAGAAATAGGTTCAGGATTTAACTTGGTTGATATTGATGGAACAAAAGCCAGCGATGAAATCAATATTGATGAAAATAATAATGTTACTTTTAAGTCTAATCATTCAGGAGGAATATTAGGAGGCATTTCATCAGGGCAAGATATTGAAGTTAGTTTTGTAGTAAAACCAACAAGCAGTATTTTAACACCCAAAGAATCAGTTGATACAGATGGAAATAATATTAAAGTACAAACTAAAGGCAGGCATGATCCATGCGTAGGAATTAGAGCTGTTCCTGTTGGTGAAGCAATGTTGTCTTTTACATTAGCTGATTTATATTTAGCTCATAAGGCTCAAGTAGGCACGATTAACTAATATTTGCAATTTTATCATCTTCTAAAATTGAAAGAGCGCTTTTTAAAATATTCTCATAATCTAAGCCAGCTTCGATTATCTGGGCCTCCTGACTTTTATGTTCTAAAAATTTATCAGGCATTGTGAGACTTCTAACTTTAAAACTTGTATTAATAAAGTCAGCATTTGCTAAATATGAAATAACCGCTGATGAGAACCCCCCTGAAGAAGCCTCCTCTATTATTATTAACTTTTTATGGTTTTTAGCGATTTGTATTAACATCTCTTTATCAAGAGGTTTTGCGAATCTTGCATCAGCCACACTGACTGAAAAACCCTTATTTTTTAAATTTTTTGCAACCTTAATAGTATCTGATAATCTAGTGCCAATAGATAAGAAAGCTAAGTCAGCTTTTTTATCCTTACAAAAACCATCTAGCACAATTTTACCTTTTCCAATTTTTAAAATTTTTGCTGTATGTAGCTTTTCAATGCCTTCTATTTCACCTCTAGGATATCTTATTGCAATAGGCCCATCATTATAATTAACAGATGTCTTTACCATATTAATTAATTCTTGCTCATTAGAGGGTGCCATAATTACAAAGTTTGGAAGACATGACAGATAAGATAAATCAAATGAACCTTGATGCGTTGCACCATCTGCTCCTACAAATCCAGCTCTATCAATGGCAAATTTAACTGGTAAGTTCTGAATTGCTACATCATGAACTATTTGGTCGTAAGCCCTTTGAAGAAATGTTGAATAAATTGCGCAAAATGGTTTATACCCCTCTAAAGATATTCCTGCACAAAAAGTCACAGCATGTTGCTCAGCTATTCCAACATCAAAAAAACGATTAGGAAATTCTAAAGAAAATTTATCTAAGCCTGTTCCAGATGGCATTGCCGCAGTCACTGCAACAATTTTTTCATCCTCTTTAGCTTGCTTTATAAGTTCCTCAGAGAATATTTGCGTGTAGGTTTTCTTAGAAACACTTTTTTTATGTTCACCAGTAATAATATCAAATTTTGGAACAGCATGATATTTTTCAGTTGCATCTTTACCAAATGGGTGCCCCTTACCTTTTTCAGTTACAACATGCAACAAAACTGGTCCATCATTGACAGAGTTTTTAAGATTTTTTAAAATTTTAACTAGGTCTAAAATATTATGCCCGTCAATTGGACCAATATAATACATACCTAAATTATTAAAAATAGTTCCACCACCCATCATATTTCTGGCCAACTCATCTGCTCTTTTTGCTGCTCTTTCAATTTCATTTGGCAGGTGACTTGCCACTTGCTTAGCTATTTCCCTAATTGAGGTAAGTGGCTTAGATGAAATCAACTTAGAAAGATATGAACTAACCGCTCCAACCGCAGGAGCTATAGACATATCGTTATCATTTAAAATGACAATCATTTTTCTTTTTTGAGATCCTAAATTATTAAGAGCTTCCCAAGCCATTCCTGCACTCATTGCGCCGTCACCAATAATTGAAATTATATTGTTTTTCTCTCCTTTTAAATCTCTTCCGACAGCCATGCCCAGCCCAGCTGAAATTGATGTAGATGAGTGTCCAGCGCCAAATGCATCATAAATAGATTCTTGGATATTAGTAAAACCTGACAAACCATTTTCCTGTCTGAGAGAATTCATTTTTTCTTTTCTTCCAGTAAGTATTTTATGAGGATAAGCTTGATGACCCACATCCCATATAATTTTATCATTTGGAGCATTAAAAATATAATGGAGTGCTATGGTTAACTCTATTACACCTAAACCTGCACCTAAGTGGCCACCTGTTTTAGATACAGATGATATAAGCTCTGACCTAAGTTCATCAGACAAAATAGATAATTGGTCCAAGGACAAAATTTTCAAATCTTTAGGCGATGAAATATTCTCTAAAATAGATTTCTGAGACATATCAAACAACATTAATATTAAATGTGAAATATATAGCTAATTTTTTCTAGTTTCAACAAATTCAGCAATTTTCATTAAATTTTCTGTATTTACTGAAAACTTCTCTAGTTCGGATTTAGATTGAAAAATTAAATCTTCAACTTTCTTTCTACTTTTTTCTAAGCCTAATAAAGTAACAAAGTTAACTTTTCCTTGTTTTGAATCAAGGTCAGCCGTCTTTCCAAGATCTTCTTCATTTGAAGTTGCATCAAGAATATCATCTACAATTTGAAATGCTAATCCAATTCTTTTACCAAAATCTGAAAGGATTTCTAATTCACTTTTCTTAGCTCCCCCAATAATTCCACCTACTTGCAATGAAAAGTCTATGAGTGCTCCAGTTTTTAATCTTTGAGTTTGAATAATAAATTTCTTGTCAGGAATAAATTTATCATATCTGCCCTCAGATATAAGGTCCATCATTTGCCCTGCTACCATACCCTTGAAGCCTATTGCTTGTGCAAGTTTATTACAGATATTAACTTTTGTTCTATCGTCTAGAGTTAATTCATTATCTGTTATAATTTCAAAAGCCAAACTCTGAAGGCCGTCACCAAGTAAAATTGCAGTCGCCTCGTCATATTTTATATGGCATGTTTTTTTACCCCTCCTAAGCAGTGAATTGTCCATGCTAGGCAAATCATCATGAATTAATGAGTAAGTGTGAATTAATTCTAATGACGCAGCTATATTTAAGGCATCATCATAAAATTTCATGTTACCAAACAAACGAAATGCCTCGACTAATAAGTAAGCCCTTATTCTTTTACCAGAACCAATAATTGAATATATAAATGCATCAATTAATCGTTTTTGGGTAATTTTATTTTTTTTTAAAAAAGAAAGAAGTTTTTCATCAATCTCCTTCCCAATTTTTACTAAGCCGAAATCTAGTTTATCCAAAGTTTTTTTATTTTTTTTAAGAGGTTTTATATTAGTTAAAATTATAAGATTTATATTTCATCTTTATCAAAGTCTTTTATTTTTTCTACTTTCATTTTAGCTTCATTCAATCTTTCTTGGCAAATATTTTTAAGCTTTGAACCTCTTTCATAAGCGTTAACAGCTTCATCAAGCGAAATTTCGTTACCTTCCAATTCATCAACAATTTTTTCAAGTTCATTTATTGCATCTTCGAAACTCATATTTTCAAGTTCATTATTTTTTTCTTTTTCAGCCATAATATGCACCTTTATTTATTTAATTGCTTTTTTATATATTCAACCACATCTTCATAATCCATCATTTTATCTGGAAAATTAGGAGCTCTTATATTTTCTCCAGCGGCTTTCTCAACGTCTTTTACTATATTAGGTGTCCACTCTTCATCACCATACTTACTTTTTGCTTCATAAAACATTTCTTCTATAAGTTTTGTAAATTTCATGGGTATATTAAATTTGTCACCAAGTGAAGTCATTAATGATAAATCTTTACATGCAAGTTTTAAAGAAAATGAAGTATCAAAAGATCCATTAAAAATTACAGGCGCAACAGTTTCAAATTCTACACTATTCCCAGAACTTGACTGAATAGCATGGTAGGTTGTTGTTAAATCTAACCCTGCTTTTTTAGCCAGCATCAAACCTTCAATAGCACCAATTAAATTAGCAAATGCTAACATATTTGTAATTACTTTTAGAACAGATGCTGATCCCAGATTACCCAAGTAGAAAATTTTTCCACCAAAAGTCTTAATTGCTCTTTCATGCTCATAAAAGGTTTGTTTATCTGCGCCAACTAAAACAGTTATAATTCCTTTCTCTGCTCTATGTACACCTCCCGTAACTGGGGCTTCAATAGTTTTGATACCCTTTTCTTTTGCTATTTCAGAAACTTTTTTTAATTCATTAATATCAGTAGTGCTTGTTTCTATCCATGTAGAACCATTCTTCATATAAAGAATAGCTCCATCTATCCCAGCCATTACTTCAGTTGAAATTTTTGGAGATGGCAAGCAAGTAATAAGTCCATCAACCTCATTTGCCACTTCAGAAATAGACTTTGAGTTAATAGCTCCTAATTTGACTAATTTATTAATATTTTTTTGATCTTTATCAAATATCTTTACACTGAAACCTTTGTAAATTAGATTTCTTGCTATTTTTTCACCTAAATTTCCTAAACCAATAATTCCATACTTTAACATTGCATTCTCAACTATTTAAATTTTGAATCTCTCCACTCTAAAGCTTTTTTTAGTCCTTGCTCTTTTCTGATTTTGTTAAATAACAGTCTCTCAGGACTTTCATCTGATTCAATTTCAGTATCTATTTCCAATGAATTTGAAAGAGCTTTTTTAAAACCAGCAAATTCAAAACTTTGATTAATTGATTGTTTGGTCAATTGTACCGACCTTTCAGAAGCCATACAAATTTGTCTGGCTATATCAAAAGATTTTTGAAATACACTTTCACCTTTTTCAACATAATTCAATAATCCCATTTGCAAACACTGATTTGCTGTTAATCTATCATTGCCCGTAAGGAGTATCTCTTTTGCCTGCTTGGGCCCGGTTACCCATGGCGCTAACATCGCAATTATTCCTGATCCAAAACGCACTTCTGGTTCACCAAGAAAGGTTTTTTCTTCTGCAATTGAAATATCACATGCTAACATAACCTCAAATGCACCTGCTAAACAGTAACCATGGACAGCTGCGATAGTTGGTTTCTTTGAATGCCAGAATTGCATCGTGAAATCAAAATCTTTTGTAAGTTCTTTTTTCCACTGGGTTTTCCCTTTCAAAGATTTTTGTGAAGCTTCTTTCATATCAAAGCCAGCAGAAAAACATCTTCCGTTTCCTTTGATAATAATGCATGCAACACTTTTATCATTGTTAAGTTCTTTCATAGCACTTGTAACTTCACCAATCATTTCTTCATTAAATGCATTCATAACTTCAGGTCTATTAAATTCAATAACACCAACTCTCTTATTAATTTCTATTTTAATAGTTTTGTAATGATACATTTAAAGTTGCTTTCTTAACCAGTCGTGAAAGTTTTTAATTACATATTCTTCCGGCATAAGAAAGCCATTTTTATATGGGTTAGAATGAATGCCTTTTTGGTTTAATTCACAAGCATGAGCGTCTTGTTCCATAACTCTTTTTGCAAACTTTATTACATTGTCTTTATTATATTTTTTGTTTTCAAGTGTTTTTTTCTCAAATAACCATTCTGCTAGAATAGTAACATTTTCACTCCCATAAGGGATAACTCTAACAATTCTTATGTGGTCAGAGTACCCACCTATAAACATTGAAGGCCAAGAAGAAGCATAAACATGCCCTTTTAGTATTTCTTCTTTAGTTAGTGATTGTATCTGACAATCTTGTGCTGATCCATCTTCAGACCAAGTTTGTGCACCTTTTTTTAAACCACCTGAAAATTTTGGGTCACTTATATCGGTTTTAGGAACCCATCCTGGTAAATCTGTCGGATTGATAATTCTTCTTGTGAACATGGGAACAAGGTCTGTTAGTTCTGGATGAATATTAGGACAATGTAAGCATTCATTAAAATTTTCCCAAAAGGATTTCCAATTGCAATTAATAGTTTTTTCCCAAATATTTGATACAATCATCTCCTCAATAGGAAAATTTTTAAATGGTTCTGGATTTCTTTGAAAAAGTGAAGTTTCGTCAAAACTCGCGTCACTATTCAAGTTTATAAATACACAGCCTCTCCATACTTTCAATTTTATGGAAAATAATGAAAATTCATCTTTTTTGAAACTATCTGGCAGCTCTGAGAAAGACGCGACTTTTTGAAGTTGCCCTGTATCGACACTATATGACCACTG
>CACBIM010000007.1 GCA_902539295.1 uncultured SAR116 cluster alpha proteobacterium
GATTGGATATTTTGGCATATAATATTATTCCTTTAAAGTGCAATTCTTAATACTGACAATGCCGACAATAAACCAATAACGGTCATAAAGAACTTCATTGTTATTATACAAAACATCCTTGTATTCTTGTTAGATATATAATCTTCAAAAACTACCTGCAATCCTAATTGTGCATGCCAAAACATAGATAATATTAACAATACCAAAATAGTTGCATTAAATGGGTTAGATACAAGATTTAAAGAACTTTGGTAACTACTGTCTTTCATCATTGCTAAAATTGATACAAACCATATAGTTAAGGGTACTAAAGCAACAGCTGTAACTCTCTGGGTTATCCAGTGATTTAGTCCATGTTTAGCAGAACCTAAGCCTTTTGCATTTTTTAATGGTGACGCCATTACATTATGTTTCCCAAATTTTTTAAAAAAACCAAACAGTTAACCAAGTAACAATAGTTAAAAATAATGCTGTAAATAGGACTGCATAACCTGTTTTATACACAATACTAAGGTTAAAACCGTAACCTATATCCCAGCTAAGATGTCTTATACCATTAAGTAAATGATAAAATAGAACGACTGAGAAACCAAAAAGAATAAACTGACCAAACCAATGCGAAATAACCAAAGATGCAATTGAGAATAACTCAGGTCCTGAAGCTAAAGTTACTAACCATGTAACAATTAGTATACTTCCTAAAGAAAGTGCGACACCAGAAGCTCTATGACCAATTGACATAAGACTTGTAAGTTGCCATTTATAAATTTGTAAATGAGGCGAAAGAGGTCTAGGTTTTGGTCCTTTTTTAGTAATTTCTAGTGCTTCATTCATTATAATCCCATAAAATTATATATAGTATATATATTGTGTATAGTATAGTTAAGGTCAATGATTAACGAAGATTTAATAGAAAATTTTGGTGATTTTGATTACGTAATCATCGGTGCTGGTTCAGCAGGTTGTGTATTAGCGAATAGGTTGAGTCAAAACCCAAATAATAAAGTATTGCTATTAGAGGCAGGTGATAAAGATAATTATCACTGGATACATATACCAATTGGATATTTATACTGTATTGGGAATCCAAAAGTTGATTGGATGTACAACACAGTAGAAGAGAAAGGTCTTAACGGGAGATCTATAAATTATCCAAGAGGAAAAGTTTTAGGTGGTTGTTCTTCAATTAATGGAATGATTTATATGAGAGGCCAGTCAAGGGATTATGACCTATGGAGACAATTAGGAGCGAAGGGATGGGGATGGGAAGATATATATCCATATTTTTTAAAATCTGAAAAATACCATACAAAAAAACCTGGGCACTCACAAAATGGTGAAATGTTAGTTGAAAAACCTAGGATTGAATGGGAAATTTTAAATTCAGTTCAAAAAGCAGCAAATGAGATAGGCATTCCAAATACTGAAGACTTTAATCTTGGTAACAACGAAGGTTGTGGGTACTTTGAGGTTATGCAGAAAAGAGGAAGAAGATGGAGTGCTTCAAGAGCTTTTTTAGATCCAGTTAAACAAAGGCCTAACCTAAAAATCGTAACAAACTCTCAAGTTATTAAATTGGATTTTGAAAAAGATATTTGTACAGGGCTGATTTTTAAGAAAAAAAATAAAAATTATAAAGTTAAATCTTCCGATGAAGTAATACTCTCAGCTGGTTCAATTGGATCGCCACAATTAATGATGTTATCTGGTTTGGGGGATTCTGGTGAGCTTAAAAGTCATGGTTTAAATGTTATAAAGCATATACCGGGTATCGGAAAAAATCTTCAAGATCATTTACAAATTCGAACTGCATTTAAGCTTAAGAACACAATTACCCTAAATCAAATGTATCAAAGTTATTTTAGTTTAGCAAAGATGGGTATTGATTATTTATTATTTCGTAGAGGCCCCCTCACAATGGCGCCCAGCCAATTTGGTATTTTTACCAAATCAGATAAAAGATTTGACACACCAAATATAGAGTTTCATATACAGCCGCTTTCACTTGATAGCTTTGGAAAACCCTTACATAAATTTCCCGGTTTAACAGTATCTGTTTGTAACTTGAGGCCTCTTTCGAGAGGCACTGTTTCTTTATCAAGTTCAAACCCGTTTGACAAACCTAAAATAGCTCCAAATTATTTATCGGATTATGAAGATCAGCAAGTTGCAGTAGAGTCTATTCTGAAAGCAAGAGAGTTGATGGCAACTAACGAAATGGCGGTTTTCGAACCCGAGGAATTTCTGCCCGGTAAAAACTTTGTTAAACCTGAAGAATTAATTCAAGAAGCGGGAAAAATTTCAACAACTATTTTTCATCCCGTTGGAACAGCAAAAATGGGATCTGATAATGATCCAATGGCTGTAGTTAACAATAAGCTTAAAGTACGAGGTTTTAAAAATTTAAGAGTGGTTGATGGATCTATTATGCCTGTTATAACAAGTGGGAATACCCACACTCCTATTGTTATGATTGCTGAAAAAGCCTCTGAAATGATTCTTAATGATTAATATTGAAATATTTTTTGCTTTAATTTTATACTACTTTGTAATGTATGTTACGCCTGGCCCAAACAATGCAATGGTTCTTACTTCTGGACTAAAATTTGGCTTCTTAAGAACAATACCCCATATATCTGGAATTACTATTGGACATATAATTCAACTGATACTTGTTTGTTTTGGTTTGGGACAAATATTTATTTTTTTTCCACTAATTCAAGAAATTCTTAAAATTGTATGTGCAATATACATAATTTATTTGGGTTACAAAATACTTGGCTCTATAAACTCTATTAAGGAGGATGGTTCAAGACCACTAAAACTCTATGAGGCGGCCCTTTTTCAGATAGTTAATCCAAAGGCTTGGACAATTTCTAGTATGGCTGCATCTGGGTTTTTACAAATTAACAGTCAGCTAATAATTTCAATTGTTATATTATCTATGACAGCTTTTATAATATGCCCAATTTCAATTACTCCATGGGCAATATTTGGAACTTCAATTAGAAAACTTGTAAAAAACGTGAAGGCTAAGAAAATAATTGAATATATTCTTTCTGCGTTTTTATTAGTAACAGCTTTTTTAATAGTTTTTAATGATTTCTAAATTATAATTTTTAAGTTCAAAATTTTATATAATTGCTTCTATTTTTGGCATTAAATCGAGTAATTCTTTTGTATAAGAATGTTTGGGTTTTTTAAATATATTTTCTGTGAAATCTGTTTCGCAGACTTTTCCATTCTTTAAAACTGTTGTTCGATCACACATTTGTCTTATCACAGGCAAGTCGTGACTAATAAATAAAATAGTTAGATTTAGTTGACTTTGCAGATCTTTTAGGAGGTTCAAAACTTGAGCTTGGATACTTACATCAAGAGCTGAGGTTGGTTCGTCACAAATAAGTAGTCTGGGTCTTGTAGCCAAAGCTCTTGCTATTGAAATTCTTTGCCTTTGGCCGCCTGAAAACTCATGAGGGTATCTGTCTAAAGATTGTCTGCTCATACCTACAATATCTATTAAATCATTTACACTTTTTGAAATGTGAGCTTCACCAATATTTTTTTGAAAAAACTTAATTGGTTCTGCAATAATACTTTTCACCTTAAATCTTGGATTTAAAGAAGAATATGGGTCTTGAAAAACCATTTGAATTTGACCCCTGAATTTATTCTTAATTACTTTGTTTTTGGGATCAAATAGAGAAATGTTATCAAAATAAATCTCTCCTGATGAAGGGTTAATTAAGCTACTTATAATTTTAGCAATTGTTGACTTTCCAGAACCAGATTCACCTACTAATCCAAAAGATTCTCCCTCAAAAACTTCAAATGAAACATTATCTAAAGCTTTTATATTTGCAACATTATTTTTTGTGGAAAGAATAGAGCCTTCATCAAATATTTTGCTCACTTTCACAAAATCTATTAACTTTTTGGTAGAAGTTTCTGTCGTTCCCCAATTTTTTATAATGTTATTCGTAAGTTTTACAGAACTATTTTTTATTTCTTTTCCTTCTGGACTTAATAACTTAAATCTATCAATTTTTTTGTTTGTTGGAGGAACAGACATAACTAAACTTTTACATTCTAAAGATTTGGGTTTTGACAAGATTTCTTGGGTCTTCCCTTGTTCAACGATTATCCCATGACGCATTACAATAACCCTATCAGTCGTCTCTGAAATAACTCCCATATCATGGGTTATAATTATAATACCCAAATTTCTCTCAACAGTAAGTTTCTTTAAGAGTTGTAATATTTTAAATTGAATGCTTACATCAAGAGCTGTAGTTGGTTCATCAGCTATGATTAAGTCAGGTTCACAACTTATTGCAAGTGCAATAACAACTCTTTGCCTCATCCCTCCACTAAACTGATGAGGGTAATCATCAATTCTTTTTTCAGGATTTTCAATACCAACCTCCCTAAGCAAGTTTATAGACTTAGTTTCAGCTTCTTTGTAATTGAGGTTAGAATGTGTTTGTATTGTTTCAATTAACTGATCTTTTATTTTAAATAATGGATTAAGAGATGTTTGAGGATCTTGAAAAACAAAGCCAATTTTTTTACCTCTTATGTTTTTTATGACATCAGCATTATTGCGAAGTTCTGATCCATCAAGCTTTATTGAACCATTAGTAATTACTCCTGGTTTATCTATCAAATTTATAATTGCATTAGCTACAGTTGATTTGCCAGACCCTGATTCACCAACTATACCAATTATCTCTCCTCTATGGAGATTAAATGAAACATTTTTACTTGCATAAATTGTCTCTTTTCTTGTTTGATACTCAATGTCTAAGTTGTTTACTTCTAAAAATTTCATCGTGCTTTCAATTTTGGATTAAGAGCATCTCTCATCCAATCTCCCAATAAGTTAATTGATAATGCAAGTATTACTAAGAATATTGCAGGGAAAAAAGTAATCCACCATTCACCCGAAAATAAAAAATTATTACCAAATCTAATTAAAGTTCCCAAAGAAGGGTTGGTAGGTGGAAAACCAACACCTAAGAAACTTAGAGTAGACTCGGTTATAATTGCTTGTGATAGGCCTATTGTAGCAATAACTAAGACAGGTCTTAAAATATTAGGCAGTATATGCTTAAACATAATTACTATATTTGAAAGGCCAATTATTTTAGAAGCTAAAATATACTCTTTATTTTTTTCAACTAGGGTAGCTGCTCTTGTTACTCTTGCAAATTGTGGCCATTCTGAAATGCCTATTGCTAAAATAAGAACATATATAGCCATATCATCGTGAAGTGATTTAGAAATAAACCCTCTTGCAATGCCATCAACTAGTAATGCCATTAGTATGCTAGGAATAGTAAGTTGAACATCAGTAAATCTCATAACAACAATTTCATAACGCCCTCCAAAATACCCTGAAGTTACACCTAATGAGATGCCTAATATCATTGCAAAAATTATAGAAGCAAAACCTACGGTCAGAGATATTCTTGATCCATAGATCATTGTAGAGAACATATCTCTACCTTGTTGGTCTGTACCAAGAATAAAACTAATGTTGCCACCATCAACCCAAATAGGTGGAGTGAAAGCATCCATCAAGGAAATGCTAGCTGGGTCAAAAGGATCGTAAGGAGCAACAATACTAGCAAACATTGATGAAAAAACAATTATTAAAAAAACAATTGTGGATATAATTGCAATCTTTGATTTTTTGAAGCTGTAGCCAATATCAGTATCTATAAAATGATTAAAAAATTTTATCATTCGGCTGAACCTTCTTCTTTAAATCTTATTCTGGGATCAATGAAGTAATAGGCAATATCTACCAAAAAATTTATCATCACGAAAATGAAGGCAACCATTATCAAATATGCTGACATAATTGGAATATCAACAAATTGAACGGCATTAATAAAAAGCAATCCCATTCCCGGCCACTGAAATACAGTTTCAGTAATTATTGAAAAAGCTATTAATGTACCGACATTAATTCCAGTAATAGTAATAACGGGTATCAAACCATTTTTAAGTGCGTGACTATAATTTATAACATTTTGATTAATGCCTCTAGCTTTTGCAAATTTTATATAATCTGTCTGCAAGATTTCCATCATTTCAGCTCTTACTAAACGTATTATATATGTCATTTGAAAAAGACTTAGTGTGACTGAAGGTAAAATAATAGCCTTTAGGCCACTTAAAGTCAGAAAACCTGTTGACCAAAAACCAAATTGAATTACTTCTCCCCTTCCAAATGAAGGTAATATTCCTAGAATTACGGAAAATAAATATATAAATAATATACCAATAACAAACGTTGGGAGAGATACACCAAAAAGGGATATTATAAGAATAAAATTACTTAAATAACCTTCTCGATTTATACCAGTATAAACTCCAAACAAAACACCAACGAGAATAGCAATAAGTGCGGAAACAAAAACTAGCTCTAAGGTTGCAGGCAGCCTTTCCGTTATTAGATCAGAAACAGGGCGCCTTAATTGATATGAAAGACCAAATTCGGCTTTTGAAGCGTTTCCTACAAATCTAAAAAACTGTGTATAAATTGGATCGTTCAAGCCAAGTTTCTCTCTTATTTCCTCTCTTTTCTCAGTAGATGCTTCTTGTCCAACCATATTATGAACTGGATCCCCAACAAAATTAAAAAGTGAAAAAGAGACAAAAGCAACAATCAGCATAACCAAAACTGATTGAAAAAGTCTTTTTAGGAAATAATTAGTCATTAATTAAATAAAATTATTTTGATAAAAAAAACCGGCAAATTAGTTATTTGCCGGTTTTTTTTCTTAATTTACCTTTGCAAAACGGAATAAAGGTTCATTATTAGTTCTAATTGGAACATCGACATTACTCTTAGTTGCCCATGATATCACCTGATGGTGAAGAGGCAGGTAAGGCATGTTGTCTTGAACGATAGCCCAAGCCTCAGCAATATTTGCATTTCTTTGTTCTAAATTAGTTTCAGTGAGCATTGTGCCAACCAATTCGTCTACTCTGTCACTTTTAAATCCAACTTTATTCCAGCTACCGTCAGATTTAAGTAAAAATGAATAAACATAATGACTGTCGAATGTTGGAACACCCCATCCTAACATGTAAAAATCACTTAAACCATTTTGTAAGTCTTTAAAGTGAATACTTTTTGGTTGAGCGTCTAAATTAACTTTGATGCCTACTTTAGCAAACATTCCAACAGCAGCAACACAAATTGCTTCGTCGTTAATGTATCTATTATTTGGGCAGTCTAGAGTAATTTCGAAACCATCAGGGTAACCAGCTTCGGCTAGTAATTTTTTAGAAAGATTTGGATCATAAGGTAATCTGGTATCTAGTTCTTTTGTGTAACCTTGAACGCCAGGAAAAGTTATCATTCCAGCTGGTTCACTAAGACCTCTCATGACCTTATCTTGAATGGCATCCATATCTAATGCATGATACATTGCCAAGCGTACTCTTTTATCTTTCAATGGGTTCTTACCTTTGATATTTGATGATCTAAGTTCATCTATACCTTGATCCATTCCAAAAAATATTGTTCTTGCTTGTGGAGTGCTTTCAACCTTGTGCATCGCTGAGCCATTGATTCTCTTGATGTCTTGAGCTGGAGTAAAATTGGTAAAATCAATATCTCCAGACAATAGAGCTGCAACACGTGTAGCATCATTTTTGATTGGAAGTAGCTCAATTTTATCCAGATTATGTTGAGACTGATCGCCCCACCAATTATTATTTCTTTCAAAAACTGTTCTTGTATTTTGCTCTCTAAGAGTAATTGCAAATGGTCCTGTTCCCATTGCATTGATTGAACAATAGGTTTCTTGTGAAGCGTCATAATCTTGAGATTGCTCACATCCATTTTTTTTAGACCATGCTTCAGACATAATGAAAATCTGACTTAGCTGATTTAAAAGTATTGGATTTGGACCATCAGTTTTAATTTCAACCTGGTTATTAAAAGTTGATTTTACAGAAGTAATACTATCAATTAATTCTTTAACGTCAGATGCACCACTCAAAGCACGATTAATACTGAACACTACGTCACTTGCTTTTAATGGAGATCCATCAGAAAACACTACTCCGTCACGAATTTTAAAAACCCATGTTTCAGGGTCAGTTGCTTTCCATGAAGTTGCTAATTGTGGTTGAATTGACATATCAACGGTTCTTGTAACAAGACTTTCATAAACCTGCCTTGAGACCATATGAGTTGGTCCCTCATTTTGGGCATGAGGATCCAGCGTAAGAGAATCACCAGGCATCGACCACTTCAAAGTAGCTGAAAATGCAGGTGAAATAATACCAATCATAAGAAATGGCAGGAAAAATTTAATTGAAAATTTCATTTATTCCTCCTAAGTTAAATTAGTTTATTTATATGCGAAAAATCTCACATATTGTTTAATGCAAAATGACATAGAATCTTAATAAGTAAACTAATTTTTTTAACCTGAATAAATTGATTTTATATTAAATCCCACTCATACAAAGATATTTAATCTCAAGAAAATCATCAATTCCATATTTTGAACCTTCTCTTCCGAGTCCAGACTGCTTGATTCCCCCAAATGGAGCCACTTCTGTAGATATCAGGCCAGTATTAATGCCAACTATTCCATACTCCAAAGCCTCTGCAACTTTCCATACTTTTGATAAGTCTTTAGCATAAAAGTAGGCAGCTAAACCAAATTCAGTATCATTGGCAGCTTTTATAACATCTTCAACCGAATCAAATTTAAATAATGGAGCAATGGGTCCAAAAGTTTCTTCTCTTGCCACTTTCATAGACGCATTAACTCCTGTTAAAACTGTAGGGTTGTAAAAAGTTCCACCTAATTTAGATCTTGTGCCTCCAGACAGAACAGATGCACCTTTAGAAACTGCGTCTTCAATATGTTCTTCAACTTTTTCAAGAGCTTGTTTATCTATTAAAGGTCCAGTAGTAACCCCATCATCAAATCCATTTCCTACAATCATAGCTTCTGTTGCCTTAGCTAACTTTTTCGAAAATTCATCATAAATATTTGATTGAACATATATTCTGTTAGCACAGACACATGTTTGCCCTGCATTCCTATATTTACTTATCATTGCCCCTGCTACAGCTTCATCAATATCAGCATCGTCAAAAACAATAAAAGGAGCATTACCTCCAAGTTCAAGGCTTACTTTTTTGATTTGATCCGAACATTGTCTCATTAATATTCTTCCTACCTCAGTAGAGCCTGTAAATGTTATCTTTCTTACTAATTCATTACTGCAAAGCTCTTTACCCATTCCTGATGAATCAGTTCCCATAACTATATTAAATACACCAGCAGGAATTCCTGCTTTGTCAGCCAAATATCCAAGAGCTAGTGCTGAAAGGGGGGTTAGAGTCGGTGGCCTTAAAACCACTGAACAACCAACAGCAATAGCTGGAGCAACTTTTCTTGTAATCATGGCGTTTGGAAAATTCCATGGAGTAATAGCTCCTACCACTCCTACAGGTTGTTTTATAACAACAATGCGCTTGTCCTCTTGATGACCTGGTATAGTATCACCATAAACTCTCTTAGCTTCTTCAGCAAACCACTCTACGAAACTTGCCCCATATGTAATTTCACCCAAGGCTTCGGCAAGGGGTTTGCCCATTTCTGCTGTTAAAATTTTTGCTAAATCATCTTTATTCTCAATAATTAAATCATACCATTTTCTTAATATTTGTGATCTTTCTTTTCCTGTTTTGGCTGCCCAAGATTTTTGTGCTTTACTGGCAGACTCAATTGCTAATTTTGTATCAGCTATGCCCATATCGGGCAGACTTATAATTAAGTCTCCATTTGAAGGATCTTTTACATCAAATGTCTTTTTTGCTTTCCCTGAAGTGAAACTACCATTGATATACCCATTTGATACAATTAAATTTTTATCTTTTAATTTTGAAAAAATATCAGATTTTTTTACTGAATTACCATCCACAGTTCACTCCATAATTATTCATTTCTATTATTTATAGAAAGAAATTTAAATCTTAGAAAGATTAAAAATTATTCGAGTCCAACTTCTAGTACCTTTTTGATAGCTTGAAAGGTTATATTTTTCATTTGGTGAGTGAATTTTATCATCATCAAGCCCAAATCCAACTAATAGAGAATTTGTACCTAAGATACTTTTAAAATGATCTCCTATCGGAATAGATCCTCCACATCCTACCATTTTTGGTGAAACATTCCATTCGTCATATAGAGCTTTTTCTGCAGCTTTTACTTCTGGAGAATTTATTTCTAGTGACGAAGCTCCTGATCCAGCTTTAGCCAAAAATTCAACTTTGCAATCACTAGGTAAATTTTTAGAAACATGATTTCTAAAACTTTTTAATACTTTATCTGGGTCCTGTTTCCCTACTAATCGAAAACTAACTTTTGCTGAGGCTTCTGATGGTAAAACAGTTTTAAAACCGGGTTCTGTGTACCCACCCCATATTCCATTTACTTCACAGGTTGGTCGAGACCAAATTTTTTCTAATGGGGAATAATCTTTTTCACCTATAATGTTTGATAATCCAACATTTGATAAAAATTCTTTTGCATCAAAATTTAAACTTTCCCATTGCTCTTTTTGCTCATTTGATAATTCAGGCACATCATCATAAAAACCTTCAAGAGTAATTCTTCCATCTTTGTCGTATAAAAGAGATAAAATATTAGATAAAACATGAATAGGATTAGTTGCAAGCCCTCCATACATTCCTGAATGAAGATCTCTATTAGCTGCAGTAATTTTTATTTCATCACCTACCATTCCTCTTAGCATAGTTGTAATACAAGGTGTTTTATAATCCCACATACCAGTATCACATACTAAGCAGTAATCTGCAGTTAATTCTTTTTTATTGTCTTTTAAAAAATTTGACATTGAAGGAGACCCGATTTCCTCTTCTCCTTCTAATAAAATTGATATTTTGCATGGAAGTGTTCCTGAAGTTTTTATATGAGCTCTACAAGCTTCAATAAAAGTCATTACCTGTCCTTTGTCATCACTTGCACCTCGCGCTTTAATTATTTCGCCATTATTTGATTCTTCAATTTTTGGTTCGAAAGGATTATGGTTCCAAAGCTCAATAGGATCAATAGGTTGAACATCATAATGACCATAAAAAAGAAAATGAGGCCCTTCTTGCTCAAAATGAGCAACTACCATAGGGTGGCCATTGGTCTCTCTTATTGATGCATCAAAGCCTATATCCTTCAATTGTTCGACAAACCAATTTGCAGCATTTAAGCAGTCTTTACTATATTTTTCTTGTGTTGAAATGGAAGGGATCTTTAAAATATCGAATAATCTGTTTAAGCTCTCGTCTTTATTATGGTCCAGGTAGTTTAAGGCTAATTCAAGTTCACTATCTATTTCAGGCATTTACTTTATCCCTTGGCTTATTGTCAACTCTGCTATTTGAACAGCATTCAATGCAGCCCCTTTACGCAGGTTGTCAGATACACACCAAAAAACTAAGCCACTTGGCACAGATTCATCTCGTCTTATTCTTGAAATATAAACCCCGTCTTCACCGGCGGCTTCTTTAGGGGTGATGTAACCTTCATCTGCTCTATGGTCAATTACTATTACTCCTTCCATTTCAGTAAGAACTTCACGAGCGACTTCTTCATCTATAGGATTTTCACATTCTATGAAAACGGCTTCACTATGTCCTACAAATACTGGAACTCTTACACAATGAGCAACAACATCAATATTTTCATCCAGAATTTTTTTTGTTTCGTCTCTCATCTTAACTTCTTCTTTGGTAAAGCCGTCATCTAAAAAAACATCGATATGAGGTATAAGGTTAAAAGATATTTCTTTAGTGAAAACATTTTTTTCTAAAGGGTCATTTACGTAAACTTTTTTTGTTTGATTGAAAAGCTCGTCCATAGCTTCTTTACCAGCACCTGACACTGCCTGATAGGTTGCTACAACTGCTCTTTTAATAATAAACTCTCTGTGTAATGGACATAAAGCCATTACAAGTTGTGCAGTTGAACAATTAGGATTAGCAATTATATTCATGCCTCCATTTTCACTTAGACAACCCTTTAAATCATAGTGATTTACCTCAGGCACTATCAGTGGAACATTTTCTGTCATTCTAAAAGCTGAGGAGTTATCAATTACTAGTGCCCCCTTTTTACCTGCTAAAGGAGCATACTTCTCGGAGACATCACCTCCAGCACTAAAAAAAGCAAAGTCTACTTTTGAAAAATCAAAATCTTCGATAGGCTGGACATCAATCGTCCTATCATCTCCAAAGCCAACTTGTCTTCCAGGAGATTTCGATGAAGCTAGTGCATATACATTATCAACGGGAAAATCTCTTTCGTAAAGTGTTTGAAGCATTTCTCTGCCAACAGCTCCTGTGGAGCCCACTACTGCAATATTATATGTCATAATACTTTCTCAATTATCTATAATTATTCATTGAGTTAATTACTAAATCCATCATTTCAGTTGTGGAAACATTTTTGCTGCCACCTCCAAGGTCAGGTGTTCTAGCGCCAGATGATAAAGCTTCAGAAACTGCATTTTCAATAAGATCAGCCTCTTGATTATAATCAAAAGAGTAACGTAACATCATAGTAAAACTCAATACCTGAGCTAGTGGGTTCGCTACACCTTTCCCTGTTATATCGGGTGCTGATCCATGAACAGGTTCATACATTGCTTTTCTAATGCCATCTTTATTTGGCGCTCCAAGAGAAGCAGATGGAAGCATTCCAAGTGATCCCGTTAGCATTGCTGCGCAGTCAGAAAGCATATCACCAAATAAATTATCACAAACAATAACATCGAATTGTTTTGGAGCTCTTACCAGTTGCATTGCACAATTATCTGCAAACATATGCTCTAATTCTATTTTGTTTCCTTCTTTTTTATATAGTTCTGTTATTACTTCTCTCCATAAAACACCAGATAGCATCACATTAGCTTTTTCTACTGAAGTAACTTTATTATTTCTCTTTTTTGCAAGATCAAATGCCACTCTGCCAATTCTTTCAATTTCAGGTGTTGTATATAAATTGGTATCATACCCTTTTTTTGAACCGTCAGGCATAATATCAATCCCCCTTGGCTCTGCAAAATAAACTCCACCAGTTAATTCACGCAGTATCATTATATCTAATCCCTCAACTACTTCTGGCTTAAGCGTAGATGATTCAACTAATGGTGGGAAAACAATTGCCGGTCGAAGATTAGCAAATAGATCCATCTCTTTTCTGAGTGTCAAGAGACCTCTTTCAGGCTTTAATTCAAAATCTAAGTCATCGTATTTTGGACCACCAACTGCACCAAATAATACTGCATCGCATTCAAGGGCATCGCTCAATGCTTCATCAGTTAGTGGTGTTCCATGAAGATCATATGACTTCCCACCAACATCTCTTTCTATAGTATCAAAATTTATATTTTTATATTTTGCAAGCCAATCCAAGAGTCTTAAAGTTTCATTCATAACTTCAGGACCTATACCATCACCTGGCATAACCATTAGTTTTCTATTTGATGACATTAACTATCCTAATAATTTAAATTTTGTTTTTACAACCACGGCCTATTTTTATCTCTTTCGCTCTCATAAGTTTCTATTTTTGTCTTATTTTCTAATGTAAGAGAGATATCATCTAACCCTTCTAGCAAACATTTTTTCCTAAATTTATCTATATCAAATTTTATTGAAACCCCATTTGGTCTATTGATAACTTGGTTAGGAAGGTCAATCTCAATTATAGGGTTTTCGTTATCTTTGGCATCAGCTAAAAGGGATAATCTTTCATCATCTGAAACTTTAATAGGTAAAATACCGTTTTTAAAACAATTATTATAAAATATATCTGCAAAATTTGTTGAAATTACACATCTAATTCCAAAATCTAGCAATGCCCAAGGTGCATGTTCACGGCTTGAACCACAGCCAAAGTTATCCCCTGCAATAATTATTTTTGAATTTCTCCATGGGTCTTTATTCAATACAAAACTTTTAATTTCTTCACCATTTGTAGTGTATCTCATCTCATCAAATAAGTTTTTCCCTAAACCAGATCTTTTTATTGTTTTAAGGAATTGCTTCGGAATTATCATATCTGTGTCTATATTTAGAATGTTCAACGGAGCAGCTATTCCTTTTAACTTACTGAATTTTTCCATTATTTTACCTTAAAAACCTATCTAATTATAAATTTCTAACATCTGTTAAATATCCTTTGATAGCTGCTGCCGCTGCCATTTCAGGACTTACTAAATGTGTTCTTCCAAGCCGCCCTTGTCTGCCTTCAAAATTTCTATTTGAAGTAGATGCTGCTCTTTCACCAGGTGAAAGCCTATCAGCATTCATTGCCAGACACATTGAGCATCCTGGCTCTCTCCAGTCAAAACCCGCTTCTTTGAAAATAGCATCCAAACCTTCTTTTTCAGCTTGCTCTTTTACCAGCCCAGAGCCAGGAACAATCATTGCTCTTATTTCATTTGATACTTTTTTACCTTTCACAATTTTCGAAGCAGCCCTTAAATCCTCTATTCTTGAATTTGTGCACGAGCCTATGAACACGGTGTCAATTTTTATTTCAGAAATTTTTTGACCGGGTTTTAGATCCATGTATGATAATGCTCTTTCTAATTTGGCTTTAATAGTTAAATCTTTCTCATTTTTTGGATCAGGAACGGTTCCAGTAATTGGTGCAGTATCTTCTGGACTAGTTCCCCATGTTACTGTTGGAACTAATTTACTTGCATCAATTGAAATTTTTTTATCATAAATTGCATTTTCATCAGAAGGTAAACTCTTCCACCATTCAAGAGCTTTAATCCAATTATCACCTGATGGCGACATAGGTTTTCCTTTTAAATATTCATAAGTTTTGTCATCTGGTGCGATCATGCCTGCTCGAGCGCCCGCTTCTATAGACATGTTACATATTGTCATACGTCCTTCCATCGATAAGCCGCGTATTGTTGATCCTGCATATTCAATTACATAACCTGTTCCACCAGCAGTTCCTATCTTGCCAATGATTTCAAGTATTATATCTTTTGCAGTTACTCCAGGTGGAAGGCTACCATTAACTTCAACAAGCATGTTTTTTGCTGGTTTTTGAATTAAAGTCTGAGTAGCAAGAACATGTTCAACTTCAGAGGTTCCAATTCCAAATGCAAGAGCACCAAATGCACCATGGGTTGCTGTATGAGAATCACCACAAACTATAGTCATGCCAGGTTGGGTAAACCCTTGTTCTGGTCCAATTACATGAACAATTCCTTGCCTTATATCTTCCATATTAAAATAAGGAACTGAAAAATCAGATGCATTTTTAGCCAAGGTTTCAACTTGAATTCTTGATTCTTCATCCTTAATACCTTCACTTCTATTTGATGTAGGAATATTGTGATCAGCAACAGCTAGGGTTCTTTCTGGACTTCGTACTTTTCTATTTGTATTTCGTAAGCCTTCAAATGCTTGTGGGCTTGTTACCTCATGGACTAAATGCCTATCAATATATAAAATACTAGCAGCATTTGGATCTGAATGTACTAAATGAGCATCCCAAATTTTATCAAATAATGTACGAGGCTTAGTCATTTAAAACTCCATCAAAAAAATTATAAAATAATATTTATAACATTAATTAAGTCTAATAAAATTATTTTATCTATTTTGTTTCTTTGGGGGTCTCTTTATTTTCTACTGGAGCTTCAGTTTTCGAACTAGGTATATCTTGATCTTTTTTATTATTTCCAGTTTCAATAGACCTACCGGTTGAACGTTCGGCAATTCTTGCTGATTTACCTTGTCTTTCTCTTAAATAATAAAGCTTAGCTCTTCTAACTTTACCTCTTCTAACAACTTCAATTCCAGAAATCCTTGGTGAATATAATGGAAATAACCTTTCAACTCCCTCACCATGGGATATTTTTCTAACTGTAAATGAAGATCTTACACCAGCATTCTTTCTTGCAATACAAACTCCCTCAAAAGCCTGAACTCGTTCTCTTGTTCCCTCAATAACCTTAACATTCACCTTAAGAGTGTCGCCTGCGTTAAAATCAGGAATTGACTTTTCTGCTAAAACTTTCTCTATTTGTTGTTTTTCAATTTTGTCTAAAATATTCATAATCTTCTCCAAGCAAAATATAACTTATCTTTCATTAAGTGTCGAGCTTTCTTGACTTCGTTATCTCAATTCTTTGCTTATCTCTCCAATTTTTGATTTCATTGTGATTGCCAGAAGTTAATACCTCTGGAACATATATTCCATTCCAATTTCTCGGTTTTGTGTATTGTGGATACTCTAACAGATCTTTATCTGAAAAGCTCTCCTCATTTAATGTTTCATTACCACCTAAAACACCAGGAAGCAACCTTAATACGCTTTCTAATAAGACAAAAGTTGCACTCTCTCCACCAGATATTACATAATTCCCTATACTTACTTCCTCAAAATCATAAAAGTCAATTACACGTTGGTCTATACCTTCATATCTTCCACAAAGCAAAATCAATCCATGTTCAGTAGAAAGTTCTTTTACCTTGTCTTGATTTAGCACTTTACCCCTTGGTGTTAAACAAATCCTTTTACTTCTATTATCTTTAAGTGAATCTATTGCTAATCCTATTATGTCAGGCTTCATTATCATACCTGCCCCGCCACCATAAGGAGTATCATCTACACTCTTATGTTTGTCTTTTGCAAAATCTCTAATATTAATGATATCTAAATTCCAAATTTTCTTTTTAAGAGCGCTACCAATTAAAGAAACTCCAAGAGGTCCAGGAAAAACTTCTGGAAAAATAGAAAGTATTTTTACATCATATTTAAAATTATTAGCTATATCCATAACTGAGCCATATTATTTATTTATATTTTGCCATTTGCCGAAATTAGATAAAAATATCGTACCTTTTTTATTATCAATATGATCTAGATCATTTGGTGTTAATGGGACAAAAAAATCTCCCTTATTACTTATAATTTCTGCGATATCACCTGCTCCAAAGTTCAAAATATTTTTTATGGTTCCTAAATTTTGATTTCCATCCTTATCTATTACATTCAGACCAATAATATCAAAATAATATACTTCACCATTAGTTAGGCTTGGAAGGTTGATTTTTTTTACGAATAATTTTTTTCCTCTAAAACTTTCAGCTAAGTCTCTATTTGTAATGTCTTTGATCGAATATATTCCAAGATTTTTTGATAAACCTTTAAATTCAAGTATTATCTTCTCCATCTTATCATTAAATACTTCACCGTAAGCAGTTACGCCCTCATGTGATTCAGTAAAGTGCCTAACCTTAACGTAACCTTTTACACCATGTGGCGAACCTATAATACCAACACAAATACAGTCTTCCAAACGCATTAATTAAGGTTTTTCATTACTTCTTTTCTGTATCTGATGGATCCTCAACTGGTGCCTCTGCAGGTGCTGCTTCTGCTGGTACTGCTTCTTTTGGTGCCTCTGCAGGTGCTGCTTCTTCTAGTGCCTCTACAGGTGCTGCTTCTTCTGGTGCCTCTACAGGTGCTGCTTCTTCTGGTGCCTCTTCAGGTGCTGCTTCCGCTGGTACTGCTTCTTTTGGTGCCTCAGGTGCTGCTTCTTCTGGTGCCTCTGCAGGTGCTGCTTCTTCTGGTGCCTCTACAGGTGCTGTTTCCGCTGGTACTGCTTCCGCTGGTGCCTCTGCAGCCTCTTTAGCTTCATTCTCTCTTTCTAATCTCTTTTTACCTGGTGCTGACTTAATGGGCTGTTCTCTGATTATAGGAGCATCTAACAGGCCTGCTGCAGCAAGAATTTTGTGTACTCTTAATGTAGGCTTTGCACCTTTACTCATCCAAAACTTAATTCTTTCGTCTTTTAAAGAAACTCTGTTTTCGTGGTCTTTTGGTACCATTGGATCGTAGCTTCCTAATCTTTCGACAAATCTTCCATCTCTTGGACTTGATGCCTCTGCAACCACAATTCTATAAAATGGATGTTTTTTTGATCCACCTCTCGCAAGTCTTATTTTTAATGCCATTAAATTATTCCTTTCAAATTAAAATTTTATTTTTTTTTACCAAATGGAAAATTTGGCGGTAAATTTCCAAGTCCAGGTAACTTTCCAGGTAATATTCCTTTGTTTCCACCAAGCATATTTGCCATTGCATTTGGATCAATTTCACTAGGTGAAGATCCACCAGGCAAGCCTCCTCCAAACAAACTCTTTAAAAGACCTCCAGCGCCCTGTTTGCTCATTTTTTTCATTACTTTTGCCATTTCCATATATTGCTTAACAAGACGATTTACTTCTTGAACAGTTGTGCCTGAGCCAAAAGCAATTCTTTTTCTTCTGCTTGCATTAAGTAAATTAATATTTTTTCTCTCTTTAGATGTCATTGATAGAATAATCGCTTCTTGATGAGAAATAACTTTGTCATCCATATTTCCTGCTGCCATCTGTTTTTGCAATTTGCCAAATCCTGGTAGCATTCCCATTAAGCTATTCATTCCACCCATTTTTTTAATTTGTCTTAACTGCTTAAGAAGATCATTCATTGAAAACTGACCTGAAGTCATTTTCTTCATCATTTCTTCAGCGTCTTCTTTTTCAATTGCTTCTTCGGCTTTTTCTACTAAACCGACAACGTCTCCCATGCCAAGAATTCTTCTTGCAAACCTATCAGCACTAAATAATTCAATTTCGTCTTGTTTTTCACCAATACCTAAAAATTTTATTGGACACTGAGTTATATGCCTCATGGAGATTGCCGCACCACCTCTTGCATCACCGTCAGCCCTCGATAGGACAAGTCCTGAAACATCAACAGCTTCTTTAAATGCTTTTGCTGTGACCACTGCATCTTGACCAGTCATAGCGTCAGCGACTAAAAGAATTTCTGAAGGTTTGCTAATTGAGGTTATTTCCTTTAGCTCACTCATAAGAACAGTGTCAATTGACTGTCTACCAGCAGTATCTAGAATCAAGACATCTATCCCTTGAATTTTTGCAGCTGCTGTAGCTCTTTTAGTGATAGATGCCGGAGTATCACCTTCAACTTCAGGAAGCACTGCAACCTTAGCCTGTTCACCAAGAATTCTAAGCTGTTCTCTAGCAGCTGGTCTGTATGTATCTAAAGAAGCTAGAAGAACCTTTTTATTTTTCTTGGTTTTAATCCAAAGGGCTAGTTTACCAGCAGTTGTTGTTTTACCGCTTCCTTGAAGGCCAGCTAAAAGTATTGTTACGGGAGGTGAGTGGTCTATATTTAAATTTGCATCTTCATCATTTCCTAACAAAGTAACTAGCTCATCGTGAACAACTTTAATCACCATTTGGCCTGGGGTTACAGATCTAAGTACTTCTGTACCAACCGCTCTTTTGCGAGTATTTTCTAAAAATGTTTTTACAGCTTCAATAGCGACATCAGCTTCTAATAGCGCTTTTCTTACGTCACCTAAAGCACTGTCTACATCTTTTTCAGATAATGCACCTCGCCCTTTCAGTTTATCAAAGACTGATCCGAGCTTTTGTGTAATGTTTTCTAACAACTATTTCACCTATTAAGATTAATAATTTAAATAATAAACAAACTAAAAAAACGCCCGTGCCTGAAACTCAGGGACGCGCGTGGCCCGTTAGGACCTATTAATTTAAATAATTGTTGAATTATTTTATAGATCTTTAGTTTAATATTCAAAAATAGTCAAGAAAAGTGTAATTAGATACTAACTCTAACTTAACTTTTCGCTTAAAATAAAGTATATGGCAGAAATGGTAAATTTTACAAAAATGCATGGAATAGGAAATGATTTTGTTATCATTGATTGCCGTGATGGTATTGAGTTAAGCGAATTTGTGGCAAAAAAAATTGCAAATAGAAGGTTTGGCATAGGTTGTGACCAAATAATTTTACTTAAAAATCCATTATTAGGCAATGACATCTCATTAGAATTTATTAATAAGGATGGTTCGTTGTCTTCAGCTTGTGGTAATGGAACAAGATGTGCAGCAAAACTTATTTTCATAGAAAATTCAACAAATAATATCAACATTGAGACAAACGCAGGGACATTAGAAGCGTGGAGAGATAATAACTCAAATTTGATTTCAGTTAATATGGGTAAACCAAATTTTATTTGGAATGAAATACCATTATCTAAAAATATTGATCATACAAATGTTGATTTAGGATTTGAGAAAGGCAATAGTGCTTTTTGTTTGTCAATGGGTAACCCTCATGCTGTATTTTTTGTAGATAATGTTGAAAGTGTAAATGTTTCTTTGGTTGGCCCAAAGTTTGAAAATCATCCTATTTTCCCTGAAAAAGCGAATATTTCATTCGCAGAGGTCAAATCTAGATCAAAAATAAAAATGAAAGTATGGGAAAGAGGAGTAGGACAAACTGCGGCATGTGGAAGTGGAGCATGTGCTGTAGCAGTTGCTGCAAAACAACTATCCAAAATTGATAATAATTGTGAGATAATTCTTGACGGTGGTATCTTGAATGTAACAATTCTTGATGATGGAAGTATAGTTTTAAAAGGACCAACTGAAATTTCGTTTAAAGGCACATTTGGTGATAGAATTAACAAGTTAATTAAATCTAATTAAATTTCCATGAAACAAATTCAAAAAAAAAATTCAGTTAAAACGTTTGGTTGTAGACTAAATTTGTTAGAAAGTGAGTTAATAGAACAAAGTTTAGGTTTTTCTGAAAAGAATATTTTGGTTGTAAATACCTGTGCAGTAACAAATGAAGCAGAAAAACAAGCAAAACAATATATAAGAAAAATATCAAAGGATAATCCTGATCTGAAAATAGTTGCTACTGGGTGCTCGGTACAAACAAGACCAGAAGAATGGTCTAAAATGCCAGAGGTTTACAAAATTTTTGGAAATACAGAAAAATTGAAAGTGGAGACATGGAAAAATTTAAACAATAATAGATCTGCATTTACTGATATAATGAAAGAAACTGAGTCAAACCCTTTTTTTGTTCCAGGCTTTAAAGAAAGAACAAGGGCTTTTCTTCAAATACAACAAGGCTGTGACCATAGGTGTACTTTTTGCATTATACCTTTTGGCCGTGGAAACAGCAGAAGTGTTGATATTAATAGTATTATAAAAAATGCTCAAAAGTTAATTGATTATGGTCACAAAGAAATAGTTTTGACAGGAGTCGATATTACTAGTTGGGGAAAAGATCTTCAAAACAATCCTAGTTTAGGTTTTTTAGTTAAAAATATTTTAAAAAAAGTCATAGGACTGAAAAGGCTTAGACTATCAAGCATTGACCCGGCAGAAATAGATTATGATTTAATGGACGCTCTCTCATCCGAAGATAAATTGATGCCACACTTACATCTATCTATTCAACATGGAAATGACCTAATACTGAAGAGAATGAAGAGAAGACATTTAGCAAGAGATGTTGAAAGATTTGTTGAGCAAGCAAGAAAAAATAGGCCAGGAATTGTTATAGGCGCTGATCTAATTTCTGGTTTCCCTACAGAAACTGAAGAAGCTCATAAATCTACTTTAAAGTTAATTAGAAACTTAGAAATTTGTTGGGGGCATATTTTCCCTTTTAGTCCAAGAACTGGGACATCAGCTTCAAAAATGCCACAAATCGATATCAAGGTTAGGAAAAAAAGAGCAAAAGAGCTTAGAATAGAGTGCAAAAAAATTTCGTCTAGATGGAAAAAAAATCAAATAGGAAGTTTTGCAAATGTCCTCATGGAAAGTGAAAATCAAGGACATTGCGAACACTTTTCTAATGTAAAATCAAATGTTAAACTTTCTAAAGGAAGTATTCATAAGCTGAAAATAACAAAAATTGATAATGATTATCTAGTTGGAAATTTATAAGAAAGTTAAAAATGAATTGGTTTAAAAGACTTACTGGTGGCCTTAATAAAACAGCTTCTGGAATAAAAAAAAGTATAGGGAGTATTTTTAAAGGTAACAAATTAGATGTAAGCAAATTAGAAAGCTTAGAGGATCAATTGATTTCATGTGATATTGGCATAGATATTTCGGAAAAATTGGTAAAAGAGTTAAAGTCAGAAAATTTAAATTCAGAATCATCTCAAGAAGAAATATTAAAAAAGTTATCTGAAGGTATTGAAAAAATTTTATCTCCAGTGTCAAAGCCACTTGAAATAAAGGAGGGCAATAAGCCTCATGTAATTATCCTTGTTGGTGTGAATGGCACTGGTAAAACCACAACTGCAGGAAAAATAGCAGCTCAACTAAAGGAACAAGGTAAAACTGTTTTATTGTCAGCTTGTGATACTTTTAGAGCGGCGGCAATAGAACAACTAGAAGTTTGGGCAAAAAGAGCTGATGTGGAAATTGTGGTTGGGGAAAATGGTAGTGATCCTGCTTCTCTTGCGTACAAGTCATTAACAAAGGCAATTGAAGAGAAAGTAGATGTTCTAATAATTGACACTGCAGGTCGACTGCAAGTTAAAAATGAGCTTATGGAGGAATTGAAAAAAATTATCAGAGTGCTTGGAAAAAAACTTGAAGGATGTCCTCACGATAGAATTATAGTACTTGATGGTGCAACTGGACAAAACGCTCATTCTCAAATTGATGAGTTTAGCAAAGCAATTGATATTTCTGGTGTAATTGTGACAAAGCTTGATGGCTCTGCAAAAGGAGGTATAGTTGTATCCTTAGCGGATAGATTCGGTCTTCCCATTCATTCTGTTGGCGTTGGAGAAAGATTGGAAGATTTAGATCGATTTGATTCTAAAGAGTACTCTAGGGCAATAGTAGGATTGGACAATAATTAAACTAGATCTATTTCTACTAAAATAGGCACATGATCAGAAGGTTTTTCCCATCCTCTTGCATCTTTTAAAATTTTAACCTTAGACACTCTTTTTGATATACTGCTTGTTGCCCATACATGATCTAGCCTTCTTCCTCTGTCACTATGACGCCAATCTTTTGACCTATAAGACCACCAGGAAAAAACTTTTTCTGGTATTGGAAAAAATTGTCTGATTAGATCTTCAAAACTTCCAGAATGTAATACATCATGCAACAAATCAGTTTCTTGAGGTGTATGGCTCACAACATTTAACAATTGCTTATGTGACCAAACATCTTCAGCCAAAGGTGCTATATTAAGGTCTCCTAATATGATTTCATTTCTCTTAGAAGGTTTATCCCTTAGCCAATTTTCCATTTCTCTTAAAAAAGATATTTTATGTAGGAACTTTGAATTAACCGAAGTATCAGGAATATCGCCTCCTGCTGGTATATAAAAATTATGAATGGTTGTTTTTTTTATTTTAACAAAAATATGCCTACAGTCATTAATATTATGCCAATTTCTATATCCACAATCACTAAAAGGCATCTTGGAAATACATGCTACACCATTGTATGATTTCTCACCTCTATAAAAAAGAAATTCATAGCCTAAATTATGAAATTCTTTTTCTGGGAAAATTTTATCTTCAATTTTTGTTTCTTGCAAAAATAAGAGATCTGGTTTTTCTAATTCTATAATTTTTTTTATAAGAGGAAATCTGGCTCTTATACCATTACAATTCCAAGTTAAAATTTTCATTATATTTATAATACTATTCTGTTTTTATAGGATTCCCACGAAATGTTTTTGCAGGAAGTTGAACATTATATTTATGGTTTTGCAATGTGACAATTATTTCTGTTCCAATCTGATCAATTA
The DNA here is from genome assembly GCA_902539295.1 of uncultured SAR116 cluster alpha proteobacterium. GTDB lineage: Bacteria > Pseudomonadota > Alphaproteobacteria > Puniceispirillales. The sequence goes on from CACBIM010000007.1 coordinate 23,718, forward strand.
TTTTCCATCTTCTTAATTGAAATGGATTTTGTGAAAAGTCTAATTGAAGAAGCCCATTATTATCTTCATTTGGGACAATCTTAATTTCTAATATCCCGTTCTTGACAATTGAGTCTGTTTCGTATCCCTTAGGTTGTAGGGATACATTATCTGATAAAAATCTAGAAAATGGTGTTTGATATAGAGGATAATTATTGCTTGTTTGTTCTTCGAGATCTTGAACAATGACCCAGTTACCTCTTCCTACAATAAGTAAAGGCGTAGGTGGAGCATATTCAAATCTAAAACCATGATTTTTTTTTATGAAAAGCTTACCCTCTGCATAACCTCCATCGGAAGACACTTGGATAAAATCCGCTGTCATAGAATTAATATTATTCAACCAATTTTCTGCTTTATGAATATAATTATCTGAATACACATATGCAGGCATCATTAAAAAAATAGAAAAGATCAGTATTCTTTTAAATTGAATGATCATCTATCAAGACTTCCCTTTTGCCTACATGATTTGAACTACTTACAACCCCCTCTGTTTCCATTTTTTCAATAATTGTAGCTGCTCGGTTATAACCAATTTTTAAATGCCTCTGAATAAAGCTTGTGCTAGCTTTTCTCTCTCTTGCGACAAGAGCAACAGCTTGATCATAAAGGTCGTCACCACTATTAGACTTATAGTCATTTGTTGATGTACTTGTTTCGTCACGTTCAATAATAACTTCATCATCATATTCAGGATCACCCTGTTGTTTTAAAAAATTAACAACGCTTTCAACTTCTTCATCAGATACAAACGGACCATGTATCCTAGTTATTCTGCCTCCCCCTTCCATAAAAAGCATATCCCCTTTACCAAGAAGTTGTTCACCACCTTGCTCTCCTAAAATTGTTCGGCTATCAATTTTAGACGAAACTTGAAAGGAAATTCTAGTTGGGAAATTAGCCTTTATTGTGCCTGTTATTACATCAACAGATGGTCTTTGAGTGGCCATAATAACATGAATTCCAGCTGCTCTAGCCATTTGAGCCAATCTTTGGACAGCAGCTTCAATATCTTTTCCAGCTACCAGCATTAAATCAGCAACTTCATCAATAACTACTACTATAAGGGGAAGAGGGTTTAGGCTTATGTCTTGGTCTTCGTATATTGGTTTTCCTGTTTCTGGATCAAAGCCTGTTTGCACTCTATGGGATAATGATTCACCATTTGCTTTAGCTTGAGCCAGTCTTTTATTATATCCTGATATATTTCTTACGCCAACTTTTGACATTAATTTATAACGCTCTTCCATCTCTCTAACGGCCCATTTTAGTGCCATTACTGCTTTAGGAGGTTCGGTTACAACGGGTGTAAGTAAATGTGGAATACCATCATAAACCGATAATTCAAGCATTTTAGGGTCTACCAAAATTAATCTACAGGTTTCAGGCGTGTGTTTATAGAGAATAGATAAGATCATACCATTTACAGCAACAGACTTTCCTGACCCTGTAGTTCCTGCAACAAGTAGATGAGGCATTGCAGATAGGTCTCTTACAATAGGCTCACCCGCAATATCTTTTCCTAGAGCAACAGGAATACTTGATTTGGTGTCATGCCATTTTTCACTTTCTAAAATCTCTCTTAACAAAACTGTTTCTCTATCTAAGTTTGGTAATTCAACACCAATTACATTTTGCCCTGGCACAACTGCAACTCTTACTGAAATCGCACTCATAGACCTTGCGATATCGTCTGCCAAACTAACTACTCTTGAAGTTTTGGTTCCTGGAGATGGATTTAGATCATATCTTGTTACAACAGGACCAGTTAATGCTGTTGCAATATCACCCTTAATTCCAAAGTCGTCTAATACACTTTCAAGCATTCTTGAATTAGCGTTTAGAACATCATCTGATGGACCAGCTAATCCCTCTAAAGAAGGGTTTAATAATTCTACAGATGGAAGATTATAACCATCAGAAGTGCCAAGGTTTAACGACGTTTGCCTTGGTTTTTTTCTATTTACAGTTCGAATATTATTTACACTTTTCCTTTTGCTAGCAATAGTAGGTTCAATCCTTCTTGATTGTTTAGTTGTATTAATGTCTCTTTTTCTTGTGACTGGTTTTAAAACTAGCCTTGTCAGATAACCCGCAGCATAAAGTAGTGGTGATATTATTGATTTAAGAGAAACCACTTCTTTTTTGGATGCTGTACAAGACCACAAATAAATTGGAATACTTATTAAAAGTGTAGAAACAATTAAAGGCCAGTTACCTCCAGTAAGGTAACCAAATGCCCAACCATCATTGAGGTTTGGAACCAGTGAACTTAATAAATGTCCAATAGCGCCTCCTGCTCCCTCTGGAAGATAAATTGTCTGTAGTGGGAACAGAGATAAAAAGATTGATAATAATATAATAGAAGGTAGCAATAGTGTTAGTCTTAACTTCTTCTTAGATATTTTCTCATTTTTAAGAAATTTAAATCCCCAAAGATATCCAAATAAACAAAAGAATGCACTTCCTGCACCAAATAAGTGTAATAAAAAGCCAGACAAATTAGATCCATAATTACCAAGAATGTTTAAAGTGCCCTTTGTAGATGATTTAAAGTAATAAATCGGGTCGTTTGGATTAAAACCCCAAATTGAAATTATTATTGAAGTAGTGAAAATAATTATTATTAATCCAAATACTTCATTGAAACGAGATCTGAAAAACTCTCTAAAACCTCTAGGCAAAAAAGTTGAGTTATTCGTTGAATTAAAATCGTTCATATTAACTCTTTGAGACCATTAGATACTTTGTCTAAACCTTTTTTGGTTGTGTCAGCATCGTTTACTAATGCAATTCTAAGATAATTTTTACCAGGGTTATCATTATTATTTTCAAATGCCATAAAACTACCAGGCATCACTTTTACACCGTGATTTTCCCATAAGTGTTTTGTTGCAAGAAGATCGTTTTTAACTGGAATAAAATTGAAAAAGCCACCTTGAGGCTTGGTAGATTTTAAAATCTTTTCTGAAAGTTGAAAATTTTTATCATAGAATTGTCTATTTTTCTCAACATGTTTTTCATCTTTATATAATGCTTCTGCAACTCTAAGTTGGGGTTCAGAAATTGAGACACCTCCATTGGCTACCAACTGTCTATATTTTTCAATTACAACTTTGTCTCCTGCAATAAAACCAGCTCTAAGACCAGCAGCAGAAGATCTTTTAGAAAGAGAATGAAAAATAATTACTCCTTTGCTGCCTTGACCTAATTCATTCAAAGCTTCTGTTGCACCAGTTGGTGGCATACCATCTTCCCTATATATATCTGCATAACATTCATCTATGCATAATAATATGTCATATTTTCGGCAGGTTTCTATTGTTTTAGCAAGCCATTGCAAAGATGCACAACTACCATGGGGGTTAGAGGGTGAAGCCACATACATAATTGAACTTTTCTTCAAAATATGTTTTTCAATATCACTGGGTTGAGGGAGCCAATTTGAGTCAGATGTTGCGTCCATCCAAATAATTTTATTGCTTGCTGCAATAGCTCCGGCACGCCATGCATGATAGAAGGGATTTGTAACCAAGCTGATGTGTTTATCTTTGTTCCCATTTTTAATTAGAAGACCAATTTGAAAAAGAGGAGCTCTTGTTCCAGGTACTGGACTAATTTCTTCATCTATATCAAAGAAATCAGAACAATTTGGGTACCTTTTTGAAATATATTCCGCTACGCTTTCTCGAAAGTATCTAGTTCCGCTACTAGGTGTGTATTTTCGCCAATCTGAAGAATACTTGTTAAGTGTTTCCTTTATTATTTCAGGTGGGTGGTTCTTAGGCTCACCAATCGTTAATAAGATATGTTCTGTATTTTGAGGAGGACTGACGCCAGACAATAAGGCAGATAATTTTCCAAACATCCAGTCATTAAATATTTCGAATTCAGGGTTAAACATTTTATTCCTATGGGACCAAGTAACAGTAATATAATATAGTGCTTTATATGGTAGTTAAAGTTTAAAAAAATTAATATAGATTTAAAATATAAAGTTTATTGCTATTTTAAAATTAGAGATGCTGAATATGGAAAAATTTTTTTTTGAAGTAATTGTTGTTGGTAGTGGACTTTCTGCAAAAACAACAATTATATCGCTTTTTAAGAAAGGCATTATCCCATTTTGGATAGAAAATATTCAAAATTACAAAATAAAAGATGATAGAACAACCATGCTTTCCCCAAAATCATTTAAGATGTTTCAAGAGCTTGGTTTAAAAGATTTTGAAAAAAAATCATTTCCAACAAAAAAAATAAATATTAAAACACAAAATCAGAAAAACTTTACTGTTTTTGAAGGCAAGAAATTTCTACCAATTTGTTACTTAACTGAAAATAATGTTTTGCACCAAGAATTAGACACACTGATATCTAAAATAGAAAAGAATAAAAAACTTGTTAAAGTTCAAGATGAAATCAGAAGCATAAAATCTGATTCAGATAACAATGAAATAGTTTTGAAATCAGGAGATAAAATATACTCTTCATTAGTTATTGGAGTTGACGGAGCAAATTCAAAAATAAGGAAAATTCAGAATATTAAAACAAAAGATCATGGGATTAAAAAATTTGGTTTAGTGGCAATTATGGAACATGAAGCTTCTCACCCAAATGTCTCTTGGCAAGTTTTTTCTGAAACTGGAATATTGGCTCTTTTAGCTAAAGATATAAAACCCAATAAAAGAGCTGTATCGTCATTAATTTGGTCATTAGATAATAAACAAATAGATGCAATAAGAAATTTACCCTCTAAAGATTTTGAAAAAAAGGTTAAAGAAGAATTTGGATCTTCTCTTGGTGATTTACACTTAATTTCAAAAATTAACGAATGGCCAATATTTCGTATTGATGTTCCAAATCCTACTGGAAAAAGAACAGTCCTTTTAGGTGATGCTGCTCACTCAATATATCCATTAGCTGGCCAAGGTTTTAATTTAGCCATTGGAGACATATCACAAATTACAGATACAATGTTATGGGCAAAGGAAAGAGGCTTAGACCTAGGGTCAAGTGTTGTTTTGAACAAATATGTAAATAATAGAAAATTTTGGGTAAATTCAGTTTCTAAAATGACAGATAGTATAGATTGGTTTTTTTCAAATGCCTCTAATAATAGTCAAAATACTTTTGGGTCATTATTAAGTATTTCAAATAATTTCCAACCTATAAAACATAAACTAGTGGAGATAATGAAAGAAAATTAATTAGCGTTCTATTTTTAAATCTTCAACTCTTTTGAGGTAATCCTTCCATAGTTTATCTTTTTCTAAAGATAATTTTTGTAAGTATGACCAAGAAAAAATTCCAGTGTTGTGGCCATCATCAAATTTAATAGCTACAGCGTAATTTCCAACAGGTTCAATATCTTCAATAACAACTCTAGATTTTTGTGAAGGTGTTTTTTTTTGGTTTGGGCCATGCCCCTGAACTTCTGCTGATGGACTTTCAACTCTAAGTAGTTCTGATGATAGAGTATTAGAGGAGCCGTCGTCAAATGTAACTGTTAATTCATTTTTATTTTTATTTATACGAAGTTCCTTAACATTAACCATAAATTAACTATTTTCTTTAATTTTTCTTGCTTCCTCTTTAAGCATTATTGGAATGCCATCTCGAATTGGGTACGCTAAACCAGCTTGCTTACTAATCAATTCATTATTTTTGCTATCGTATTGTAAATCGCTTTTTGTTACTGGGCATACTAAAATTTCTAGTAACTTAGGATCTACTTTATTTTGATTAATGTTTTTTGACATTTTGATCACCACTCCCAAAAATACTCATCTCTAAAATTACTTTCATTAATTTTGCTCTTTCATTTAAGCCGTTTGCTTCCATTAGTGTTTGTTTTTCAGCATCACTGAAGGGGCAAAGCATTGCAAGAGTAGTTATGAGCTTTTCATCTTCACATTTTTCAATTGCTTTCCAATCAGCTGAAAGTCCTTTCATATCAAAATAAGACCTAAGTATTTTAAAAAATCCATTTCTTTCAATTTTAGTGTCATTTGGCCTCATGTCACCCAAATAATCAGTAAAATCAACTTTCATTCTTCTGTAGCCACCTTTTTCTTCAATTGTGTCTAATAGTCTACACCTCATAATACCACTTAATGAAATTAAAAATCTTCCATCAAGCGTTTCCTCAAAAGAAATTAATTTTCCAGCACAAGCCAATTTATAAATTTCGGCACCATTTGATTTTTCAGGTAAGGGAAGTGTCATTACTATTAGTCTGTGATTAGTTGCTAATGTATCTTTCACCATTTGGATATATCTGGGTTCAAAAATATTTAACGGTAAAACACCGCCTGGTAGAAGCAAAGCGCCCTGCAAAGGAAAAACTGGTAAATCTGCTGGGAGATTGTTATTTTCTATGGTAAATTTTGAAATTTTAAACTCCGAATAATTAATTAACTAAATAAAATTGAAGAGAGACGCTTCCTAGCGCTTACAACAATAGGATCTTGTAATCCTATAGCTGAGAAAAATTCAACAAGTTGTTTTCTTGCTGCCTCTTCATTCCAGTTTCTGTCGACAGAAATTGAATCTAACAGACAATTAAGTGCTTCTTCAATCTCACCTGATCCGTATAATGCAACGGCTAATTCCTGTCTTGCTTCCATATCTTTAGGGTTAGTTTCAATTTTCATTCTAAGTTCATCAGTTTTTGATGATGCATTTTTAGCTTTAAGTGATAACTCTAGAGCTCCTATTGCATCTTTAACTAAATTATCGTCTTTAAGTTTATCATCAATAGATTCAATAAAATTTTCTGCTGCATCATACTTCTTTAATCCCACCAAAGATCTAATATAACCTGAAATAGCTTCTTTTTTTTCAGCGTCAATAGATAATATAGTCTCAAACATTTCTCCGGCATCAGAGTAATTTTTTTCATTGTATAAAGAATTTGCATTTTCAATCATCTCTTCAATATTTGGACCTGTTTTATTTAAATCAGAAATTTTTTTTACAAAATCATTTATGGCTGATTCTGGTTGAGCGCCCATAAATCCATCTACTGGTTGACCGTCAACAAAAGCATAAACAGTTGGAATGGATTGAACCCTTAGTTGAGCTGCAATTGCTTGATTTTCATCAATATTTACTTTGGCTAAAACAACTTTTCCGTTGGCATTTTTTACAGCTTTTTCAATATTGGGACCTAATTCTTTGCATGGTCCACACCAAGGAGCCCAAAAATCAACAATGACTGGTGTTGTCTTTGATAATTCAATAACTTCTTCCATAAAGTTATCAGAGGTTACGTCCTTTATATTATTTGAACTTTCACTTCCATTTGTTTCAGAATTACCAATAAGCATAATTTTCTCTCTATAAATTATAAATTGGTTCTAATATTAACCTTTGCAAGGTTAAAATTGAACTTTTAATTAAAAATATTTACAAAAAATCAAAAATAAATCTCGTTGTAAAATTTATTTTGACTTTTGAGAAAGTATTTAAAGTCTGTAACTTTTATTGAAACCGTTAAATGGTTTACTAACGGGTGAAAATTTAAAATATTTTCACTTAATAAATTATGATCAATAAAAAAAGAAACATCATTATGTTTGTCATTTAAGAGTGCCAATGGTGATACAGCACCAGGATTTACACCTAAAAATTGTGATAATCTTTCTGGACTGCCAAATGAAAGCCTTCCACTAGAGACTTCACTCTCTAAAAATTTCAAATCAATTTTCTGATTTTCATTAACAGTAAGTAGATAATTTTTTTTCTTCTTATCTCGCAAGAATAAATTTTTTGTATGGCCCCCATGCATTTCTCCTCTTAAAGCTTTTGACTCTTCAACAGTCCTTAAAGGAGGGTGTTCGTAAATAAAATATTCCAAACCTAGTTTATTCAATTCATCCAGGACTAAAAATTCTAGATGTTTTGAATGATCATCAATAAATTCAATATATTGTCTAAATGTCTTCATTTTGCATTGTGATGGCTTTGAATAAATACTTACCACATTAAAAACTTTTTTCACTGTTAAATTAGTATGTATGTAAATCTAATTAATCAATTATATTTTATTTGATAAACAAAAAAAAAGTTATATAAGTATTATTAATTCAAGCGGGCGTAGCTCAGGGGTAGAGCATAACCTTGCCAAGGTTAGGGTCGAGGGTTCGAATCCCTTCGCCCGCTCCAAATATAAATAATTACCAAAAAAATAAACTTTTTAACACATACATTTTCAAGTTTTTGTAACTATATTTATGTTAGAAACAGAAATTAAAAAAAATGACGAATAATTTTGAAAATATTGTTGTTACGGGAGCCAGTGGTGCAATTGGAAAGGCTTTTATTAATAATCTTTCTAAATACCAAGGAGTAAACAAAATTTATGCCTTTTCAAGAACTAAACAAACATATTATTCATCAAAAGTTACCTCTGAAGTAATAAATTATGAAAATGAAAATGAAATAGAAGATGCCGCAAAATTATCATCCCTAAAAGCTAAAATTAACTTGGTTTTAGTAGCAAATGGTATTCTGCATAATGACGTTGTCTACCCTGAAAAAAAATTAGAGGAGATATCAATTCAAAAATTTCAAGAAATTTTTTATGTAAATACTATCCTTCCATCTTTGATAGCAAAACATTTTATCCCTTGCCTTTCCAAAGAAATGGCTATCATGGGTTTTATGTCTGCTAGAGTTGGAAGCGTATCCGACAATAAGTTAGGTGGTTGGTATGCTTACAGATCTTCAAAAGCTGCTTTAAATATGATGATTAAAAATCTTTCTATTGAAGTAGGCAGAAGGAACAAAAAAGCTATTTTAGTTGGTCTTCACCCTGGTACCGTCGATAGCAATTTATCTAAACCTTTTCAAAATAATGTCCCAGCAGAAAAATTATTTTCACCTGAAACTTCAGTAGACCACTTATTAAAAGTTTTATTCAATCTTAAATTGGAGAATACAGGAAAAATTTATGCTTGGGATGGAAGTGAAATTGAACCTTAAATTAAAGGCTATAAATTTGAAAAATTTTCTATGACCAAAGTTGCAGTGATAGGTGCAGGCATGTGTGGAATTTCATGTGCCAGCTATTTACAGAAAAATGGTTTTGGTGTTACTGTTTTTGAGAAAAGTCGTGGTATTGGCGGCAGGATGGCATCACGCAGAATAAATGAACAAGTCTCTGTTGATCATGGTGCTCAGTATATTAAACCCTACAGTAAGAATTTTTTACATTTCTTAGAAGAAACTGTTCGGGCAGGTTTTGCTTCATCATGGTCTCCTTTAGGCATGGAAAAAAATTATATCCAAGAAAAGAAGATATTTGTAGGCGCACCAAGAATGAATAGCATTTTAAAAAATTCTTCTAATAATTTAGAAATTAATTTTTCATCAAAAATAAACAAAATATTAAGTAATTTTAATAAATGGAAACTAGTTATTGAAGGAATTGAATATCAAAAAGAATTTGACATAGTTGTATTTGCTATTCCATTTCATCAGATTTCAGAAATTATTGATGATGCTTGGTCCACTGTAAAAAAAATATCAAAAGTTAAAATGTCACCTTGTTGGACATTAATGTTATTAACAAAAAATAAACTTTCTTTTAGTGATTATGAAAAATTAGATAATGAAAAAATTTCTTCAATTACATTTGATACGTCAAAGCCCCAAAGAAATAAAAAATTCAATTCATATATTATCCATAGCAATCCAAATTGGTCTGAGAGACATATTTCATATGATCAAAATAAAATTGAAGAAATGCTTATAAATATTTTAACTAAAGATTTTGGACAAGATCTTAATATAGAATATATCAAAGCTCATAGATGGCTTTACGCACAAACAACTGACCCATTGGGTAAACCATTTATAAAAAATGAGAATAATTCTTTATATGCTGGAGGGGACTGGTGTCTTGGAACAAATGTAGAATCCGCATTTATAAGTGGTTTTGAAATAGGAAAATCAATAAAATCTTATTGTACAAATTTTCATTTAAAATAGTTCATTGCAGTTATTGATACTTTCAATTTGACTAAGCTTTTCATATAGATTTTCAATATTAAAATTGACTTCAGAGTATTGTATGCATGATTGAAACTTATTAAATAGTGATTGTTTGTCTAGAGGTTTAATTGCTGACCCAGTAGGGGCGCCAATAAACTTCTCATAGGAATTTCCATTTTTTAAAATTAGTTTTACATTTGTCCATTCGGGACAGATTAACTTACTTTTCCTATAACTATTTGGGATATTTCCGACAATAATTTTAATTTTTTTCATTAAAATTTTTGTCTTTTTATCTAAAATGTACTTTTTATTTAAATGCTCCAATTTAATTGAACCAAATCTTATAATCATAGCAATAGAAAATTGCATACTAAATTGAGCCTCTTTAACAGTTTGGGGATTATTATATGTTAAGTTAGAGGCTATTACTTTTGGAACAACACAATTGATTTCTTTGATTTCCTCAAGATTAATTTTTTTTGTTTCCAATATAAATTTTATTCCATCTGAAGCTGAGTGACTTGCATAGCATACTGGATATTTCTTTATATCAACACCTGGATCAAGCAAACTAAATTTAGTCCCAATATTTTTGATAGGTTTATTATTAAAGCTATTGCCATTTAAAATAGATTTAAGCCCATTTTGGTCTTCAAACACATCTATAGGACCACTGGCACCTTGTTGAGCTAAGTTTGAAGAAATTATTCCATTTTCTGCTGATTTCCCACAATAGAAGTGTTTAGCATCAGTTCCTCTAATAGCGCGGATTGCTCCAACTCCTGATGCAGAAATAGATAATGCATTCTCGATATCCCTCTGATTTAATCCACTAATTGAAGCAACACCTGCAGTGCTACCAATTGATCCAAATACTGAAGTTGTCCACCACCCTTTATCATAAATCTCGTTGGTAAAAGCCTTGGCAAGAGCAAATTGAATTTCTAATCCAATAATAAATCCCTTTAATAAATCTTTACCTGAGAGCTGCTTATGTTGAGAATATGCTAATACTGCTGGGAAAACCACTGCAGACCCATGAACTATTCCTGCATAGCAGTTGTCATCAAAATCTAAAGCGTGTCCAGATGCTCCATTTACAAAGGCTGATCCTGAAGGATTGAGAAATTTATTCATTCCGATGATTTTACAATTTCCAGAAGAGTATATTTCTTCAGCTAATGCATAAAACAATTTTGCTGATTGTGTTGTTGAACCTGCAATGGTTACACCAGATATATCTACAATTAGGTTTTTTGCTATATCTAGAACTTCTTGTGGGAAATTTGTAGATTTTAAATTTATAATTGAATTTGAAATTTGTTTAATAATGAGACTTTTTTGATGCATTGATTAACAATCTAAAAAGAATTCATTTTTTAAAGTAACCAGCTCTTACAGCTGTACCAATTAAATTACATATAAATCTTCCAGCTGTTATTGCAGTGATGCCATTAACATCTTTTGCAGGTGTTATCTCAACTATATCCATGCCTAAGACTTTACCTTTCTTTACTAAACCTTGTATAAGTGTCCTCATTTGTGAATAATTGACACCTCCGGGAGCAGGCCCAGCAACAGCGGGCATTATTGTTGGATCAACTCCGTCAGCATCAATGGTTAAGTAATAGTTTTGTCCATCAGGTATTCTCTCCAAAATTGCTTTCATTCCTATTTCCTGAAGCTCAATATCAGTAATCAAATTTGCCCCGTAATCAATTGCAGCTTGAGCTTCTTCTGGCCTTGCACTCCCAGCAGAACGCAACCCAATTTGAAAAATTTCCTTAATATGCTTCATTTCTGAGGCTCTTCTAATTACACTTGATAAACCAAAACTTACCCCATGGAAAACATCACGCCAGTCAATATGTGCATCAACTTGAACTAAAGTTATTGGACCATGATTTTCCAAGGCACGGAAAACAGGTATAGGAATTGCGTGATCTCCCCCTAGAATTATTGGCATGGCACCAGATGCAAGAACTTTTCTTACAGCCTGTTCAGATCTATCATGATTGCCTGCAACATCCTTTGCTTCTCCAATTACATCTCCACAATCAACAACTTTAACGTCTTCACCATTTAAAAGGGTTCCGCCAATGTCAAAATCATATCTATCAAGTCCACGTAAAGCTCTTTCACAATATCTTCGGATGTGTGTAGGAGCATTGCATTGATCATTACTTGCTTCACCCATTGAGTATGGGTCCCCAAATGGTATCCCCAAAAATGCGATATCAGCTTTAAAATTATCTAAATCTGAAACAATTGGAAAATTATGAAAACTTTGAAACTCTTTTTTTGGGGGGCTGGTAAGTGAAGTTGTCATAATCTAAATCCTTTCTGTAAAGTTCTTATCATGATTTTAAAATTCCAGTATTAACTGAGTGGTTATTAATGTTTTTCCTTTAATGATGTAATATCTAGCTTTTCTAAGAAGAGTTTTAATCTGTCTGTTTTAGGAGATTTGAGAATTATATTTGGAGCGCCTTCTTCAATAATTTCTCCACCATCCATAAAGACTATCCTGTCTCCAAATTTTGACGCAAATCCTAACTCATGAGTTACAATTAACATTGTCATTCCTTCATTTACTAAGTTTCTTAGAACAGATAGGACCTCTCCTACTAATTCAGGATCAAGGGCTGAAGTCGGCTCATCAAGTAACATTAAAACAGGATCCATTGCTAATGATCTAGCTATTGCTAATCGTTGTTTCTGGCCACCAGAAAGGTTATCTGGCCATTCATCTATTTTATCTTTTAATCCAACATCGCTTAATATTTTTATAGCTTTCGGCTCAGCTACTTCTCTAGATCTTTTTGCTACAACTATTTGTGCTTTGATAACATTTTCTAGTACATTTAAGTGTGGCCATACATTGAATTGCTGAAACACCATTCCCATCCTAGCACGAAAATCATTTAGTAATTTAGATTGTTCTATGCTTAATTTTCCATTTTCTGATCCAATTATTTTTCCTTCCAGTTTAACCATTCCACTATCTGGTGGTGTCAACCAGTTGATAGCTCTTAAGAGAGTGCTCTTACCACAGCCACTTGGTCCAATTATACAAATCACTTCACCTTTAGAAATATTTAAAGATACATTTTTCAAAGCATTAATAGGGCCAAATTTTTTATTGAGCTCTTTGATTTCTAAAAACTTTGATTTCATCTAGAGCCCTTTTCTTTGTAAATTTTTAATTGTGGGCTTTGTTGTCTCAGTTTTTTTTCTATCCTTTGAAAATTTCTTTTCTAATTTACGCATTATGGTTGCGATCGTTTCATTCAGTGCCCAATATAGTAAGGCAACCATGATAAAAACCTCAAATGGTCTAAAAGTCTCGCCTTGGACCATAAGTCCTGTCATAGTCAGTTCATGGACCGTAATAGTTGATAAAACAGCTGATTCTTTTATAAGTGTCAGTGTTTGGTTTGTAAGTGGTGGCAAAACAATTGAAATTGTTTGAGGTAAAATAATATTTTTCATAGCCTGCCAGTCAGTCATGCCTATTGCTCTTGCACTCTCAAGCTGGCCTTTTGGAACTGCGTCGATGCCAGCTCTTATGATTTCTGCAAAGTATGCGCTACCAAAAGCAGCAAGAGCAAGAATTCCTACATACTCTGCAGAAAGCCTTAGGCCATAGAAAGGCAAAACATAATAAAATAAAAATACTTGTATTATAAATGGAGTATTCCTAAACAGTTCGATAAAACTCGTTGATATAAAGCTAATAATTCTAAAATTAGATCGTCTTCCTAGGGCTAAAAACAAACCTAATGGAATACCTAATGCAATCGCACAAACTACAATTTTTAAAGTTAGCCAAAAACCTAATAATATCATTGGCCCATAATCAAAAAATATTTGATATTCTAGCATATTCTGATCAAGCTCTTTTTACTTTTAATCGTTTTTCAAGGAAAGCAGAACTTCGGCTTACGACAAAACACATTAAAAAATAAATAATAAAAGTGCCACTTAACACCTCTACTGGATGATAGTTAGCACTGTAAATTTGTTGTGAAACTCGCATTAATTCAACTACAGTTATAAGAGAAAGTAATGCTGTAGCTTTTAGAACCATTGTAAATTCATTAACTAATGGTGGTATTGATGTTATAAATGTTTGAGGGAGAATTATTTTTCTCCACAATGCAAATCCTGATATTCCTAATGATTTTGCGGCTTCAAATTGGCCTACTGGCACAGAAGCTAAGCCACCTCTTAAAATTTCTGTTACAAATGCAGCACTGTTGAGTGTTATTGCAAGAATGCCAGCAGTAAAAGGGCCTAAATTTAGTCCAAAAACAGGCAAAACATAATATATAAGAAATATTTGAACAAGTATTGGTGTACCTCTAATAAAACTTATATAGAAAGCAATTATGAAGTTTAAAATTTTTGATCGAAGTGAAGTTCTTGCAATGGTTATAATCGTTGCAAGTAATACACTTAGAGTAAAACCTAAAATTGCAACCTGCATTGTAATGAATGCACCCTCAAGGAGCCTAGGAATAGCATCGAAGGTATAGCTTATGTCAAATTTCATTATAATTTAAGTTTGGTTAAATATTTCATCATAGGATTGCCTTAAAATTTCTTAAGCAATCCTATGATATTATATTAGTTTAAAGTGCACCCTCTGGAAGATGACCTTCGCTTGGAATAGGCATTCTAAAACCAAACCATTTGTCTTGAATTTCATCAATAAGACCCTTATCGCGCATTTCAAGTATTTTTGAACTTATATAATCTCTCAAGTCAGTGTCCTCTGGTCTTGTAACCCATGCCATATAAGTTTTATCAGTAATTGGGCCAACTAACTCAAATACACCTTTTTGCTTTTTTGCAACAACAGCTAAGTTTGGAACAGTCTGGGTTTGTGCATCACAAGTTCCATTCGCAAGAGCTAAAGTTGCTTCTGGATGAGCAGTAAATAGTTTTAATTCTTTATAGCCTTTTAAGCCTCTAGATTTCATGTCAGCTTCCCACTCTTTAGTAGCTTTTTCGCTGCCAGATGCGAGCTGAGTACATACCACTTTACCCGACAAATCATCTGGGCTCATTATTGAAGAATCACCACTTCTTTTCATTACCCAGTTAGTGCCTTCAGCTATTGGAACAGTAAAGGCATATTTTTTTGCTCTTTCAGCGCGGATACTCACACTAGTTGCGACAAAATCAAACTTGCCAGCTAAAACACCTGGAAGAATTCCTTGCCAAGGTAAATCCAATTGGTTTAATTCAACTCCCATATCAGCGATTATATAGTCAAGAATATCCTTTCCATAACCAACTATCTTGCCATCTTCAACAAATTCGAATGGTGGAAAAGCAGCTTCAGTTCCAACAGTAACTTTCCCAGTTCTCTTTATCTTTTCAAATGTCGTTTCTGCATAAACATTGGTTCCAGCAAAAATGATGGATAAGGATAAAACTAAGCTTATAAATGCTAATAATTTATTATTATTATTCATTTTATTATCTCCCTTATGATTTTAATCAAATTTAAAGTCGTTCTCCCAGATGTTCAGAATTTTTGTTTAAGGCAATTTAAACAATTTTTCACAAAACACAGTCAGTAAACGACAGTTACCTTACTGTGAGCGTTCAAAGACAATAGATAAGAAATATACCTAATTAAATTTTATTTTTAGATATTAAAAAAAATAGATCCTAACTTTAAATTCACTTTCATTAGAAAATAAACATTTTTTTCATATTAGCGTGTCACATCCACTAACTAGGTCACTAAAAACTTGAGATATTTATTTCAAATCTAAAACACCTTTTAACACTCATAATAATAAACTAACATGCTGAAAAAAGAAAAAAACAATTTTTTTATGGCAATGTATAGTCAGTAAACAAAGATTTGTTTACTGACTATTCACGAATTTTGAAAGTTTCTTTTGCATTAGGAACGTTATTTATAGCATTTAATTGCGTCAATAGTTTAGTTAATTTTGGAATATATGATTTTGCAACTAGCCTTGTATAGCTTAGGTAATACTCAATATATTTATCAGTTGCTCGAAACTCTTTGTCTGAATAATATTCAATAATTCCTATTTCTATTGCACTATCAACCATATCGCTGGCAGCTTTTCTAGTTATCATAATTTGATTACTCACTATACTTTTAGTAGTTACCAGGCCACCAAAATAATTATAGAAAATAAGGTTCATAAAATAAACTCTAGCATTACTTTTATTACACCAAGTTCCAATATCCTCAAATTCTTTAATCTGACTAGGTTTTCCAATGAATCTGTGTATCCACATTTCTAATTCCCCTAAAGCAAGACCTGCTAAAATCTCATTATTTTTAATAAAAGATTTGTCTTCTAATGGATTAAATCGAAAATCTGAACTTTTTGAACCGTTTCTTAAATGAGGATCTCTTCTTTCGTTATTACTTAGAGATTTAATTTTAATATTATTTGCTTGAGTCATTTTTTCTCCTTACAGGATGACCACAAACTTTTAAATCCAAAAAAAAATACAGTTGTAGCGAATTCATAATCAAATTAGTCTATAAATTATAATTTGAGTCAAGTTATTTGAGATATGACAAAATTAATTAGCAATTATATTTTCAATCTCTCAAAATTGATTATTAATTACTAAATTTCTAATTAGGGATCTTAAAATTGCAAAATTTAAATGAATTATTTACCCCCTGTCTTATTGTTGAAAAAAGCAAGCTGATCAATAATATTGAGCGTTTAAGCTCAAGGATATTCAAAGAAAAAACTAAATTTCGTCCCCACTTAAAAACAGCAAAATGTAAAAAAATTACTGAAATCTTTACAAAATATTTTGGATCTCGAGCAATGGTTTCTACAATTGAAGAAATTGAACAACTAAAGGACTGTGGAATAACAGATTTTCTTTATTCAGTTGCTATTGTTCCAAATAAACTTAAACGTATTGCAAGTTGTTTATCAGATAATTGTCAAGTTACAGTTTCAATTGATCATATATCGATAGCTAATGAATTAGTTAATTTTTGTAAAGTTGAAGGCTGTAAAATTTCAGCTGTTATTGAATTAGATTTTGATGGACATAGGTCAGGTGTCAGGCCAAATGCAGAAAAGCAACTTATTGAAATAGGTAAATGTTTGAGTGATGCCGGTTTGTTCAGAGGTGTAATGTCACATGCAGGGGCGAGCTATAATCTATCAAACAATCAAGATTTACTTAAATGTGCGAAGAATGAAGCAGAGCAGACCTTGGAGGCAGTAAGAATACTTAAAAATGCGTCATTAAGTTGTAACCTAGTTACGATTGGATCAACACCTACGGTTTTAACAAATTATAATAATGATGCAATTAATGAATTAAGAGCTGGTGTTTTTGTTTTCTTTGATTTGGTTCAAACTGGTATTGGTATCTGTAATATTGAAGATATTGCACTTTCTGTATTAACATCAGTAATAAGTGTTAACCGGGAAATTGATGCAATAATAGTCGACGCTGGTTGGATGGCTTTATCAAGAGATAGAGGCACTTCTTCCCAAAAAACTGATTTTGGATATGGGCAGGTTTGCTTAGAAGATGGGACAATAATCGAAGACGTCATTGTCACAGGCGTTCAACAGGAACATGGTATCATACAAGTAAGAAAAGGTAGTGAAGCATTGCTCCCGAATATTAAGCCAGGAGATATGCTAAGAATACTACCTAATCATGCTTGCGCTACAGCAGCTGCACATGATCGCTATTATGTAAATGATAAAATAACTGGTGAAATTGAAGTCTGGGATAAATTTAACGGCTGGTGATAGTAACTTATGATTAAATAAAATTTTAATGTCAAAAGTTTGATGGAATAAATTAAAAAACAAAATGAAAGCAAGAAAATGAATACTATATTATCTTTAACAGAGTTGCCAAAAGGAAACGCTAAAGGGTTGCTTGGTTTCCCTTTAAATTTGGATTTAGAGAAAATTGATGCCCATATAGCTATTCTTGGTGTTCCTTATGGGTTGCCTTATTACCCAAGTGAAATGGCTAATGATCAAAGCAGAGCTCCAGATATCTTAAGACAAAATGCACAAGATGCCGCTTGGGATGAGCCTAGAACATTACATCATTTTGATTGGGATCTTGGTGGCCCGTTGCTTAATAATAAGGACATTAAAATTGTTGATTTGGGGAACGTAACAGCAGATTTTAGAGATCCTAGGGAACACTATAACAGGGCAGAGAGAGTGGCTAGTAAGATATTTTCTTCAAATATTACTTTAATATCAATTGGAGGAGATCATGGTATTCCAATTCCAATAATGAGGGCAATTCCTGAAAACAAACCAGTTGTTCTAATTCAAATTGACGCTCATATGGATTGGAGAGACGAAGTAAATGGTGAGAGAGAAGGGTATTCAAGTCCAATAAAAAGAGCTTCAGAATTAAAATCAGTAAACTCTATTTTTCAGATTGGATTAAGAGGAGTAGGCAGCGGAAGGCAAGAAGAATTTGAACAAGCAAAAGCATATGGTTCTAATTTGATAAGTGCTTATGAGGTTCATGATGTCGGTATACAAAATATTCTTAACAGAATACCTGATGGCGTGAATTTTTACTTAACCATTGATGCAGATGGAATGGATCCAACAATAATGCCAGCAGTTAATGCTCCAACACCTGGAGGATTGAATTGGGTTCAAATTAGAGAGTTAATTCATGGAATAGTTAAGAAGGGAAAAGTTATTGGATTAGACTTAGTAGAGATTTCACCAAGCTTTGAGAAGGGTAACACAACGCTTATTCACGCAGAGAGGCTCATTTGTAATTTTATAGGCTCTGCAGTTAGGGCTGGCTATTATGATTAGACATTAATGTTAAAATATCATTTATTTCAGTCATGGTTGAAACAAAAAAATTAAAAAGAATATTTGAGAATATTGAAAACTATGAAGGATACGTGAAATCCTTTGTTAAAGGTACGTTTAATAAAAACCAAATTTTGAAATCTCTATCTGATAATCACTCAAAAAATACAAAATTACTGCCCCTCAAAGACATTTTTTTTGGTGTTAAAGATATAATTAATATTGAAGGTTACCCCACACGTTGTGGATCAAATCTTCCACATGAGCTATTTGGTGGTCAACAAGCAAGTGTAGTAAATAATTTACTAAATGCTGGTGCTAGCTTTATTGCAAAAACAGTTACTGCAGAATTTGCAATTTCGGATCCAGGTGAAACAAGAAACCCAAGAAATCTTCTGCACACACCAGGAGGGTCCTCAAGTGGCTCAGGTGCTGCTGTAGCAGCAGAGTTCTGTGATTTTGCAATTGGAACACAGACATGTGGGTCTGTTATAAGACCTGCAGGATACTGTGGGGTAGTTGGATATAAACCTAGCTTTGACCGGATCGGAAAAGATGGTGTTTTATTATTTTCAAAATCAATGGATCACATTGGAATTATTGCAAAGAGCATTGAACTACTAGAAATTATTTTACCTGTAATTGTAAATAATTGGGAGAATTGTAATGAAAAAAATGATGATCAAATCGTTTTGGCTATTCCTGAAGGGTCTTATTTAAATTTAGCAAAACCTAAAATTTTAAAACAATTTAATTTAACTACAGAGAAATTGAAAAGTAATTTTGAAGTAATAAAGCTAAAATTGATTAAAAATATTTCTTATTATAATGACTTGCTTGATAAAATAACATTTGCTGAATTGTTTTCTGTACACTCTCCTTGGTTTGAAAAATATAAAGATTTATATCAGCCTTTAAGTAAAAAAACTTTGATGCTGGGAAAGAAAATATCTGAAGATGAACTGGCAGCTTATCTTGATGAAGCAAAATTAATTCAGAATTATGTTCAAACATTAATGAAAGATAGTAAAGTTGACGCATGGATTGCACCTGTAGCACCTGATTTTGCTCCATTAGGTTTAAATACAACTGGTGATTACAGAATGAATTCAATTTGGAGCCTAACAGGTTTGCCTGTTATCACAATACCAACTGGAGTAAATAATGAAAACTTGCCATATTCCTTGCAAATAATTGGTAACTTTGGCGAGGATGAAAAATTACTTCAAATTTCAAGGATGATTGTAAACAATTTAAGTATTTCCAAAATACAAAATGAATGGGATATGAATTAATCTAAAGTATGTCTTATAAAACATTTCAAATTTCTGATGGTATTTCTCTGATCCAAGAGACACACGTTGCTAATTTTATGCGATGTAATATTTGGCATATTAAGGGTCAAGAATTTGATCTACTAATTGATACTGGTATGGGATTAAGCTCATTAAAAAAATATATTTTAGAAGAAACATCTAAACCAATAAAAGCAATTGTAACGCACTCTCATTTTGATCATTGTGGTTCCTTACATGAATTTAATTGCAGGCTTGGTCATAAAAATGAGGAAGATATCCTAGAGAAAACCCTTAATGATAAGATTGTATTTTCAGGTGCATGGAAAGAAATAGAAATCATTGATAGAAAACAATTTCCTGAATACTCAGGTGAAAAGTATACTGTAACACCAGCTTCATTGACAGGTTATTTGGATGAAGGTGATGTAATTGATTTAGGAAGCCGAGCATTTAATATTTTACATTTGCCAGGGCACTCACCAGGTTCCATTGGTTTGTTAGACTTGAAATCTAAAGAACTTTTTAGTGGCGATGCTTTATATGACGGAGAATTACTTGATAATTTATATCATTCAGACCCAAAACTATATGAAAAAACTCTAAGCAGAATTATTAAACTTGATGTTAACATTTTTCATGGAGGACATTTCCCTTCATTTGGAAAGAATAGAGCAAAAGAAATTATTAACAATTATTTTTCAGGTCAGAATAAAATAAAAGATGTTAAATTGTGGTTTAATAAATCAAAAGGCATGAGCAAAGATATTTTTTCTGACCAAAATTGGGATTCGTCAATAAAATTGATATCTCAAAATGAGATATAAAAATTTTTACTTGTTGCAAATTATTTCCTATTTAAATAAAATAATATAATTAATCAGGTCGGTCACAGCCCTGTATAAAAAAAGGCCAATTGAATTGTTAAGACTACTAGGGATTTTTAATGGTTTTATTTGGAAACTTTTTCAATGGAAATGCTCTTAAGGGTAAAGATGCTTCTTTTAAAGTGGGTCAAAAAATACAATCAAAATCAAATGGTTCAATATGCTCTATCAAAAGAGAGATAACTCTTAATAATATTAAACATTTTGAAATTTGTATTGAAAATGATGTTGCTAAAAGAGAAATAATTTTGAGTGAACACGCACTCAAACTTAATTATCAATTATAGTCTTTAATTTATATTATTCGCTTTTTCTTCAAGTCTTTTTGTTTCTGCAAGATAGCTGTTTAAGCTTATAACTTTGCGACTGTATTTATCCTGAAGTTCTAGTAAGTCTATTTCAATTTCAAGAAGTTGTGCTTTTACTGATTTTTGTTTTACATTTTTAGTTTTTGAAGATGTTTTTTTGCCGCCTGAACTGAAAATTAAAAAAAATATAAAAAATATAATTAATACTAAAATGAACAAAGCTGCTATTTGTCCATTTGCGCTTAAAGAACTAACAAAAGAATTGTAAATCAATTTAAGATCGTTGAATTCTAAATTAAGTCTTTCGATAACAATTTTGTAAATAATAACAAAAAATTTTGTTATTTGATTTATTGATTCATTAATAATGCTGGTGTCAAAATTAAATTTTGAGACTGTTAAATTATATAAAGAGGCAATATAGTTTAAGATTTCAATAATCTTTTCATATAATAAACTAGTATATTTATTTAACTGGTTATTTATATCTGACATTTTGTTAAATCTCTAAAAACAAAATTATTATAACTTTTTCGAATTTATACCAATTATATTTGGTTGCAATATATATTGCCATGAAAGCGTCTTAATTGTGGCAAGCAAACCTCATTCTTTCACAAAATTACCAACAAAAATTCATTTTGATATAAATTTTATTGATTAATTATAGATACATGAAAGCAATTAAAATAATTTTAAACTTTTTATATTTACTAATATTTATTTATCCTACTTTGTCTTATTCATGTAATATTGAAGTGAAAGATTTAGTATTAAAATCTGAAGTTTCAGAGAAATTCACTAATCAAAAATTTCTAATTAAATCTGGTGAAAAATGGTTTCATATATCTCAAGATAAAGAATGCTGGATAAGAATAAGAGAAATTAAAAGTAAAGAAAATAAAATCAATTTGAAATAAATATACTTTTCTCATTTATAATTATAAGAATTTATATTAGATATATTTAATTTATGAGACCTGGTGCATTCTTTAATGATGGTAAATTTTACAAGGGAAACCTTCATACTCATTCAACAAATTCGGATGGCGTTTTATCGCCTGAAATAGTATGTAAAAAATATAAACAAGAAGGTTATGATTTTTTATGTATTTCAGATCATTTTGTGGGTACTTTTAATTACCCCGTGACAGATACTACAAAGTTTAGAGATGATCAATTTACTACTCTTTTAGGTGCAGAAGTCCATTCAGGCTCAATGTTAAATGGGCAGCTTTGGCATATACTTGCTGTAGGATTGTCAATGGATTTTACACCTTCTAATTCTCCTAATTTTACCCCTCATGACAATCAGGAAACTGGTCCTGAGCTTGCTAAAAGATGTTTTGAAAATGGGGCGTTTGTAACAATTGCTCATCCTCAGTGGTCTGGTTTAACTGTTAATGACGCGGAAACTATTCTAGATGCACATGCTGTAGAAATTTACAATCATGGTTGTGCGGTTGATAGTGACAGAGGTGATGGGGCTCATTTAATTGATCTTATGCTTTCACAAGGAAGAAAATTGAATGTAATAGCTACAGATGACGCACATTTTAGGACAAATGATTTTTTTGGAGGTTGGGTTGAGGTCAAATCTAAATTAAATGAACCTGAGCATCTGCTTAAGTCTTTAAAGGAGGGGAATTATTACTCCTCTCAAGGACCAAAAATAATTGATTTATCTATTACAAGGGATAAGCTTGAAGTTGAAACTTCACCAGTGGCCTCAATTATACTGGTTGGCTACGGTTCAGCATCAATTGTCAAACATGGTAATGAAATGAAAAAAACTGTTATAAATTTTCCTAAAGGCGCAAAAAGCCCTTGGGTGAGGGTCATTGTTATCGATCAAAACGGAAAAAAAGCTTGGACAAATCCTATATGGACCGAAGAACTTTGATGTATTTAATTATTTGGAGAAAATTAAATAGTTAATTGCATTAAGTAAAAATTCCAATATTATTAATTTTT
The DNA here is from genome assembly GCA_902539295.1 of uncultured SAR116 cluster alpha proteobacterium. GTDB lineage: Bacteria > Pseudomonadota > Alphaproteobacteria > Puniceispirillales. Next base: position 47,066 of record CACBIM010000007.1, read on the forward strand.
AAAAATTTTGTTTGTTGTTTGAGGAAATATTAATTTATGTCCAATAAAAATGATTCGTTTGTAGTATTTGACAGGGTTCAAAAAAGTTATGATGGCTTAAGCCTTGTTGTCAAAGATCTAAACTTACATATTAAGAAAGGTGAATTTCTTACTATGCTTGGTCCATCTGGGTCAGGGAAGACTACATGTTTGTTAATGTTGGCAGGATTTGAAACAGCTACTCATGGTGAAATCCTTTTAGATGGCAAGCCAATCAATAATATTCCTCCTCACAAGAGAGGAATTGGGATGGTTTTTCAAAACTATGCTTTATTTCCTCATATGACTGTTGGAGAAAACCTATCATTCCCACTAGAGGTTAGAAAAATTAGTAAAAATGATAGAGAGGAAAAAGTATTACAAGCTCTTGAAATGGTGCAAATGACAGATTTTATAAACAGGAAACCTGCACAACTGTCTGGAGGACAGCAACAGAGAATCGCTTTAGCAAGAAGCCTTGTTTTTAATCCTGATCTTGTGTTGATGGATGAACCGTTAGGTGCTCTTGACAAACAATTAAGAGAACATATGCAATATGAGATAAAAAATCTACACAAGCAACTAGGTGTTACTGTTGTTTACGTTACTCACGATCAGTCAGAGGCGCTAACAATGTCAGATAGAGTAGCTGTTTTTAATGATGGACAAATACAACAGTTATCAACACCTGATGGACTTTACGAGAGACCTGAAAATGCCTTTGTTGCTCAATTTATTGGTGAAAACAATAAATTAACAGGAAAAGTTAAGAGTGTAAATAATAGTGAAGTGACTGTTAAAACATCTCAAAATATGGAAATTAAAGCGTTAAAAGTAAATTGTGGTGAAGTAGGAACTAATACAACTTTATCTATAAGACCTGAAAGAATACATCTTAACCGTAAATATAAAAACAAAGTAGATGCTACTATAAAACAACTAATATACCATGGCGATCATATTAGATGTCTCATAAAAATTGATAAAGATAATGATTTTATTGTAAAAATACCAAATTCAAATATAAAGAGCACTCTTAAAATAGGAGAAAAAATACCCATAAGTTGGGATACTATGGATTGTCATGCATTAGATGCATGATAAAGTACTGGTAAAACATTGAAAAATTAATGTATTATTAGTAATTAATAACTAAAATAAATTAAAAACTTAAATTTTGAGTTCAAAAGGAGAGAATTTATGAAATTAAAATCACTTTTAATTGGTGTTGCAAGTTCAACACTTATTGTAAGTGCCGCATCTGCAGGTTCAATAACTGCTGTATCTTGGGGTGGCGCTTACACAAAGTCTCAGGTTGAAGCATATCATAAGCCTTGGACTGCCAAAACTGGTCACCAAGTAGTCTCTGAAGATTATGGAGGGGGTCTCGCTGAAGTTAGATCTCAAGTTGAAGCCGGAAATGTGACTTGGGATATAGTTGATGTTGAGCTTTCAGATGCTGTTCTAGGATGTGATGAAGGACTTTTTGAAGAAATTGATGCTTCTATGCTGCCAGCAGGTTCTGATGGTACTCCAGCATCTGATGACTTCATTCCAAACACAATAACTGATTGTGCTGTAGGAAATATTGTATGGTCAACAATTTTTGCATATGATTTTGAAAAAATGCCTAACGGTCCAAAAACAATGGCTGATTTTTTTGATCTAGAAAATTTTCCTGGAAAAAGAGGTTTGAGAAGAGGCCCAAAGCCAAATCTAGAAATGGCTCTTATGGCTGACGGTGTTCCAGCTGATTATGTTTACATAGTCTTATCAACAGAAGAAGGTGTTGACCGTGCTTTTGCTAAGCTTGATACTATCAAAGATAGCGTTGTTTGGTGGGAAGCAGGAGCTCAGCCACCACAACTTTTAGCTGACGGTGAAGTTGTTATGACAACAGCTTACAACGGCCGAATTTTTAATGCTGTCGCAGCTGAGGGAAAGCCTTTCACAATTGTATGGGATGGTCAGGTTTATGATATAGATTTATGGGCAATTCCAAAAGGCGCTCCTAATAAAGATTTAGCAATGGAGTTTATGGTATTTTCAACTGAAACAGAACAATTAGCAGCTCAGGCATCATGGATTTCTTATGGTCCAGTGAGACAATCTTCTGCTGCTTTAGTCAGTTCTTACCATAACCAACCGGATCTAAAAATGGCTCCTCATATGCCTACAGATCCAAAGAACTTTACAAACGCAATTCAAAATAATTTTGCTTGGTGGGCAGATAACCAAGATGAATTGAATGAGCGTTTTAATGCTTGGTTAGCAAACTAATACAGTAAGGGAGGGCTATTGCCCTCCCTTAACTTAAATTCAATGGATACTAGTGTTGAAACTCTCAAAACTGCTGACGGTACGCCTTTAAAAAAGAAACTCCAGCAGTCACTATTTAGAAATAAATTAAGGGCTTTTGGTTTAGTATCTCCGCTGTTAATTTTCTTGTTATTTTTATTTGTTCTGCCAATAGCGCTATTGCTTTGGCAAGGCGTTTATGATCCTAGATTTAGTAATTTAATGCCTGAAACATCGAATATACTTGAAGATTGGGATGGTGTGTCTGAGCCTACTGAAGATATGTATGCAGCTTTAGTAGTTGACTTAGTTAATGCAAAAAAAAATAAAACAATTGGTAAGGTTGCTACGCGTGTTAACAGGGAGCTTTCAGGAACTCGTTCTTTATTTACTTCAACTGCAAGAAAGGCATCAAAGTTAAAGGCACCATATAAAAAATCCCTTAAAAAAGTTAAAAAGAAATGGGTTGAAATAGAAACTTGGCAGGCAATGAAAGTTGCTTCAAATGTTTATACAGTTGGCTTTGTAGCTGCAGCTTTAGATTATAAATTAAATGCTGATGGGACAATTACAAGACAAGAGGAAGATAGACGCATCCATATAAAACTATTTATTAGAACATTAGAAATTTCTCTTATTGTTACTTTAGCATCACTATTGTTAGGTTATCCAATTGCCTACTTGATGGCATCTTTACCACTCAGAACTTCAAACCTTTTATTAATTTTAGTATTATTACCATTTTGGACTTCACTTTTAGTAAGAACTACTGCTTGGATAGCCATGCTTCAGGGTGAGGGGGTTATGAATGATTTATTTGTTGTATTTGGATTTGCTGAGGATGATGATCGTTTTTCCCTCATATATAATAAGACAGGTGTCCTAATAGCAATGACACATATATTACTGCCTTTTATGGTATTGCCAATTTATTCAGTTATGAAAACAATATCTCCATCTTATGTAAGAGCGGCCAAGTCTTTAGGTGCAACTAATTGGACTGCTTTTTGGCGAGTTTATGTTCCTCAAACAATCCCTGGGGTCGGCGCTGGTGCAATTCTAGTTTTTATTTTAGCTATTGGTTATTATATAACGCCAGCATTGGTTGGTGGTCAGGACGGACAGATGATTTCTAACTTTATTGATTTTCATATGAGAAAATCACTTAATTGGAACCTTGCTGCAGCCATGGGATTGGTTTTGCTTGTAATTATCCTTTTCCTATTTTGGATATATGACCGAGTTGTGGGCATAGATAATATGAAGTTAGGTTGATGTCTCAATATAAATATATACCACCAAGTCCACCAATTTATTTTACTATTTTATGGTGTGCTATTTTTGGATCTATTATTGGATTTTTGACTGCTCGCGGAAATATGCAATTCGCTGTAATAACTACTTTATTAGGAGCGTTGTTATTTTCATTGCTTGCTAGTTTTTCTGTTACTGTTATTAAAGAAAAAAATCTTTCCAGAATATTTTGCGGTGCCACTCTTGGGCTAGCTGGTTTTTTGTATATTGGACTATCATATGGTTTGGTTTTAGCAGTACTAGGTTTTGTTTTAGGCCAAATGTCACTTTGGCTATCATCTGGAAATTATAGATTGCCTCTTCCGCCTTATGCAACATCTAGAGAAGTTCTATGGTTTTATACTTTTAGAGGAATTTGTGCTTTAATATTTTTGTTTTTAATCATCCCTATAATTATTTTAATACCTTTAAGTTTTAATCAAGAACCATATTTTAGTTTTACACCTGGAATGTTAGCGCTTGATAAGGAGGCTTTTTCATTTAGATGGTATAAGGATATTTTATTAAATGGAATGGCTGCGCCTGATGCGGTTCAGGGATGGTGGCAAGATGTTTGGCAGAATGCGCAATGGGTCCGTTCAATTAAAAATAGTTTTATAATTGGAATTGGCGCTACATTATTGGCAACATCTATTGGCACGCTTGCAGCAATAGGTCTAAGCAGATCTGAAATGCCCTACAGAAGACCTATTATGGCATTATTAATTTCACCAATGATAGTTCCTTTGGTTATCACAGCATCAGGTTTATTTTACTTTTACAGTCAAATTGGAATAGCCAAGTCATATACGGGGTTAATTTTATCTCATGCCATATTGGGAACACCTTTTGTTATCATCACAGTAACTGCGACTTTGGCAGGTTTTGATAATAATTTAACTAGAGCAGCAGCTAATTTAGGTGCGGGTCCTATTAGAACTTTTTTTAAAGTCCAAATGCCCTTGATATTGCCGGGTGTAATTTCTGGTGGTCTTTTTGCTTTTATAACATCATTTGATGAGGTTGTGGTTGTTCTTCAGCTGGCAGATGTAAGGCAAAGAACAATTCCAAGGCAAATGTTTTCTGGCATTCGTGAACAAATAAGCCCAACAATTTTAGCTGTTGCAACTATACTTGTGATTTTGTCTATTGCAATTTTAACTACTGTTGAGCTTCTTAGAAGAAGATCCGAAAGATTAAGAGGTGTGTCACCTAGTTAGATTAGAAAAACATGGAAAATATTAATTTATTTTATATAGTACTAAATTAGTACTTTATTAATTTTATAATTTTATTTATGGTATTAGTATGTCTCAGGATAAAATAAAAAATCTTGTTTTAACAGGAGCAAGTAGAGGAATTGGCCATGCTACTGTTAAAAGGTTTTCAAGTGCTGGCTGGAGAGTTATTACTTGTTCAAGAGAAAAGGTTCCAGAAAAATGTCCTTGGTCTGAAGGTCTGCATGATCACGTACAAATCGATTTAGAGTCTGTCGAAAATATTGTCGAAGGTTCAAAAAAAATTGTTGAAAAATTAAATGGAGACCCCTTGCATGCACTCGTCAATAATGCTGGAATTTCTCCTAAAGGAAATAAGAATAGAAGACTAGATACTATAAACACTCCACTAGAATGCTGGCAGCAAGTTTTTCAAGTCAACTTTTTTGCACCAATTTTATTAGCAAAAAATTTAAAATCTAGTTTACAAAAAGAGGCAGGAAGTATTGTAAACGTTACTTCAATAGCTGGAAGTAGAGTTCATGAATTTGCAGGTTCAGCTTATGCAACATCAAAAGCCGCTCTAAGTGCTCTTACGAGGGAGATGGCAGCTGATTTTGGACCATCAGGCATTAGAGTGAATGCAATTGCACCTGGCGAAATCAAAACAGATATAATAACACCTGAAAGCGAAGAGCTTATTGTTCCTAAAATTCCTCTTGGTAGGTTTGGAACACCAGAAGAAGTTGCACAAACTATTTACTTTTTATGCAGTGATATGTCACACTATTTAAATGGATCGGAAATTCATATAAATGGTGGACAGCATGTACGATAACGAAAAATTTTTAGGTAATTCAGATTACAGCAAGGATATTGAATTTCACTTGCATTCTTATACCCATCCTCAAACTTTAGAGGATGAAGGCCCTCATATCCTGTCCAAAGGTGATGGAATTTATGTATATGATGAAACTGGAAAAAAATTTATAGAAGGTATGAGTGGCTTATGGTGTACTTCTTTAGGATTTTCAGAAAAGGAATTAGTAGATACTATTTCAGAACAATTAAAAAAACTACCATACTATCATAGTTTCGCAGGCAAGACAGCCAATCCAGCTATAAATTTGGCAGAGCACCTAATTAAAATTTCTCCTGTTCCAATGAGTAAAGTTTACTTTGCAAACTCTGGCTCTGAAGCAAATGATTCTGCGATAAAAATGGTATGGTATTATAATTTAGCAAGAGGTCTCCCAGAAAAAAGAAAAATTATTAGTAGAAAAAAGGGTTACCATGGCGTTACTTTGGCAGCTGCTAGTTTGACAGGGCTACCATATGCACAGAATGGATTTTCTCTTCCATTAGAATTTGTTAGGCATACTATGACACCAGACTATTTTAATGAGGCTAATAAAAATGAAAGTGAAGAACAGTTTTCAGATAGACTTGCTAGTGAATTAGAAAATTTAATTCTTAAAGAGGGTCCTGAAACTGTTGCAGCTTTTTTCGCTGAGCCTGTTATGGGAGCAGGTGGAGTCATTATTCCACCTAAATCATACTTTCCAAAAGTCCAAAAAGTTCTTGAAAAGTATGATATTTTACTTGTTGCAGATGAAGTAATTTGTGGTTTTGGTAGAACTGGAAATATGTGGGGTTCAGAAACTTTTAACATAAGACCTGACATTGTAACTGCTGCCAAAGCATTATCATCTGCTTATTTGCCAATTTCTGCAGTCATTATTTCTGAAAAAGTATATGGACCAATTAAAGATCAAGCTAATGAATTAGGAATTTTTGGTCATGGTTATACCTATTCAGCACATCCTGTTTGTGCTGCAGTCGCGATGAAGGCACAACAAATTATGATAGACAGGAATATTATTGAAAACGTAAAACAGCTCTCAAAATTATTTAATGAAAGAATTCAAAACATAAAAAATAATTCTTGGTTTTTAAGTCACTCTCGTTCAGTTGGTCTTATTGGAGCAGTAGAATTTGGTTATGAAGGCAATAAGAAATTCGAAATCAAAAATAAAATAGCTGCAAAATGTGTAAAAATTATTCAAGAGAATGGTGTTATTTTAAGGGCTTTGCCTGGGGATATTATTGGGTTTTGTCCTCCACTTATTATTAAAGAAAAGCAAATTAATGAAATGTTTGATAAGATTGATATTGCTTTTAAAAACTTTGATGAAATGGCATTTAATTTAAAATAGTTTATAAACAATTTTTTAATAACTCTAAGGTATTTTTGGTGGTTAATTTTATAGGGTTTCCTGATGCAGTAGGGTCTACTACAGCCATTTCAGAAATAAGCTGAAGTTGATTTTCTTTAACTCCTAAATCAGAAAGTCTTTTTGGTATTCCTAAATTTTTGCATAATTCATGTATGAAATTTGTAAAGCCATTAAAGCCACCTGAAATGCTTAAAAAATTACAAATTTGGTCAACTTTTTCAACTATTATTTCTTTATTAAACTTAACTACATTTTCCATTACAACAGCATTTGTTGTGCCGTGGTGAGTATTATAAATTGCACCTATTGGGTGTGAGAGAGAATGAATGGCGCCTAAACCTTTTTGAAAAGCAGTTGCTCCCATTAGAGCAGCACTTAACATATTAGTTCTCGCTATTAAGTTTTCCCCATCATTATATGCAATTATTAGGTTCTCTTTAATAAGTTTCATTCCCATTAAGGCTATACCATCAGACATTGGGTGATAACCTGGTGAACAAAATGCCTCAAGGCAATGGGCAAAGGCGTCCATTCCAGTTCCAGCAGTGAGAAACTTAGGCAAATTGAAAGTCAAATCTGGGTCACAGATAACACTTTTCGGTAGAATTTCAGGATGAAAAATAACTTTTTTGACTTTGTTTTTTTTATCAGTTAATACGCTGGCTCTGCCAACTTCTGATCCTGTGCCTGCAGTGGTTGGAATGGCGATTATTGGTAAAATTCCATTTGTATTTGCTTTTTTCCAGTTATCACCTAAGTCTTCAAAATCCCATACTGGAAGTTTTTGTTGCGCCATAAATGCAATTAATTTTCCTAAGTCAATTGCTGATCCACCGCCAAAGGCTATTACGCCATCAAAATTACCATTTTTTAAAAAATCTATACCATCAGCAAGGTTTATGTCGTTGGGATTGCTGTCTACATTACTATAGATTGAAAATGTAAGATTATTTTTTATGAGTTCATTTTTTAATTTTTGAACTATTCCACTACTAATGAGAGTTTTATCTGTTACGATTAAGGGCTGATTAATTTTTAAATCTTTACAACAATTTCCAATTTCGGCCAAAGCTCCCGAGCCGATTTTCACATGAGTTGGAAAATTCCAATTTGCATATAATTGCATCTCAATTCCTTAGAATAATTTGTATAACTAGTATTTTATAATTATTTTATATTTTTATAATTAATTTATAATATAATAACTAGGACTAATCCTAATTATTAAAAAGTATGAAAGAAAAAAACAATCAAATCATCTGGGAGCCTCAAGAACTTATATATGATGTAGGTGACGCATCAAATGAGGCTTTTTTAGTAATTCAAGGTTTTGTTTATTTGTATACTCAAAATGGATTACTTTTAGGTAGGGTAGGTGAAGGTGAGGTTTTTGGAGAATCCTCATGTATTCTTCAAACAAATAGATCTGTTAAAGCAATAGCAGGAGAGCATCAAGTTTTAGCTACTAAAATACCTCATTTTTCTTTAAAGCGAATGGTCAAGGGTGATAAAGCTCTTTCAGCAATTTTAAGGAAAACTCAATTAAGACTTATTGATAGCAACAAGCAGAGTCAAGATTTAGCTAGTGACCTAGATACGATCCTTAAAAAATTAGAGAGTAAATCTTTGAATATGAGCACAATTCAAGACCACTTGAAACTTATAAGAAAAAAATTAGCTTCTATGCATATTATTGACTGAAATAATTTTAAATGAAAAAATCTGGTGCCAATATCTTAGTGGAATGTCTCGCCAATCAAGGCACAAGAAAAGTATTTGGAGTTCCAGGAGAAAGCTACCTCTCTGTCATTGATTCTTTAATTGACTATTCAAGTCAAATCCAATGGATTGGCGCTAGGCAAGAGGGTGGGGCATCATTTATGGCAGCAGCTTATGCCCAGTTAACTGGTAAAACAGGTATTTGTTTTGTTACAAGGGCTCCAGGAGCTACAAATGCTTCTATTGGAATTCATACTGCATTTCAAGGTTCTATTCCTTTGATTCTATTTATAGGGCAAGTTTCATCAAATGTAAGCGGAAGAGAGGCATTTCAAGAATTAGATTATAAAGAAATGTATTCTGGTATGGCCAAATGGGTTTATGAAATTCAGGATGTTGATAGAATACCAGAAATTTTGTCAAGGGCATTTAATATTGCAAATAATGGAAGACCAGGTCCAGTAGTAATATCACTTCCAGAAGATATTCTCTCTTTATTAAGTGATGCAAATTCATCGCCAAAGGTGAATATTATTGAACCTTCTGTATCTGAAGAAGTTGTTTTAAATGTTAAAGAAAAATTATTAAAATCAAAAAAACCAGTTTTTATTGTGGGGGGTACTCGTTGGAATAAAGAGGGAATAAAACAATTAAATTCTTTTATTGAAAATAATAATTTGCCAGTCATTTCTTCATTTAGGCGCCAAGATATTTTTGATAATTATTCCAGCTCATTCACTGGTGTTTGTAGTTTTATTAATACTCCAAAACTCAATGAAGCTCTTAATCAAGCAGACCTTATATTTGCTTTCAATACACTTCTTGGTGATATAACTACCTCAAATTACAACTTATGGATAAATCAAATTGAAAACAGGGTCATTATTCAAAGTCATGTAAGTTTATTAGAAATTGGAAAAGTATATCAAGTTGATTTAGCAATTAACTCAGGGCCTAATTATTTGGCTTTAAAACTAAATAATCTGGGCAAAATTGGTGATTGGTCATCACATACAAGGTTATTGAGATCACATTATATAAATGGATTAGCTGTAAAGGATCAGCCTGGTCAAGTTGATATGGGAAAGATAATTAACTACCTTCAAGATAAACTCCCAGAGGACGTAATCTTGACAAATGGGGCTGGCAATTTTTCAACTTGGAGCAATCTTCTATTTAAGTTTGGTAAAAATGCTAGATTGTTAGCGCCTACAAGCGGCGCTATGGGTTTTGGGCTACCTGCAGCGATTTCAGCAAAAATTACTAATCCTAATAAAACAGTCATTTGCTTTGCAGGTGACGGTGACTTTCAGATGAATATGGCTGAGCTAGGAACAGCACTGCAGTATAAAGCATTTCCAATAATCTTGTTATTAAATAATTCAAGTTACGGAACAATAAGAATGCATCAGGAAAAAAGCTATCCAGATAGAGTGTATGGAACAGATATTGAGAATCCAGACTACAACATGATTGCGAAAGCTTATGGTATCCCATCATATAAAGTAATTAAAACTGAAGAGTTTCAGCAATATTTTGATAAAGCAATCAAATCGGAAAAAGGGGCACTAATAGAAATTATTTTAGATATTCAAAGCATCTCGCCATACAAAACCCTCAATGAAATAAAAAAGAAAACTTGATATAGTGTATTATTTACACTAATAATTAGCAAATGCTTATTTCAGATACATTTAGTATTAAAATTAATATTCTTATTGTAAGAATTATAAATAATAAACTAAATGCTCTTTTTTGGAAAAAAAAAGAAAATGATAGCTGGGAACTTCCTAGTCAAACTATGTCATACAATCAAAACTTTAAATTTGTATGCAAGAGTATTCTCAGTGAAATAGTGAATAATAAAAGCCTGCAAGAATTTAATTTCAGATCAGCTGGTTATTTCATCAACGAAAAAACTGTAGAGTTTAATTATTTATGTCTTAGTAAGAAATTTAAATACAGCTTTATATACAATGATAAATTAAAAGATATAACTTGGGTAAATAGTGAAAAAGTTGCTAAATTTAACTTGTTAGCTGATACTTTAAATAAAAACTTTGAATTTATAAGATTTTTTATTTTAAACAACCCAGAACATATCTTTTATTTAATAAAAAATGAATTTACTCTAACCGAACTTCAAGATGCGTTTTTAAGTTTGGATTTAGAAAATAAACAATTTACTGAAAAAAGAAATTTTAGAAAATGGTTATTTCAGAAAAGTAAATTAAAAAACTTTATTGAAGAAACTGATAAAATAAGAAAAGGACAACATCGCCCTGCAAAAATTTTTAGATCAGTTTAATTAATCTAACGAATCAAAAAAATAATTTTAATTAATAAAATTATCTAAAATTAAAAATACCAATAAAAATAGATAGTTAGTTATTTGTTATTTTATTAATTGCTTCAAAAATATATTCATACTAGTTAAGGATTTACATGACATGAATAAACTTTCAATAAACAATTATCTCAATGAGATTAAAAAAATTAAAAATAAAATTGGAAACGAAGAACGTATTCTGAAATTAGATAATCCATTAAAAAAATCTATTCCTATTTCAAAATCTGAGGTAATGATTTTTACTTTGTCTTCTTTTTTAGCAATTTTTTCATTGGGTATTGTTTTATTTGAATTTATTCTTACTGATAATAAAAAAAACAATTTTGATTATAAAAATACTCATTTATATGAGAAAGGCGTTAAAGAGAGCTTTAAGGTTAGTTCAATTAAAAACAATTCTAAATTTAAGAGTTACTATGAAAACCTTAATACATCAAAGCAAATAATGTTTAATTTCGATTATAAGAATTACGTATTTAAAAAATACGACAATCAAATAACAAATCTAATCGCTGAAAAGAGTGCATTAGAAAAAATTATTGTAAAACTTGAAAATCAAAAAAAAGAAATTTTAATAGAAAAAGAAATCCTTGATTACAAAAACATTCTTATTAGTCAGCAATCAGAGCAGAAAATTTTTATATTAGAGGAAAATCTCGCAGCACTAAATTCAAAAACCGAGATCCAAAATCAAAAATTATCTACAGCTATTGACATGATCGAAAACTTACAGCTAGAGAGGATTAATCTTTTATCTAAATTAAATTTCTCAAATTCAAATGATGAACAATTAGCACTTCAAAATTAAATTAAAACTACTCTCTTATTATCTTATTAGAATTTATATTTTGCTCATGCTCTCTTAAAAAGACATAAATTCCACACATGATTATAATTGATACACCAATAACAGTAAAAATGTCTGGGATATCATTGAAAACAAAATAACCTAGCACAGTAGCAGATACAATTTCCAAATAAAGAATTGGAGCAATTGTAGATGCTGGGCTGAACTTTAGTCCATAAACTACAAATAAATGTGATATTGTTGCAGTAATTCCAACAGCCATAAGTAGAAATAATGAATTAAGTGATGGGACTACTAATGACAACTCATTAAATGAAGTATTTTCAAAAATTAACAACAGTGGAAATATTATAATAACAGCACAAGAACCTGTAAATGCTTGTAAAGAAACCGGGTGAACATTTTTAGTCATATATTTTGTTATAATCATATAAAAAGAGTAAGTTACTGCTGTTCCTAAAGGAAATAAAGCCACTACGCCAAATAAAGCTAAGCTAGGTTTCAATATCATCAAAGAAGCAGAAAATCCTATTATACATGCTAAGACTCTTCTCCAACCTATTCTTTCACCTAAAATAAAATAACTTAAGAATGTCATAATGAAGGGATTAACTAAAAATATTGCTATAGCGTCGGCCATAGGCATATATTTTATAGCTCCAAAAAAAAGGGAGGTTGCGGTTAAGATTAAAAATGCTCGGGCAAAATGAAGAAAAATTTCACTTTTGCGAGGCAAGTATAAAATCTTTAAATATAAGGCTATTGGGATAATTATCATTGACTGGATAAAAAACCTTGAAAATGAAATCTGGCCAATTGGTATCTCATTTGCTGCTAGTTTTGCAAATGTATCCATTACTGGTCCCATAATCGTGAAACCAATAACTAATATTATTCCAAAGGTTGTTTGATTGTCTTCATTATTACGCATTAATTATAAATTGTTACTAAAGTTCTATATTTTGCCTTAATCCAATAGACAATCTTCCATCAGTAATATCACTAACAAAATGTATTGGTCTAACAAAATCATCATTTATCATTTTGTATCCTGTTGCAGGCAAAATAACAATATTACCTGGAGTGTCATCAACAACTTGCGAATTTCTTCTATTTCTATCTTGGCACAGATAAAATTTTGATTTTCCTGAAAGAGTAACAATTACGATTACAGATATATATTTTTTATGGTCCTTATGAGGAGAAATGCCAGATGAATAGGGTAAATATTTTTGAACTGCTATATCATTAAACTGCACTTTATGAATTGGTGGGTCTTTGATTAGCTTGATACTTTTAATAAATAAATTTTCAATAGCATTTGATAAAATTTCTATACAGCCTATTTTTGGAGCTGGAAAACATACCTCAAAATCTTGTGATACTGAGTTGCCAACAACTGGCTTTGCTTTTCTATATTCGAAAGTTAAAACTTGTTTTATTAATTTTAAAAGGAAGTCATTTGAAATAAATTTAAGTGAAATATAATTTTTTTTATTTTCACTCATTTTAATTAGACCTTGAGCAAGCCTATTTATAGTTTCCTCATAAATTTTAAATTCTTGATATTGAAGCATCATTAAATTTTAAAATATTAATTGTTTATTAGTAAGAATTAAAACAATTAACTGTTAATAATTTTCATTGTTTTAACAATCTATATATTGTCGATTTTCCTAATGCTAAGGTTAATGATATTTGCGCAATACTCATTCCTCCAGTAAACAATTGCTTTATTTTCTTCACAACTTTATCGTCAATTGGTTTTCGACCAAATTTTACACCATTATTTTTAGCTTTTTGAATGCCAACAAGTTGTCTCTCTAATCTTAGATCCATCTCAAATTCAGAAATTAATGACACCATATTATAGAAATCCATCTTCTTATTAGCTGTATTTAAATCCTGTTTTATTACAATAAGATCAACATTCTTAACTTCAAGAAAATTTTTGATGTCTTCTAAATGTCTAATACTTCTAGCAAGTTGATTTAATCTTGTGATAACTAATTTATCATTAACTTCTAATGATTTAATGCACTCACTTAAGGCAGGTCTATTACCATCAATGCTAGATCTTCTCTCTTTAAATATATTTTCTATATTCAAGCCGTAATCCATTAGACAATGTACTTGCTGCTCTAATGTCTCACTAGAGCGACCTTCTCTTGCGTAACCAATTAACTTCATTTCTTTAAACCTTTTAATAATTTAGAGAATTATTATATAAACGAATTAATTTTAATAAATTTTAGTAATTTAAAAGTGTGTAAACATAGTGAGCCTATTAAGAAAAATTATCTGAAAAATCATTGTTATTAAACAAAGCAAGGAAATATGCCAAGACAATGTCCTAATCCATTTCCAGTTAAAAATGTAACTAGGTGCATGAATAAATCTTGACCACAACCATATAAGTGCTGCGTGCTGTAGTGGTATTCCCATTGTTATTCCTAATGTACACAGTGTAAGGAAAATAGGGTATGTTTCTTTATAATTTTCAAAAGCCAAGGTAGCAATTTTAGCTTGCAATCCTTTTTCAGGTAAATTGTGGCGACCATCAACAAAGTTTAATATAGTTAAATTTTTTTCTGTTATCCAAAAATAGATTGGAAGGTAAGCAAGGAACAAAAAAAATAACATACTTATAATTAATATTAATAACGTATCTGGCATTAGCGTCCTCTTGTAAAATTAGGTTTTAATCACCATATTTATATTATATAGGAGGGTTTTATGAATATTTTTTCAAGTTTAAACCCAGTTTTTATTTTTATCTTATTAATTCTGGGATATCTTACATTTTTAGTGTTGTTTTCATCTCATCAAGTAGATAATTATCAATATTTTAATCATTTTTTCTGCTCTGGTTGGGCAGGTAATTGCATTACAAAATAATTAGATTTAGATGAATTAAATTTTCTGGATTTTATTAAATTTCTAGTAAATAATTAATAATTATTATTGTTAGAGGTTTAAAATGCATCTGAAAAATATTTCGCTTACAACTGAGGGCCTAAATATAGAATTCCAAAATGGAGCTAAAGACTGTTTTCCTTATCTATGGCTTAGAGATCATTGCAAAGATGTAGAAAATTGGGACGAAAGAAGTCACCAGAGAAAATTATTTACAGCTTTAGTAGATCCAAATATTCAAATTGAAGAAACTAAGATCATTGAAGATAATAAAACAGTTGAAGTTAAATGGCCTGATATGAGTAAAACTGTGCATTATTCAGGTGATTTCTTATATAAAAATTCTTTAGTAAACACTTCTTTGGTTAGCGACAAAATTTTATGGGATAAGAAAACTATCAATAATGTTGAATTAGAAATTAAATTTGATGAACTAGCCAAGGATGAAGGATTTAAAAATTTACTTCAAACAATAAAAATCTATGGATTTTCAATTATAAATAACTGTCCTACAGAAATTAAAACAGTTGAGTATATAGCTAACAAAATCGGATATGTAAGAAATTCAATTTTTGGAGACTTATGGAGCTTTGAATCTAATACAGAAATGGCGGACAGTGCTTACACTCAAGAAGAATTGCGTCCGCATACAGACGGAACTTACAATCATGATGCACCAGGGCTGCAACTTCTTTTATGCTGCGAATATGAAGCTGAGGGGGGTGAGTCAATAATGGTTGATGGTTTCAAAATTGCCCAAATACTAAAAGAAAATGATAAGATCTGTTATGATATATTAAGTGAAATTGATATACCCGGAAGATACTATGGCGATGGAGTTGAATTAATTGCAAAAAGGCCTGTCTTTAAATCTAGGAACCAAGAATTAATTCAAGTTAGTTTTAATAATTACGATCGAGGCGATTTTAGACTGCCTAATAATAAAATACATGATTTTTATACTGCTATAAGAAAATTTGATAAACTTGCAAATGATAAAGAAATGCAATGGAGACAAATTCTAAAGCCAGGGCAACTATTAATTTTTAACAATTGGAGAGTTTTGCATGGGAGAAGTGAATTTAGCGGAAAGAGAAAAATGTCTGGCTGTTATATAAATAAAGAAGACTTTGAGAGCGTTTGTAGGATTAATAGTGTATTATAAATGTAAACTTTAAATTACGAATAGTAAAACTTTAATATATTTGAATTCTTTAAATATAGTATTGATAAAATACCAGACAAAATATTTGAGATCATTATCCCTATAAATATTCCGTTTAAACCATAAAAATAGTTTCCAATAATAACTAAAGGAATGGTTATAATAAACAATCTTGATAAGTATATTAATGTTGCAGTTAAAGGCTTTTGATATCCGTTGAATACTGCGCTAGCTATATTAGACCAACCCCAGAAAATATAGCTTATTGAAATTATTTTAATATATTCAATTAAATAGCCTTTAACTAAGATATCCGTTGAAAAAAGATTTGAGAATTGCTTTTGAAAAATTAATAAAGGTATAGCTACAATTAGGCCCCAAATACCGCTTAGAACTACAGAGTAATTGATTGCGGTATTTATCCTATAGTGTTTGTTAGCTCCAAAATTCTGTCCTATGAATGGCGTTAATGATGAAGAGATTGCAATAATACCAACGGTGGCAAGAGATTCTATACGCAAACCAACTCCGAATGCTGCAACAGCTTCTGAACCATGGGATGAAACTATTTTATTTATGTAACCTAAAACAATTGGACTTAACATCATTGTAAATGCAGCTGGTAAACCAATCACAAGAACGGGAAACGAAAATTTTAATAATTTCATAAATTTAATGCTTGGAAAAGATAAAAGATTTTCATTGCGTATTATCGTAATCATTATATTCATTCCTAGTATATATGAAATGGTTGTAGCTATTGCTGCACCTTGAATGCCCATGGCGTTCAAAGGTCCCCAACCAAAGATAAATATTGGATCAAGAACAGCATTAGTTAGAGAAGTAATAATAATGATACAACTTGGTTTAATGCTATCTCCATTTGCTCTTAAAACTGAATTCCCAATGACTAAACAGGCAAAAAATGGAGAACCTATATACCATATAGACATATATTCATTGATAAGTATAAGTGTTTCCCCATTTGCACCAAGAAGAGAAAAGATATAATTATTTAAAAGGAAACTTAAAATTGATAGCAAAACCATAAGTAAAAAAATTAAAACCATTACATTTGATACGGTTTTTTTTGCTTTATATAAATCACCTTGGCCAATATATTTAGAAACTGTCGCTGAGATTCCAATAGCTATACCTATATTAAAACTCATGAGTGTAAATAAAACAGGAAAAGCATATGATATTGCTGATAATTCTAAGACACCAAGTTTTCCTATATAATAAGCGTCAACAAGGTTGATAACTAACAAAGAAAACATACCTATTGACATTGGAATTATCAAAGACAACAAAGCCTTTAATATATTTCCGTTAATAATTAATTCTGATTTACTGTTTACTCTATTAACCACAATATAATTGAATAAGTTGTTTGGAATACATAAAGGTATACCTTAAGATAATTAAAAAAAGAACCATCAAAGTAAAATGGAATTATATAAATTAACTGCATTAGATACTATTAAATTATTAAAGTCTGAAGAAATTTCTCCATTGGATTGCCTTAAGTCATTGCAGAATAGAATTACAGAAGTCGATCAGCACATAAACGCATTACCAACGCTTTGTTTTGATAGGGCAGAAAAAAAAGCTAAAAAAATTATGAGAAAAACAATTGATGACAGGGGAGAGTTGTATGGTCTGCCCATAGTGGTTAAAGATTTGATTGATGTTTCGGGAGTTAAATGTACTAGCGGCTCACTAATATTTAAAGATAGAGTTGCAGAACAATCAGATATATTAGTAGAGAATATTGAAAATAATTCAGGTTTAATTTATGCGATGTCAAATACTCCAGAGTTTGGAGCTGGAGGAAATACTTTCAACGAAGTGTTTGGTAAAACTCTTAACCCATGGGATTTATCCAAATCTGTAGCTGGATCTTCGGGAGGTTCAGCAGCAGCTCTCGCAACTGGAATGGCCTGGTTAGCACACGGTTCTGATTATGGAGGGAGTTTGAGAAGCCCTGCAAGTTTTTGTTCAATTGTAGGAATGAGACCGTCACCAGGAAGAATTGCGAGTAATGTTTCAGGAATTTTGGATCAAACACTAGGTGTAAACGGTCCAATGGCAAGGAATGTGAAAGACCTCGCTTTATTTTTTGATGTTTTATTAGGGCAAACGTATAAGGACCCTACGTCAATTCCCAAAGAAGAAAAGTCATTTTTAGATAATGTGCTAGAAGCAAAGAAGCCAAGAAAAGTTGCTATAAGCCAAGATTTGGGCATTCCTCCAGTCGACCCAACAATTAGAGAATTTGTTGTGAAAGCTGGAAAAGAATTAGAAAAGTTAGGTATTGTTGTTGAAGAGGCTACGCCAGATCTATCAGAGGCGACATATGTATCTCAAATTTTAAGGGCATTTTCATTTTATGTAAACCTAAAATCACAATATTTAGAAAATAAAAAATATCTTAAAGAAGATATAATATGGAACATTGAAAAGGGAATGTCATTGACTGTTGATGATATCGCGAACGCAAACATAAAAAGAGTTCAAATCTTTAATAATATGCAAGACTTTTTTGATCAATATGATCTCTTAATTTGCCCTTCTACAATTGTTACTCCATTTCCTGTAGAGCAAACCTATGTCAAATCCTGTGACGGTATTAATTTTTCAAATTATATAGAATGGTTGAATATTGTTTCGGCTGTCACTTTAACTGGTTCACCGGCATTATCTTTGCCATATGGCTTCACACCTGATGGCCTTCCTGTTGGTTTGCAAGTTATATCAAGGTTTAGAAATGAAAGAGATTTGTTGTCAGGAGCAGCATTCATTGAATCAAATATAAATTTTAAAAATTACTTACCTATCGATGTGAAGTATTAAAGCTTACCATCCCAGTAAAATTGATATAATAGAGTCTTTTGTAAAAAATTGAAATTTTCATCTGATAATATGAAAATATAATATCCACCATCATTAAGTTTTAAAAATGAAATTCCTTCAAAATTATCTACGACCATAGGTGGCTTTAAAGTGTCTAAAGTTAATGGCAATGTCACTGAATTTGGTTCTAAATCTTCATATTTAATTACAGAAATTCGAGCAGATGCACCCCTTACAGGTGAGAAACTTCTTTCTAGTAAAAGAATGTTCCCATCAGGAAGACTAGACATATCAGTGGGTTTGAAGGATCCTCTCTTTCTAACATAAACTTTTTTTAGTTTATTATCTGATAGTAAGTATCCTGCAATTTTATCATCAGGATGGATTAAATTTTCAGAAAGCAAAAAAATTGAATTATTTTTTAGTGGTGCCATCGCTTCAATACCACCATTGTCAGGTAAATCTAGATACTTTATTTTGTCATAAAAAGTTTCTGAATGTGAATAGATATTATTGAAAATTAAAATTCTGTGTTTCCTCTCAAAGCTAACAACAAATTTATCATTATAAGGTTCTATGGATTCTGCGTCGGTATATGATTTTCCAAGCTTGTAAAGAGGATTGTTTTCATTGCCTTTCAAGTGTCCTAATCTCCCATTAATTATTTCAACCAGTTTCCCGTTTTCATTAATTTTGATTTTCCCTGTAAGCCAAATACCCTGATCACCAACAGCAATTAGGGATTTATCCTCATTTATTATTAGCCCAGATAATCCACCAAAATCAGGATGATTGCTTTTTATTTCAATTCCTGAAACAAACTTTAATTTATTCAATGAGATATTTTCGAGGTCAGTTGGAAATAAATTAATTTTAGAGTTTTTTAAATCTACAGGTGTTCCCAGCTCTGTCGCTAATGCATTTGTAAAAAAGGAAAGAAATACAAGAGATAAAAAATATTTTTTAATCATATACCATATAGACTTATCATTTTATATTTACAATATAATCACTAGCACAAATGTTAAAAAGTATAATATGGAATTAATTTTTATATACAATGCTCAAAAAGGTCGATTAAACAGTTTAATCGATTATATCCACAAAACAGTATCTCCTGGAACATACTCTTGTAATTTATGTGCCATCACGCACAATTTTAAGAAAAAAATAAAATGGGATAATTTTATACAAAATTTCCCACATAAAATTAAATTTTACTACAAAGATCATCTTAATGATTTAAAATTAAACAATTATAAGAATGAATTGCCCTGTTGTCTAATTTATAAAGATGAAAAATACTCCTTATTAATTAATAAAACCACTATGAAAATTTTAAAAAATGAAGAAGAACTAATTGAACTTATAAAATCCAAATTTACTTAATGTTCAATATAATATTACATCATCCCCAAATTCCTCCAAACACTGGCAATATAATTAGATTATGTGCCAACACAGGATGTAGATTGCATTTAATAAAACCATTAGGATTTGACATAGATGAAAAATCCTTCAGGAGAGCAGGGCTAGATTATCATAATGAAAATATTTTAAGATCCTATGATAATCTTAATGTATGCCTAACCGAACTTAAAAGTCAAAATGTATATGCGGTGACAAAATTTGGATCAACAAACTTTACTCATGTAAAGTTTAGTATTGGTGATACATTAATTTTTGGATCAGAAACGAAAGGGTTGCCAAACGATGTATTAAATAAATTTTTGGAAGGTAATAAACTTTTTATTCCAATGGTAAAAAATTCCAGAAGTCTGAATTTAAGTAATGCGGTAAGTATTGTTATTTACGAAGCTTGGAGACAGCAAAAATTTAAAAATTCAGAGTTGTTTAATGAAAAATAAAGATTTAAAAGAATATAAAATTAAGCCACCTTCAAAATATAAATTCACTAAAATAATTGATGACCTTTATTGGGCGAGGTTACCTCTTCCATTTAGATTGGACCATGTAAATATTTTTGCAATACGTAGCGTCGAAGGGTTAGTCATTGTAGATACAGGCCTAAATAACTTTGAAACAATGACATGCTGGAACAGTATTATAAAAAATTTTGAAAAAAAAATTAAAGTTTCAAAATTATTAATATCTCATCATCACCCTGATCATATAGGACTTTCTAAATTTTTATCAGAAAAATTGAATATTAAAGTTTATGCTCCAAAGAATGAAATATTAAGAGCTGAAAAAATTATTAATTTAAGTGATAAAGAATATGGGCAAATGTTATCAAATAAATATGAGGAATTTGGGCTTGCTAGAAAAGCAGTTTTAAACGCTAAGACAAGAGGAAATTTTTATAGATCAATGATAAAAGAAACTCCTTTTATTAAAGGCATTGATAGAAGTTTTTTTATAGAAACTGAATATGGAAAATGGAATGTAAGATTTGATACGGGTCACTCTCCTTCGCAATTAAGTTTATATGATGAAGTAAGAAAAATTTATTTATGCTTTGACTTTCTATTGCCTAGAATTAGTCCCAATATTTCAGTTGGTATTGAGGATAGTGAAAACAATATTTTAGGTAAATATATTAATTATTTGGAAAATGTAAAAAATAATTTTGATGAAGAATGGATTGTTTTTCCTGGGCACGAGTTTCCTTACTTTGATCCTGTTAAAAGGGCATCAAGCTTAATTAATCACCACGAAAATCGTTTAGACCTTCTTTACAAAAGTATTAAAATAAAATCAATTAATGTAAAAACGGCAATGGATTTATTATTTGGCTCGATAAAAAATGACCATGATTTATTTTTTGCTATATGTGAAACAAAAGCACATTTGAACCTCTTACTCAATTATAAGAAAATAAATATGAAAAAAATTAACAACCAAATTATTTATTGTAATTAAACGTAAACAATTTATGAATAAAAAAAATTCAATAGATTTTTTTGGAGCTTCTTTGCTAATAATTTTCTCAGTTTTGCTGGGTTTAAATCAGTCACTTGTTAAAATAGTTAATTTGGGAATGCATCCTATTTTTCAGGTTGGAATACGCTCTTTAGTAGCTGCTATACCTGTAATAATATTTTGTTTACTTTTTAAAAAAAAACTTTCCATATCAGATGGTAGCCTTATTCCAGGTATAATCTGTGGTTCATTATTTGCCCTTGAATTTGTGCTTTTGTTTTTTGCATTAGAATTAACCTCAGTATCTAGATCTTCAATTCTATTTTACTCTATGCCTGTATGGTTAGGTATTTGTGCTCATTTCTTATTTGAAGAAGAAAAACTAAATATAAAAAAAATAATTGGTTTTTTAATTTCAATAGCTGCTGTTACAATTGCTATGTCATCAAAAGCTAATATATCAAACGGGAGCGTCCTAGGTGATATATTTGCTTTATTG
This sequence comes from uncultured SAR116 cluster alpha proteobacterium, assembly GCA_902539295.1. Lineage (GTDB taxonomy): Bacteria > Pseudomonadota > Alphaproteobacteria > Puniceispirillales. Next base: position 69,325 of record CACBIM010000007.1, read on the forward strand.
GCTAGCTTTTTATGGGCTGCAATCATCTTGATGGTAAGAATGACTAACTTAAAAAAATCAACCCCTGAAATGCAACTTCTTTATCAGCTAGTTGTTTCGGCCATCATTATACTTCCGTTAACAGCTTACCTAGGTTTTGGCCTGAGAGACATTACGATATCAATAATATTTATTTTTCTTTTCCAGAGCTTAATTATTGTTGCTGCAGGTTTTCTTATTTGGTTTTGGGTTTTATCTATTTATCCAGCTTCTCTAATGGCCTCATATAGTTTCTTTGGACCTATATTCGGTGTGTTTTTTGGTTGGTTAATATTTAAAGAAGAGATAAGTATAACAATAATATTATCTCTTCTTTTTGTAAGCGTTGGTATTTATTTAATTAACTCAAAAAATATAAATTAGTTTTTTAAGATGAGGGATCAGGTACTTTTCTTAAGTATGGCTTAATTGTTTCCCATCCGTCTGGATATATTTTTTCAGCTTCTTCATTTTTTACAGCCGGTAAAATTACTACATCCTCTCCTTTTTGCCAATTTGCTGGAGTTGCAACCTTATGATTAGCAGTCAACTGCATTGAGTCTATTGCTCTAAGTATTTCATGAAAATTTCTACCAGTTGCCATAGGATATGTAAGATACAAACCAATCCGTTTATCAGGTCTTACAACAAAAACCGTTCTTACTGTTTCGTTATCTACTGCTGTTCTTCCCATTGAAGTGGAACCTGCATCGCCTTCAAGCATATTAAACAATTTAGCTACTTTTAAATCTTCATCAGCAATAATTGGATAATTAGGCCTAGTTCCTGAAACGTCTTGAATATCATCAAGCCATTTATTATGATCATCCACGCCGTCAACACTTAAGCCAATAACTTTAACATTTCTTTTGTCAAAGTCGTCCTTCATAGAAGCAAGTGAGCCTAACTCAGTTGTGCAAACAGGTGTGAAATCCTTAGGGTGTGAAAATAAAACACCCCAACTATCTCCAAGCCAATCATGAAAAGATATTTCACCTTCAGTAGTGTTTGCAGTAAAATCTGGACACATACTGTTTATTTTTAATGTCATAGTCACCCCCCTTATAAATAAATATACAATATAAAATCTCTCAGTTTTTTATACCTTTTGCAATATTTTTATTAGGATCAATAAATGGTTTTTCAACTATTTTAACTTTTCTTTTATGGTCTTCGAATTTGGTATCAGCTTCAAATCCTATGTATGAATGTCTTATAGGGAAATAACCAAGGCCAATATTTTTTTTAAGTCTTGGTGAGAAAACTGATGAGGTAATATAGCCAATCTTCTCAGAGTTATAAGTTATGTCAATATGCTCATCAGATGGGTTTGCTAGTGGAGGTCCATCTATTTCAAATCCACAGAACTTGATAGATACCCCATCATTATTAATATTTTTGAGTGCTTCTTTTCCAATAAAATTCTGATTTAAGTCTACTAGTCTTTCAAGCCCTAGTTCGTAAGGGTTGTTTCTTATATCCATGTCAGCAACGTAAGAAAGCATAGCTCCTTCAATTCTTCTAATTGTGGAAGTATGACCAACATGCAGTCCCATAGGCCTTCCAATACTCATAATAATGTCCCAAAGTCTGTCTCCTAAATTATGATTTTTTAAAAAAATTTCATAGCCAAATTCACTACTCCAACCAGTCCTGGAAATCACTAATGGGATATTCTCAAAAATAAAATCCTTGTGATGGTAATATTTAATATCGTCAATCCAATTTCCAAAAATAGTTCTCATAATTTCATGTGATTTTGGACCTTGAAGTTGTAAAGGCGAAACATCAGGCTCATTAATTTGAACATCAAAATTAGAGTTTACTTTTACGCCCTTAGCCCATAGTAGGACATCACTATCTCCTATAGACAACCAGTATTCATTTTCGGATATTTTCAATAAAACAGGGTCATTAATAACACCTCCTTCATTGCTTATAATAAGGACATACTTACATTGGCCTACTTTCATCTTAGATAAATCTCGGGGGGTTAAATATTGGATAAATTTTGATGCATCTGGACCTTTGATTTGAACTTGCCTTTCAACAGATACATCACATAAAATTGCATCATTTACTAAATTCCAATAATTCTGAACAGGATCACCAAAGCTTCTAGGAATATACATATGATTATATACTGAAAATCCTTTACAACCCTCTCTTAGTGTTGCCCTGAAAAAAGGAGATTTTCTTATTTGTGTTCCAAATGTTTGTGTGCTCTTATTATTGTTCATAACTAATCTCTATAAACTCACTCATTCTTATATGAAAAAATTTTGAAAAATATTATAATAATATAATATTTAATATTATAAAATTTAATTTCTTATGGCAAAATTTATTTCAGTAGATGAACAACTCAAAAAAGCAAAAAATTTTTTAGCGAAAGGTAATATTATAGAGGCTAAAAATTGCTTTCAAAATATTTTAAATAAATACCCAAAAAATATCAGAGCTCTCGAAGGGTTAGAAAAAATTAGACAAAGTTCTTCACCTAGTGAAACAAATTTTAATCAATGTGTAAAAAAATTAATTGAATACTATAATACTGGTCAATATTCAGAATTAATTTTATTTGGGAAGAAAGTTTCTGTTCAATTTCCAGAAAAGGTTATCATCCAAAATATTATTGGAGCAGGTTATACTGCATTAAATCAATTTAGTGATGCTATATATCATTATAAAGCAGCATTAAAATTAGAACCACAAAATGCAGAAGTTTTGAATAATCTTGGATTAACATATAAAGAAATTGGAGATTTTGAAAAGGCGAATGAATGTTTTGAAAATTCAATTTCTATAAAGCCTAATTTTGCAGAAGCATTTAATAATTTAGCTCTCTCTTTAAAAGAAGAAAGAAAATTTGAAAAAGCAATTATATCTCTTGAAAAAGCTATATCACTTAAAAATAATTATGCAGAAGCACACTACAATTTAGGGAACGTATATAATCTAAAAGGAGAACTAGAAAAGTCTATAAATATGTTCACTAAAGCCCTTAATATTAAACCAGATTATTTTGATGCTTTTAATAATTTAGGAGCTGTTTATAACCTAAAAAAAGATTATGATAAAGCCTATCAATATATTAAAAAAGCAATAGCTTTAAATCCTAATAATGCAGATGCATATAACAATTTAGGAACATCAGCACTTAACTTAAACAAGGAAGAGGAAGCGATAACACACTTTAATAAAGCCTTAAGTATTGATCCTGCATCAATAAACGCATACTCAAATCTTTGTGGATTATTTGAGAAGTCAAACAAAATAGATGAATTTGAAAATATTTTAGAAAAGGCTAAAGAACTTAAGCTCGATCAATTTGACGAAATTAAGTTTCATGAAGCTCAATTATTTTCAAGAAAAAAAGATTTTGATAGATCTATTTCATTATTAAAATCTATCGATGACAATAAAATTTCAGAAAAAACAAAAAAAGACAAATATGGATTATTAGGAAAAGATTTTGATAAGGTTCAAAATTATAAAGAGGCATTTAAATGTTTTCAAAAAACTAATGAACTTGTAAAAGTGAGTGTAGAATACAATCAGTTTAACCCAAAAATATATCAGGAAGAGATTTCAGAGCTAATACAGTCATATTCTAAAACTAAAAAAATTTCTTGGGAGAGTTATAATCAAAAGCTAAGCTTTCAACCTGTTTTTTTGGTTGGTTTTCCACGTTCTGGTACTACACTTTTAGATACTATTTTAAGTTCGCATTCTAATATTACAACCTTAGAAGAAAAACCAATGGTTGCTATGGTTAAAATGCATTTAAATAAAATAGCTACAATTGAAAACTTATTAAACTTATCGGAAAGAGAAGTAATTAAATTGCAGGATGTATATCATCAGGAATTAATAAAGCATACAAATATAGAAAAAATTGAAAATAAAATACTTATAGATAAACTTCCTTTAAGTATAATAGATATTGGTCTTATTTTAAGAATTTTTCCTAATGCAAAGTTCATCTTATCTTTGAGACATCCACTTGATTGTATTTTAAGTTGTTTTATGCAAACATTTAATTTAAATAATGCAATGGTAAATTTTCTTGATCTAAAAAATACAGCTCAATTATATAGTAATTCAATGAAATTATTTGATATTTACAGCAAAGTTTTTAAAATTAAATACCATATTGTTAAATATGAGAATTTGATTCATTCTTTTAAAAGTGAGGCTGTATCCCTATTAAAGTTTTTAGATTTGTCTTGGCAAGATAATATGACTAAATATAGGGAATTAGCTCTAAGAAAGAAGATTAATACACCTAGCTACAACCAAGTTACAGAAAAAATATATACAAGAGCGTCAGGAAGATGGAAAAATTATGAAAAAGAACTTGAGTTTATCATTCCTGAAATAAAATTTTGGATTGATAGATGGAAATACAAGTTTTAACAACTTAGTTATTCTGTTAAATTATAAATTTGAGTATTGTCTCATTAAATATGAAGAGCTTATAAATTATGAATACTGAATTTGGTAAAAAAGATGATGAAACATTCGTATATGAGGAACGTGTCTCATGTGATGGTGGTCAATATGGGCACCCAAAAATCTTTTTATCTGTTAATAAACATGAAATTACAGTATGTCCTTATTGCTCTCATAAATTTCTTTTGGCTGATAAAATAAATAATAAAAATGGGTAGTCAACGACTTATCCTTGTTGATGGTTCAGGATACATTTTCAGGGCTTTTTATGCTCTTCCTCCTATGTCTCGAGAGGATGGTACTCCAGTTAATGCTGTTTTTGGATTTACCTCAATGCTTCTTAAACTATCAGAAGATATGGAAGGAGAAAATATACTTGTTGTCTTTGACGCTGCGAGAACAACCTTTAGAAATGAAATTTATAAAGAATATAAAGCAAACAGATCTGAACCGCCTGAAGAATTAGTACCTCAATTTGATTTGATTAAAAAGGCAACTACAGCAATAGGATTAAAATCTCTTGAAGTTGAAAATTATGAGGCTGATGACATAATTGCAACTTATGTAAAAATAGCAAAAAAAGAAAATATAGAAACATTGGTCATTTCTTCTGATAAAGATTTGATGCAATTAATTCAAGATCATGTGTCACTATATGATCCAATGAAAAATATTAAAATTGGACCAGAGGCAGTATTTGAAAAATTTGGAGTTTCGCCTGATAAGGTAATAGATGTTCAAGCATTAGCTGGAGATTCTTCGGATAATGTTCCAGGTGTTCCTGGTATAGGTGTTAAGACTGCATCTCAATTAATTAATGAATACGGATCTCTCGAAAAACTTCTAGATAATGCGAGTTCAATCAAGCAAGAGAAAAGAAGAGAAAGCCTTATTAATAATGCTGAACTTGCAATAGTATCAAAAAAATTAGTTTCACTGTTTTCAGATGTACCAATTCCGTATAAAATAAGTGATTTAAAATGGACGCCAAGGAACGATGATAATTTATTGGCTTTTTTGAAAGAAAACAATTTTAAGAGGCTTGAAAATAGATACTTTTATCCGGAACAAGCAGGTAATTCTCAGCCCGAAAGTAAAAATATAGAGCAAAATTATAATCTCATAACCAAATTATCTGATTTACAAAATTTAATTGATGAAAGCATTAAATGTGGTGTTATAGCAGTTGACACGGAAACTGATTCTATTAATGCAGTGCAAGCTAATTTAGTTGGTGTTTCAATTTCTACCAAACCAGGAACTGCTTACTATATTCCTTTGAGGCATATAGAAAATTCAGTACCTTTATTGATCGATGAAAAGTTGGACCAAAAGGATAAAATTAAACAAATAAATTTTGATAGTGCAACCAACTTGTTAAAAAAAGTATTAGAAGACCCCTCAATAATTAAAGTAGGTCATAATATTAAGTATGATATATTGGTATTTTCTCAGAAGAGAAATGGAAGTATCAATTTGTATCCAGTACATGATACAATGTGTATGTCATATGTAAATGACGCTAATAGGTACAGTCATAAACTTGATAGTTTGGCAAAGGATTTTTTTGATCATGAAACAATAAAATATGATGATGTTTGTGGGAAAGGGTCCAAACAGGTCACATTTGATAAAATTCATCCAAATGATGCGCTAAATTACGCAGCCGAAGATGCAGACTTCTGCTTAAGAATATTTACGTCCTTAAAAGAAGAGCTTTTTATTTCAAAGTTAAATTCAGTATATGAAAGGATAGAGAGACCTCTGATAAATGTAATTGCTAATATGGAGAAAGAGGGCATTTTAATTGATAAAGGCAAATTAAACGCTTTATCAATTGAATTTCAGGATAAATTAACCCTAATTCAAAAGAAAATTTATGAATTATGTGGTGAGGAATTTAATATTGCCTCACCAAAGCAGTTAGGAGAAATTTTATTTGAGAAATTAAATTTACCTCAAGATAAAAAATCAAAAACTGGAAATTATAGCACTTCTATTTCAGTTTTGGAGGAGCTTTCAACTAAAGGGTTTGAGATTGCAGATTTAATTATTGAATGGAGAACCCTTTCAAAATTAAAGTCAACTTATACTGATGCTCTTCAAGAAAGTATTAATAAACAAACAAAAAGAGTACATACATCTTACTCAATGGCTTCGGCTTCTACAGGAAGGCTTGCTTCAACAAACCCAAATCTTCAGAACATCCCTATTAGAACTTCTGATGGAAGAAGAATTAGGGAAGCTTTTATTGCAAGAGACGGATATAAATTAATATCTGCTGATTATAGTCAAATTGAACTCAGGTTGATTGCGCATGCTGCAAATGAAACAGAAATGATAAAAGCATTTAATGAAAATGTAGATATTCATTCTCAAACTGCTTCAAAGGTTTTTGGAATTCCTATTGAAGATCTTGATTCTGAAATTAGAAGAAGCGCTAAAGCTATTAATTTTGGAATAATTTACGGGATCTCAGCTTTTGGACTATCAAAACAACTTTCATGTTCTCAAAGTGAAGCTAAGAACTTCATAGAGTCATATTTTGATCAATTTCCAAAAATTAAAAGTTATATGGATGCAATGATAGAAAATGCTAAAATGAATGGCTATGTTGAGACATTTTTTGGAAGAAGAATACCAATAAAAGGCATTAATTCTAAAAACTTTCAGGAAAGATCATTTGCTGAGAGACAATCTATAAACGCTCCTATTCAAGGTAGTGCAGCAGATATTATTAAGCGAGCCATGATAAAAATACACAATGTTTTTCAAGGAAAAAACATTGAATCAAAAATGTTACTTCAGGTGCACGATGAATTAGTTTTTGAATGTCCAAAAGATGAGATAAAAGCTGTTTCACATTTGATTCAAAAAGAGATGGAACAGGCAAATTTACCTTTATTCCCATTAAATATACCAATAGTAGTTGATTTTGGTGAAGCAGATAATTGGTCTGAAGCCCATTAAATTCTTAATTGACCAACTTCTTGCCACTTATTTGCCTCAAATTTGTTTAAGTCTTTAAAAAATAGTATTGTTTAAACTCTAGGAGGGTTATATGGCTAATAAAATCGCCTTAGTAGACGATGACCAAAATATTTTAACATCAGTCTCCTTAGCATTAGAAGCAGAAGGTTTTAGTGTCGATAAATATTTAGATGGTGAGCAAGGCTTAAATGGTATTAATAGACGGCCACCAGATTTATTAGTCTTAGATATCAAAATGCCAAGATTAGATGGCATGGAAGTTCTTGAAAGATTGAGAAAAACATCAAATTTGCCCGTAATTTTCTTAACTAGTAAAGATGACGAAGTTGATGAGGCGCTTGGATTGCGAATTGGTGCTGATGATTATATTAAAAAGCCTTTTTCCCAAAGGTTACTAATTGAAAGAATTAAAGCCTTACTAAGAAGGGTCAATAACAGCAATGAAACTGATCCAGATGCAATTCTTGCTCGTGGAGATCTTACAATGGATACATCTAGGCACTCATCCAAATGGAAAGGTGATGATGTCAGGCTTACTGTAACTGAGTTTTTAATTTTGAAAGATCTTGCTCAAAGAACAGGCATTGTTAAAACCAGAGACCAATTAATGGATGCAGCTTACGGTGAAACAATATATGTTGATGATAGAACTATAGATTCTCATATAAAAAGATTAAGGAAAAAATTTCGCTTAATAGATAAAAAATTTGATCAAATTGAAACACTTTATGGTGTAGGATACAGGTATCGTGAATAATAAAAAAAATTTAAAAAAAAAAGATTTTTTTCAAGGCTTTCTACAACTCTTTATTTAATAATATTACTTCCTGTATTTATTACTTTTATTGGAATTCTCTTTCTCGATCAATATACCAAAACCTTAGTATTACATGAATTATCTGGTTTAAAAAGACAAGCTGAGACGTTAGCTGTTATGATTAATAGACTAGAGGGAGACTCTGAAAAAGTAATTAGACGATCACTTTCAAAAGAAACTAAGGAATTACTCTTGCCCCTTGCAGGAAGAGATAACCAGGTAAGAATACGATTATTTCAGCCAAATGGATTATTATATGCAGATACAAAGTCACTTTCGCAATTATCACCTAAAGTTGAAGTCTTAAGACTTCCTAAGTTAACTGATAATAAACAATTTGAAAAAATTAATGATTTTATCAAAAGTTTTTTCTCAATTTTTCAACTTAAAACAAATTATCCACTTTATGAAGATTATTTGAATACAACTGCCAAAAATTATAATGAAGTGTTAGAAGCTTTAAAAGGCTTTAATGCTCATGAAATCAGACAGGATAAAAATGGCAAACTTGTACTAAGTGTTGCAGCTCCTATTGGAAATGAGAGAAGAGTAAGGGGGGCTATAATGCTTTCTATGGATGGTATAATCATTCAGAATAATATTGCTGATTTACAATATTCTTTTCTGAATATTTTTGGATTTGTGATTTTTTTGACTATTTTCTTAAGTTTTATTTTTTCAAACAGAATTACTTTGCCAATTAGCAGGTTGGCTGCGGCAGCTGATAATGTAAGGAATAAAAAAGGAATGGAGATTAAAAGCTTAATTAAAAGAAAGGATGAGATTGGAGAACTGGCATTATCCTTAGATGAAATGACAAAAGATCTATTTGATAGAATGGATGCAATTGCTTCTTTTGCTGCAGATGTTTCTCATGAAATTAAAAACCCTCTGACATCTTTGAGAAGTGCTGTGGAAACTTTATCAATAATTAAAGATGAAAGAAAAAAAACAAAACTAATGAAGATTATTCTAGAGGACATAAATAGGCTAGATAGGCTTATCACTGATATATCTGATGCAAGTAGACTGGACGCTGACTTATCTAGAGATGAGATGAAATTAATAAACCTTTCAAAATTAATTAATGGTTTCATTAATATTAAAGAAGAAACAAATAAAGAAATTACTTTTATTAACAATGTTGAAGATGGTTTAGTAATTTTTGGAAACCAGTCACGGCTTTTGCAAGTGTTAGATAATCTGATAGGTAATTCGATCTCATTTTCGCCTAAAAAGGGGAAAATTACAATTGAAGGTTATTCAAGCAATGGAAAAGTAAAAATTTCAATTGCAGATCAGGGAAAAGGGATTTCTGAGAAAAAGAAAGAAACTATATTCGAAAGGTTTTATTCTGACAGACCATCAGATGAAAAATTTGGCAAGCATTCAGGTCTTGGTTTATCAATCGTGAAGCAAATATTAGAAAAGCACAATGCAAAAATTGTAGCTGATAATATATATAATGAAAATCAAGGTATCGCAGGCGCTAAATTCACAATTGAGTTTTGATACGTGATTAATTTGATTGTTGCACTTGCCGAAATACATTTTAGCTGATATTTAGCTTTTAAGTTTCATTTTTTAAGGAAAATAATTATGTCATCTAAAGTAGATTATGTAGTAGCTGATATTTCATTAGCTGATTGGGGTAGAAAAGAATTAGACATAGCAGAGACTGAAATGCCTGGGCTAATGTCATTAAGAGAAGAATATTCTAAATCAAAAGATTTAAAGGGAGCGAGAATAGCAGGATGTCTTCATATGACTATTCAAACTGCAGTTTTAATCGAAACTCTGAAAGAATTAGGTGCTGATATCAGATGGGCTAGTTGTAATATATTCTCAACCCAGGATCATGCTGCAGCTGTAATTGCTAAGGCTGGTATTCCTGTGTTTGCAAAAAAAGGTGAAACTGTACAAGAATATTGGGAATATGTAGATAAGATCTTTGACTGGAGTGATGGTGGATATCCAAATATGATCTTGGATGATGGTGGTGATGCAACTTCTTACATTATTTTTGGTGCTAAAATGGAAGCTGGAGATGAGGTTCTTAAAAATCCAGAGAATGAAGAAGAAGAAGCAATGAAAGCCCAAATTTTAAAGAGAATGGCTTCCAATCCAGGTTGGTTTACTGAGGTTAAAAATAGCCTTAAAGGAGTTTCTGAAGAAACTACAACAGGGGTTTTAAGATTACATCAAATGTCAGAGAAAGGTGACCTTCCATTTCCAGCGATAAACGTTAATGATAGTGTAACAAAATCTAAATTTGATAATGTTTATGGATGTAGAGAAAGCCTTGTAGATAGTATAAAAAGAGCTACCGACGTTATGTTAGCTGGTAAAGTTGCAGTGGTTTGTGGTTTTGGAGATGTTGGTAAAGGTTCTGCAGCTTCCCTTAGACAAGGCGGTGCAAGAGTAATGGTTACTGAAATAGATCCAATTTGTGCACTACAAGCTTCCATGGAAGGTTATGAAGTGGTTACAATGGAACAGGCTGCATCAAAAGCAGATATTTTTGTAACAGCAACAGGTAATAAAGACGTAATTACTGTTGATCATATGAGAGATATGAAAGATAGAGCGGTGGTTTGCAATATTGGTCACTTTGATTCTGAAATTCAAATAAGTGGTTTAAATAATATGGTTTGGGACGAAATCAAACCACAGGTTGATGAAGTAAAGTTTCCAGATGGAAAAAAAATTATTATGCTTGCTAAAGGAAGATTAGTTAACCTCGGGTGTGGCACAGGCCATCCAAGCTTTGTTATGTCGGCTTCTTTTACAAATCAGGTTCTGGCTCAAATGGAAATTTTTAATAATACTTCAGCTTATGAAAACAAAGTTTATACTTTGCCAAGAAAATTAGATGAGAAAGTTGCTGAGCTTCATTTGGCTAAAGTTGGAGCAACGCTTACAAAACTTAGTGATGAGCAAGCTAGCTATATTGGAATTTCCTCTGACAGTGCCTTTAAATCTGATGAATATAGATATTAAAAGAGATAAAAAATAAAAGATTACTACAATCTTGTTGGATTAAAGCTCTTAGCAAAAAAAATATCAATAAGCTGTACAGAAGGGGATGTAATAACCCTTTCTGGACCTCTTGGTGTTGGAAAAACTACATTTGCTAAATATCTCATACAGTATTTAGTTGATGAGAATATTGAAGTTACTTCTCCAACATATAATATTATCCAATCCTATAGAAGATTTGATGAAATCGAGATTCTACATATGGATTTCTACCGATTAAATGACAAAACAAATATTTATGATTTGGATATCATCGAGTCATTTGAAAATGCTATATCTATTATTGAATGGCCGGAAAAATTAATTGAAATTATACCAGAAAAAAGGTTGAATATTAAATTAAGTTTTGTTGATGATGATGATGATCTTCGTAAGATAATATTAGCTGACTAGTATGATTAATAATAATTCAAATGAAACATCTAGATACGTTATCTATGATTTTGAAACTACAGGTAGAAATTCAAACTGGGATCAAATTATTCAAGTTGGTGCAATTTTAGTAGACGATAAACTAACTGAATTAGATCGACTTGAGATGAGGTCATCACTAAAACCTGGATTAATTCCTGAACCAGGCGCCCTTTTGGTTAATAATACTTCGCCAGAAATGTTGTCCAAATCAAACTTATCTCATTATTCCATGATTAAGGAGTTATCAAAAAAATTTACTGAATGGTCACCTGCTATTTTTATGGGTTACAATTCTATTGATTTTGATGAGGAATTCTTTCGTAAAACATTATTCAAAACACTATATAACCCGTATTTTACACAACTAAATGGAAACAAACGATGTGATATCCTTAATATGGTTCGTAGCGCATCTATTTTCCTTCCTGAGACTATAAAATACGAAAAAAATAATAAAGGTAATCCAATTCTAAAACTTGATCAGATTGCTCCTTTAAATAATATTAATCATGAAGCTCACGATGCGTTAGGAGATGTCCTTGCTACAAATGAGATAGCAAAAATTTTGCGTCTAAAGGCTAAGAATATCTGGAATTCTGCCTTAATCAGTTCAACGAGATCTGAGGTTAACGCAAAGATCAAAAATGAACTTTTATTTTGTTTCAGCGAATTTATTTATGGTAAAACCAAACCCTTTTTAGTCTCTTTTGTTTGCGAACACCCTGTTTTTAAGTGGCCCCAGTGTTTTGACCTATCAAAAGACCCAAAAGAATATTTTAATATGTCAAAAAATGAATTAAGTATTGAAATTAAAAAATCACCAAAAGTTATCAGGACAATTAAAGATAACAAAAATCCTATAATAATGGATTACAATGATTATTTAAAAAATAGTGAATTTGTTGAATTTAGTGAAGATGAATATATAAAAAGAGCAAAAAATTTGCAGGAAAATAATTTATTTCGTTCAACAATTTTGCATATCCTTCAAGAGGAATTTGATAAAAATAATAGTTTTGATTCTCAAGAGGAAATTTTAGCTGAGGAAAGTCTATATAAAGGTGGTTTCTTTTCAAACGCTGATAAACAGTTAATGGACAAATTTCATAAATCTGACTGGTCGGAAAAACTTAAAATATGTGATGATTTTGATGATGAAAGATTATTTTACTTTGGAATGAGGCTTATATATGAAGAACAGCCTTCTATTCTTCCAAAAGAAATTTTTAATAATATTCATTCATCAATAGCTAATCAAGTACTGAGTATGAATAATGAAAAGTGGTATACTATTCCGAAAGCTTATAAAGATTCAGATGATTTAAAAGTTAAATATGATAATGAAAATAACAAAGAAATATTGGAAAAACTTAGAAAATTTGATTTACTAATCGACGATATACAGAGAAATTTTCAGTAATAAATTTAATTAATCTATCTTGACCAAATTAAAACTCATAATTACATTAGATAAAAAAAGAGGTTACTTATATGGCATCAATAATAATAAGCGATAATAATTTTGAAAAAGAAGTGCTTAAATCTGAAAACCTTACTTTAGTTGATTTTTGGGCTGAGTGGTGTGGTCCATGTAAGATGATAGGACCTGCGTTAGAAGAAATTTCTGAAGAAATGAAGGGTGATGTCAGGATTACAAAATTAAATATTGACGAAAACCCTGCAACACCACAAAAATATAATGTAAGGGGTATACCGACTTTACTTCTTTTTAAAAATGGTGAAGTAGTTGCAGAGAAAGTTGGTGCCCTACCAAAAGCACAATTGCAAGAATGGATCAGCAGTAACGTTAATTCGGAATAGTTTGATTGTTTTTTAAAAACTCACCAGCAAGATATAAGGATCCACAAATACAGACATTTAATTTATTTTGAGAGGCAATTTCAATAGCTTCATAAAGATTTTTGGATTTATCTACTGATATGTCTTTTTTTTGAATGATCTCAAAAAGTTCGTTTGATGAAAAACTGTTATCTTGTCCAGTGATTTCAGTTGTTATGATTTTTTGAGTTATAGATTTTAATTCATTTAAGAATTCAGTAGGTTGTCTGGTTTTTAAATATCCAAAAATCAATTGCCACTTGGTATCTATAGAAGATAACACTTTACTTAAAGCTTTTGCACCTGAAACATTATGAGCTCCATCTAATATTATAACATAATCTTTATCAATTTTGTTTGCTAATTTTCCTTTTTTTATGAATTGTGATCTGGCTGGCCAATTGACATTTTTTACTCCGTTTAGGGATTTTTTAAATTCAAATCTATTAAAATTTTTTGAAATTACTTTTAAACAAGAAGTAGATAAGGCACAATTATCCAACTGATGATCACCTTTCAAAGCAGGTATAGGGAGATCAATATTTTCTCTGTTTAACCAAAAAGAAAAACTATTAGAGCTTAACTTATAATTCTTTTTTTCAATCACATATAGGGGGGCATTTTTATTTAGGCAATTTTCCTTGATTACTCTCATTATTTCATTTTTTTGACTTATAGTAATAACGGGTATCCCATTTTTGATAATTCCACATTTTTCTCTAGAAATTTTTGAAAGTGTTGAGCCTAAAAAATGCTCGTGGTCAAAAGAAATTTCAGTAATTATTGAAGCTATTACATTTGGTACTACATTTGTTGCATCTAGTCTTCCACCAAGACCTACTTCTAGAAGGAGAATATCAGCTTTAATTTTAGAGAATGCTAAAAATGCAGCTGCTGTAGTAAATTCGAAAAATGTTATTTCTTGATTTTTATTAACCTTGTCAGTTATGTTTAAAATTTCCAATAAAAATTTATTTGAAATTAACTGGTCTTCAATTCTTATTCTTTCATTAAAATTAACTAGGTGTGGAGAAGTGTATGAGTGAACAGTAAGACCACTTTCTTTTAACATTGATCTTAAAATTGAAAGCGTTGAACCTTTTCCATTAGTACCTGCTATATGAATTGTTGGTGGTAAACATTGATGAGGATTACCTAAATCTTCTAATAGTCGATTAATTCGTTTTAAATTTAAATCAATATATTTTGGATGATACTCTTGAATTTTAATTAAAATATCATCTAATTCTTTTAAACTCATGCAATTTAATTTTTATTAGATAAAGTTATATCTAATATATTGGACAGTATTTCTCTATGTTTTTTTCTATCTGCTACAATGTCAACCATTCCATGTTCTAAAAGGTATTCAGAAGTTTGAAAATTTTCAGGTAATTTTTCCTTCACAGTTTCTTCAATTACTCTTTTTCCAGCAAAACCTATAGTTGCACCTGGTTCTGCAATATGGATATCTCCTAGCATTGCAAAACTTGCTGTAACTCCTCCAGTAGTTGGATTTGTTAGTATAACAATATGAGGCAATTTTGCATCTTCTATCATTTGCAAAGCAGCAATGGTTCTTGGCATCTGCATTAGTGAAATTATACCTTCTTGCATTCTTGCACCTCCTGATGAAGGAATGGTTACAAAAGCACATTTCTGATCTAAAGCAATATTGGCTCCTTTGATGAATGCATTTCCTACAGATCTTCCCATTGAACCACCCATAAATCTAAAGTCAAATGCAGCAATAACTACTGGGAAGCTCTCAATTTTACCTTTTACAAGTAATATACAGTCATCTTGTTCAGTTTTTCTTTTGGAATCTTTCAGCCTATCAGAATATTTTTTCAAATCTTTAAAACCTAAAATATCTTGATTTTCTGTTGAATAGTCAATTTGTTCAAAAGTATTATCATCAAGTAGAAATTTCATTCTTTCCTTTGGATAAAGAGGCATATGGAAATTACAGGTCGTACAAATATTGAAATTTTTATTTAGATCTTTTTCAAATATCATTTGATCACAAGATTTACATTTAATCCAAAGATTTTGTTTTGTTTCCTCTTTGTTAACAAATGCTTTTATTTTAGGAAGTACTGATTTTGTTAACCAATTCATATGTTCGCCCTTTTAGTTTAGACCTGATGAAAGTGTTCTAACTTCATTTAATACTTTTTCTACATTAAAAAGATTATTTTTTTTATTTGTATATTCATTTTCAATGATTTTGACAATATGACTACCTACCACTGCTGCATTTGCAACATTAGATATTTCTTTAATTTGCTTTTGAGTTCTAATACCAAATCCCACAGCAATTGGAAGTTTAGTGAATATCTTAATTCTATTTAATGATTTTTCTATTTCTTCTATAGAAGCCTTTTTGGTACCTGTTATACCTGTCACAGATACGTAGTATAAAAAACCAGATGAGTTTTCTAAAACCTTTTGTAATCTTTCTTCGTCAGTTGTTGGGGTAAGAAGTTTTACTAAATCCATATTTGTGTTTTTTAAATACTTTACAAATTCTTTATCTTCTTCTGGTGGCATGTCTACAATAATAAAGCCATCAACTCCAAAATTATGTGAGTCTGTAATAAATTTCTTTACACCATATTGGTAAATAGGATTATAATAACCCATCAAAATTACAGGTGTTTTTATATCTTTTTTTCTGAAGTTTTTAACCATCAAAAGAGTTTTTTTAAGGTTCATTCCTTGATTAAGTGCCCTTAAAGATGACGCCTGAATGGCAGGGCCATCAGCCATAGGGTCTGAGAAGGGCATCCCAAGCTCAATGAAATCAGCACCAAAGTCAGGTAAGCTGTCAAAAATTTTTTGTGAAGTATTTAAATTCGGGTCACCTGCAGTTATAAAAATACCCAAACCTGCTCTTTTATTTTCTATTAAATTAATAAAAAGCTGTGAAATCCTATTTTTCATTTGTTATATTTTGCCCATCGCTTTTAATTTTGGCAAAACAGCACTTAAATCTTTATCACCGCGACCACACATATTCATAATTATAATATCATCTTTTTTCATTTTTTTTGCTTCTTGAATTGTAATATGTAAAGCATGTGCAGGTTCAAGAGCAGGTATAATTCCTTCAAGTTTTGAACATAAATGAAAAGCTTCAAGCGCTTCATCATCAGTACAAGCTTTATACTGCACTCTACCAATATCATTAAGCCAGGAATGTTCAGGACCTATTCCTGGGTAGTCTAACCCAGCAGATATTGAATGTGCATCTATAATTTGTCCGTCAAAGTCTTGAAGTAAATAGGTTTTGTTTCCGTGTAAAATGCCAGGTTTTCCACCTGTTAAAGAAGCTGCATGAAGTTTGGAATTTACACCTTTTCCACCTGCCTCAACACCAATTATCTCAACTTTATCATCATCTAAAAAACTATGAAATAAGCCCATAGCATTTGACCCGCCTCCAATACATGCAATAATTTTTGAAGGTAATTTTTTTTCTATTTCCAAGATTTGATCTCTTGCTTCTTCTCCAATAACAGACTGAAAATCACGCACCATCATAGGATAAGGGTGTGGACCAGCAACTGTTCCAATTATATAAAAGTGAGATTTAGCATTAGACACCCAATGCCTAAGAGCCTCATTCATTGCATCTTTAAGTGTTCCTGTACCAGATGATACTGGAATAATTTTTGCACCTAGTAATTGCATTCTTTCTACATTTGGTTTTTGTCTTTCTATGTCTTCTTCACCCATAAAAACTTCGCAATCCATATCAAAAAGAGCGCAAACTGTAGCAGTAGCAACTCCATGTTGTCCTGCGCCTGTTTCAGCAATAATTTTATTTTTACCCATTTCTTTTGCTAGTAATGCTTGTCCAATAACATTATTTATTTTATGTGCGCCAGTATGATTTAATTCATCTCTTTTGAAGAAAATCTTAGCACCACCACAATAGTCAGTAATTCTATTTGCAAAATAAAGGGGAGATGGTCTTCCTATATAGTTTTTTTGATAGTATTTTAATTTTTCTTGAAATGACGAACTTTTTTTTAACTTGTTATAGTTTTTTGATAAACTTAATATAAGGGGCATAAGAGTTTCTGCAACAAACATACCTCCATATTCTCCAAACTTACCATCGTCAGAAGGCTGATTTTTAAGTGAATTAAAGTTTATTTTTTTATTGTCCATTTTTTAAATAATTAAGAGTTTAGACTTCTCACTTTATTAATAAATTTATTTAGTAATACTTTACTTTTTACACCAGGTGAACTTTCAACTCCACTTGAAACATCAACATTTTTCGAATTACTTTTCTTTATTGCTTCTATGATATTTCTATGATTTAAACCACCTGCCAGCATCCATTTCCTATCACCTCTGTATTGCTTTAAAATATCCCAGTTTATTTTATTAGTTTTCTTTCCTTGTAATTTTTGCTTAGTTAATTTGGAATCAAACAAAAATTTATCAACTATTTCTTCATATTTATAGACTTGTTTTAAACTTTCAGAATTTTTAACTTCTATAGCTTTCATTATAGGTATTCCAAACATTTTTTTTATTTCATTACATCTACTAGGCGTTTCAAATCCATGTAATTGGATCAAATCAGGTTTAACTGTTTTTACAATTTTTGAAATAAATTCATTTCTAGGGTTAACAAAAAGGGATACTATTCCAATTTTATTCCTTGCTATTTCAAAAAGACTATCATGATTATAATCAACATTTCTGATCGAATCTTTATAAAATACAAAACCTGCCCATGTAACATTCAAGTCAATTAATCTTAATAAATCATCTTCTTTTTTAATGCCGCAAACCTTAATTTCAGTCATAAGCTAATTATCTATTTAAAGTAATTATTTAATTTGTGCACAAACATTAATGCACAGCCTAAAAATAAACCTATAACAAAAAATCCTATACACAAAGACCAAGTAGGAAGAAAAATTTTATAGTCAAATGGCCAAAGGGAGATAAAAGTTAAGTTTGAATTAGATAAAGTAAATATTGAAAAAAATAATAGCGTAGGTAGAGTTAGTGTAAAAGCTAAGATTTTATAAATAATATTCATTAATTATTTTATCTGTTAATTCGTTCTTTTAGTTTTTTTCCCATTCTAAAATACGGTATACGTTTGTTTTCAACAAAAACTGTATCTCCAGTCCTTGGATTTCTGCTCTTCCTTGCTTTTAACTCTTTAAGGCCAAAGGTCCCAAAACCTCGCAATTCAACCCTATTACCTTTAGAAATGTTCTCAGATACTACATTAATTATAGTAAAAACTATTTTTTCAATATCACTTAAATATAATGTAGGATATCTACTTGCTATCTTAGATATTAATTCTGATTTAGTCATTAAATAATTAACCTTTAAATTCAAATTATAATAACATATAAATTCTAGTCTAAAAGTATAGATATTTTTTTATTTTTTATCAGCATTAAGAGCAACACCGAGTATATCTCCCAATGTAGCACCACTATCAGAAGAGCCATAATCTTTCATTGCTTTTTTCTCTTCTAGTATTTCTCTAGCCTTTATAGAAAGAGTTATTTTTCTTGATTTTTTATCAATATTCGTTATTTGTGCATCAACTTTATCTCCTTTTGCAAATCTATCAGGTCTTTGTTCTTCTCTATCTCTAGAAAGTTCTGATTTGCGGATAAATCCTTTTAGGCCATCAACTATTTCAACATCTAGACCTTGATCCAGAACGTCTTCAACAACACAAGTAATAATCATACCTCTTTTTAATTTCAAAGAACCATCGGCGAAAGGGTCAGGTTCAAGTTGCTTGATACCAAGAGATATTCTTTCGTTATCAACACTTACATCTAAAACTTTAGTTTTTATAAGATCGCCTTTCTTGAAGTTTGAAATTATTTCCTCAGCATTTCCTTCCCATGAAATATCTGATAGATGAATTAAACCGTCAATTTGGTCTGATGCAGCTACAAAAATACCAAATTCAGTGATATTTCTAATCTCTCCTTCTAGTACAGAGCCATTAGGGTGATTATTTAAAAATTCTTGCCAAGGATTTTCAACACACTGTTTTAAACCAAGTGATATTCTTCTTTTTTCTTCTTCAATATCTAAAACCATTACTTCGACTTGTTCGCTTGTAGAAACAATTTTTCCTGGGTGAATATTTTTTTTGGTCCAGCTAATTTCAGTGACATGAACAAGTCCTTCAATACCAGCATCAAGTTCAACAAAAGCGCCATAATCGGTTATATTTGTTATTCTTCCTGTGGTTTTTGAACCAATTGGATATTTCTTTTCTATAGATGTCCATGGGTCCTCCTCTAATTGTTTCATTCCTAAAGATATTCTTTGTGTTTCGTTATTAAATTTAATTACTTGTACAGTTATCGTATCTCCAAGTTTCAAAACTTCAGATGGGTGTAAAACTCTTTTCCAAGCAATATCAGTCACATGAAGCAAACCATCAACACCACCTAAATCAATGAATGCACCATAGTCAGTAATATTTTTAACAATACCTTTTAAAACTTGACCTTCACTTAAATTAGATACAAGTTCAGTTTTTGCTTCTGCTCTAGATTCTTCTAAAACAGCTCTTCTGGATACAACTATATTTCCTCTTTTTCTATCCATTTTCAAAATCATGAATGATTGAGGGCCACCCATAATAGAATTTAAATCTTTTATTGGCCTTATATCAACTTGACTACCAGGAAGAAATGCTGTAGCGCCTTCAAGGTCTACTGTAAATCCTCCTTTAACTTTGCCAAAAATAATACCAGTTACACGTTCTTGTTTTTTATGTGCAATTTCTAAAATTGACCAAGATTCTTCCCTTTTTGCTTTCTCTCTACTTAGAACTGTATCTCCATTTCGCCCTTCAATTTTTTCAATGAAAACATCAACTAAATCACCAGCTTGAATTTCAGATTTAGCTCCGTAAGATCCAAATTCCTTCATTGAAATTCTTCCTTCGGATTTCAAACCCACATCTACTAAAGCAATATCATTTTCTATGCTTACAACTTTACCTTTTACAACACTGCCCTCAATTTTTAAGTTTTTTGCAAAACTTTCTTCAAGCAGATCTGCAAATGACTCATTTTTTTTGCTATTGTTCGCATTTTCCATAATATTTAATTTACCTCAATATATATATACAACCAAACAAGTTGTATACCCATGCTGGTTAATGGGTAACCATGGGCTTATAAAAATAATGGTTTTTTTACCAGCTTAATTAATAAACAATATTAGATTTAAGCCCAAAATCTAAAAACTTTTAATAATGTTTAATGCCTTTTGCAAAACAATTTCTTCAGATATATTCCCAGTATCAATGTAAAAAGCGTCTTTTGCTTTTTTCAATGGGCCTTCAATCCTATTTTTATCTCTTTTATCTCTACATATAAGGTCATTTAATACATCAAGGTATATAACCTCATAATTTAAATGAATCAACTGTTGTGTTCGTCTTTCTGCTCTAATTTTAATATCAGCGTCTAAATAAAATTTAAAACTTGCATCTGGAAAAACGATTGTACCAATGTCCCTTCCATCAATTACTACACCATCATGAGAAATTAGAAATTGGTTTACATATTCTCTCTGAAGCTTAATTAGCGCTTCTCTAATATTCTTTTCGGGAGCAATTTGTGAAGATTTTTTGCTTACCAGTGTTGATCTTAAATTTTCACCTGCCAATTTTTTGATTTTTATAATTTTTTTTATTGAAAGTTTTTTTGAAAGTTCAATCAAATCGATTTTCCTCTCTATTCCCATTTTTATAGCTTGATAAGCTAAAACTCTATAAAACAAACCTGAGTCTAGGTGGTGTAAATTTAGCGATAAAGATAGATTTTTTGCTAGTGACCCTTTGCCTGATGATGCTGTTCCATCAATTGCTATAATCATTTTATGCTTTAACAAAGTTAGCCCCAAGTTCAATCATTGTTTTAAAAAAATTTGGAAAACTTGACTGAATTGTTGACGGTCTTAGAACCTTTATTGGTTTTTTTGATATTAGGCCTAAAATCAAGAATGACATTGCAATCCTATGATCTAGTTCACTATCTATTGTACAACCTCCAGCTACCTCACTGCCATAAATTGTTAAGCTTTCAGGTTTCTCGATAGTTTTAACACCAGCTTTAACCAAGCCATTTGACATTATTTTTATTCTATCAGATTCTTTTACCCTTAGTTCAGAAATGCCATGCATGGTTGTTTTACCATTTGCACACGAGGCAGCAATCGAAAGAATTGGATATTCATCAATCATGCTAGGTGCTCTTTTTGATGAAACCGAGATACCTTTAAGTTGACTATATTCAGCGATTATAGTGGCTATTTCCTCTCCCCCAATATTTTTTTTATTAAAGATTTTAATTTTTGCTCCCATCTCTTTTAGAGTTTTAAACAAACCGTCTCTACCTTTATTGATCATAATATTATGAAGTTCAATTTTGCTTTCAGGGCAAATAACTGCGGCTACAATTAAAAAAGCAGCAGACGAGGGGTCACAAGGGACAAATATATTGCCACCTTTTAAAACAGGGTTCCCCTTTAATTCTACTCTATATCCTCCAAATTTTAACGTTTTTGATTGAATGTTTGCACCTAAATATGAGAGCATTTTTTCTGTATGGTTTCTACTCTCATTTGGCTCTTTAAATACTGTTGTCCCAGAAGCTGCTAAACCAGATAATAAAATTGACGACTTTATTTGAGCAGATGATATCTTTGAAGAATAATTTATTGGAAAAACCTCTTTTGGCCCTTTAATTGTTAATGGTAGTTTTTCATTATTGCTTGAGATTAGTTTTGCGCCCATCATTTTTAATGGGGTCAGGATTCTATCCATTGGTCTTTTGCTTAAAGATATATCCCCTTTTAAATTGGCAATTATATTTGAGCCCATTATAGCTCCTAAAATAAGTCTTGCTCCGGTTCCAGAATTGCCAAGGTCTAAATAATCTATTGGCTCTTTAAACCCAAAGAGGCCCACACCATTTACAAACCAATACTCATTTGATTTCTCAATTTTTACACCTAACTTTTTCAGTGCGTTCATTGTGGCAAAAACATCTTCACTCTCAAGCAGACCTTTTATTTTGGATTGGCCGATACACATGCTTGTTATTATAAGCGCTCTGTGTGAAATTGATTTATCCCCAGGCACTTTTGAACTACCAACTAGTCTAAATGACTTTTTTGATATTATATGTTTCATTTAAAAATATTTATAACATAAATTTAAAAAAACCCTTTGACACTTTTAAAGAAATAAGTCAAATCCCTTTTATAATTTTATTTTTATGAATTATGGAGATACTTATATGGCTAAGCCTGAGTGGGGTACAAAAAGAACTGGTCCATGTGGCACAAAGTTTTATGACTTTAATAAAAATCCTATTATATGCCCTAGTTGTGGGGGTGAAGTTATTATTAATGAAGTAAAAACAAAAACCAAAAAAAATGAGGCAGAAGAAAATCTCAAAAAAAATACTGAAGAACAATCTTTAAGTGAAGATAATTCAAACGGCCCTGATATTCTAGATAATGATCTTCTCGATGATGAAGTTAGTTTAGATGAAGCAGTAGACAATGAACTCAAGGAAAATATATCTGATGATGATATTAATTTAATTGACGGTGAAAATGATATTGTTTTAGATGTTGAAATAGATGACGATGAAAAATAAATAGTTTTCACTTTTTTGGGGCTGTAGCTCAGTTGGGAGAGCGCTTCAATGGCATTGAAGAGGTCGTCGGTTCGATCCCGATCAGCTCCACCAGATGTTTAATTAAGCAGCAGAGCTTAAATTAAAATTTAATAAAACAGCAAACAAAGAATCTGAGTTTTCACATCCCCTGAGTTGAGTTGCAATATGTTTGTTTTTCAAAAGCCTAGAGAAGTTAGATAATATATATAAATGTTTTGATTTAGAGGATGTAGGTGACACTACTAAACAGACTAAATCTACTAGTTTTTTGTCTGCAGATCCATAATCAATAGGGTTTGATAATGTAGTAAATAACACAAAAGATTTTTCAATTTGATCTATTAAAGCGGATGGCATTGCAATCCCATTAGATATACTTGTATTTCCAAGCTTTTCTCTTTGGATAATTTTTTCAAAAAGTATTTTTTGGTTTATTAATTTGTTAAAATTTTCGGACTTTAAAGATAGTTCTTGAAATAAATGTTTCTTATTTTTTACATTTATACCAAATAAAATGTGGTTTGTATTAAGTAGATCTGATAACATATGAAACTCGTTTGAAAAAAGGTAATTAGAATATCAACGAATTTTTGTCAATAGCTTTATAATTTAAATTTTTCACCCAAGTATACTCTTCTTACATCACTATCATTTAATAAAAGTTCAGAAGAGCCAGATGAAATTATTTTTCCATCATGAAGTATGTAGCTTCTATCTACTATATTAAGTGTTTCTCTTACATTATGGTCTGTAATTAATATGCCAATATTTTTCTCTTTAAGTTTAAATATGATATTTTTAATTTCAATTAAAGCTATAGGGTCAATACCAGCAAGAGGTTCATCTAAAAGTAAAAATTTTGGTTTAGACGCCAAAGCTCTAGCTATTTCAACTCTCCTTCTTTCACCGCCTGACAAAGTCAAAGCAGACGCATTCCTTATATGATCCAATGAAAATTCATTTAGTAATTCATTTAAAAATTCATTATTTTCATTATTATTTTTTAATTTGTTTAATTGTATTATTGAAAAAATATTTTGTTCAACAGTTAGTCCGCGAAAGATTGATGTTTCTTGTGGAAGGTAATTTAACCCAAGTTTTGCTCTTTTATAAATAGGCAAGTTGGTAATGTTAAAATCATTTAGTTTGATATTGCCATGGCTGATGTTTTGTAGACCTGCAATGCAATGAAAACAAGTTGTTTTGCCTGCTCCATTAGGTCCTAAGAGTCCAACAATCTCACCTTCTTTTACATTAATGCTAATGTCATTGAGAGTTTTCTTTTTTTTATAAAAAGAACTTAGATTTTTTACTTTCAAACAATTTCTGTCTTTAACTAGTTTTGTTTGATTAAAATTTTTAATTTCCATCATTTAAATTACTAAATATTTATTAATAAAAAACTCCAGTTACTGAATTTTTTTTATTTGAAGTTATACTACTCAAGCCTTTTTCAAAGTCAATTACAGCACTATTCCCTTTTATGAAGCTCTCATTTTGTTTTATTATTACATTGCCTTTGAAATTTATTTTCCGTTCAAGATTAAAAAATTCAGCCTCATTTGATGAAATATTTTGTTGCAAGCTATCAATGGTGACATTAACATTATCAATTGCTTTGACGTATATTATATTTTCATTTTTATCAATTTTTATTGTTAATTTATTAGCATTTATTTTAGCCTCAGGGTTTTTTGAAATTATCAAAACATTCCCAACTAATAAAATTTTTTTTTCACCTTTGATGTATAGTAGTCTATTTTGAGAATAAACAGTACCTAAATTTGAAATCATCGAAATATTATCACCTTCAACTAGTAATGTTTCTTTTGCTAAGTTATAATTCATAAAATTTGAATTGATTGTTATTTGAGATGTCTTAAATGTCGCTTTTTCACTTGCTATGAGATTTTGTATTTTACCCTTTCCTATTAACCCTTCATAGGACCCAATAATTTCATTAGCATTTATTGAAAAAAGACTTGATTTAACCTCAGCGTCGCCTAAAGCAACAATTTTATTTTCCAACTGATACCATTCAAGTTTTTCAGAAGCCTTTATTTCAATCTTGTTTTCTGCATTAAGCTCAGTTGCGGTTGCCACATATAAGGAAAAACTAGTAAGTATGGAAATAAAAAATATTTTTTTTAAATTACAGATGCTTAAAAACATAACAACTTTTATTAAATTATAATTATTTAAAAAAAACAAGTTTTGTTCTACCGATGAATATTACTTTATTTTCATTTTGATTATAAAAGAAATTCTCCGATCTTAAAAAACCAGAATTTAAATTAAATTGAACAGGCTGTGTTGAATAAAACTCACCTTTAACTAGGATGCCATTAAGTTCATTTGATGTAAGCGTAAAGTTTGAATTTTCATCTATAAATGAAACATTGTCTGAAAGAAATAAATGTTTATTTTTCAAATCAAACTCACCTATATTTGAAGAAATAGTTATTAAACTTTTCTTTGTTTCAAAAATAGCGTTTGGATTAATTAAATTTAAAACATTAATTTTTGATTGGTTTTCAGTAATTAATTTGGCGGAGACAGAAAATTTTTGTCCATTTTGAGAAAAACCAGAATATTTAGCCCCTTCTATGTTTAAGGATGGATTGCTCTTATTGTCATTTAAATCGATTAAGATCTTTTTTGTTGAAAATTTTGCTTGCCACCAAAAAAAACTTAAAAGTATCATTAGAAATAATGATACCCCGATCAGAGTTGATAATTTACTTAAATATTTCATATATTAATTTAATAATTTGTTAATTAATGTGCAAAAATATCTAAATCTTCAAATCCAGCTAGATCAAGCTCAACTCTGACTTTTAGAAAAGCAAAAACTTTTTCAGCTAATTCAATCCTATTTTCTTGTAAAAGAAGGGCTTCTAATTTTTCTTTTAATTTATGCAAGTATAAAACGTCATTTGCAGCATAACTTTTCTGCTCTTTTGAAATTATTTTGCTTCCCCAATTAGAACTTTGTTGTTCTTTTGAAATTTCAATTGAAAGTAATTCTCTTGTTAAATCACTTAATCCATGTTTGTTGGTATAGGTTCTAGAAAGCTTACTGGCAATTTTGGTACACCAAATATTTCCTTCTACTTTGCAAACATAAAAATTTAATGCAGCTAAATCAAATCGAGCAAAATGAAATATTTTTAAAATATTTTTATTTTGTAAAATTTTTTTAAGATTTTTATACTTTTGCTTTGAATTAAGTTTGTTATTTTCTATTTTTAATAAATGAGCGTCTCCATTACCAGATGAAATTTGTATTAGGCACAACCTATCTCTGTTAGTTTTAAGCCCCATAGTTTCTGTATCAATCGCTAAAGAGCCTTCTAATTGAATCTCATTTGGAATATCGTCTTCGTGAAAATAAACTGTCATTTGTAAAATTAAATATAAATTTCCTTGATTTTAAATAATCAATTTAATAGGTAATCATATATTACTTTAGAAGGTTATAAAAGTGATTTATTAATTATAGTTTATTATGAATAAAGATATTATAGGTATTTTCGGTGGCTCTGGTTTTTTAGGAATGGAGCTTGTTTCAAAATTATGTAAATCAGGCTATAAGATTAAAATATTTTCTAGAAATGCTTCTGATAAAAAATCACTTAATTTAATAGGTGATTTAGGCCAGGTTACAACTTACACTGGAAATATTAATGATCAAAAAAAAGTAGAAACATTTATAGAAGGCTGTGATATAATAATAAATTTAGTTGCCTTATTTTTTGAATATGGGAGCCAAAATTTTAAGAATATTCATATTGACGCACCAATTCAAATAGCACAATTGTCAAAAAAACATAAAGTTAAACAACTTATTCATATATCTGATCGCTGGGCTGATGAAAAATCTATAAGCAAATCTTCAAAAAGTAGAGGATTTGCAGAAAGCAGAATGAAAGAAATATTTGAAGACATTTCTATTGTTAGATTAGATGTTTTATTTGGTAAAAATGATGGTTTATTTTTTCGATTTGGAAAAATTATCAAGTTATTGCCTATGATCCCTTTGCCAAAGGAAAGTAAAGCAATATTTAGCCCATTGTTTGTAAAAGA